>JBBQSS010000017.1:0-25137 GCA_038213665.1 Burkholderiales bacterium | reverse complement strand
ATCGACATGACCTGCACGCCGTAGTTTTCCATCGGCTCCATGGTCTGGCCGTCGGCGCTGTCGGGGCGGCCCTCAATGCCCATCATCATCGGAATGCTTGGGCCATAAATGTCGGCATCGAGCAGCCCCACGCTGGCGCCTTCGGCAGCCAGTGCCAGCGCCAGATTGACGGCGGTGGTGCTCTTGCCCACACCGCCTTTGCCCGAGGCCACGGCCACAATGTTTTTCACCTTGGGCAGCAAGGCCACACCGCGCTGCACCGCATGCGCGGTGATGTGGGTGGTGACATTGACCGACACATTGACCACACCGACCACACTTTTGGCAGCAGCGATCAGCGCCTTGCGAAAGCCTGGAATCTGGCTCTTGGCGGGGTAACCCAGCTCAACGTCAAAGGCCACGTCGCCATCGGTCACGGTCAGGTTTTTGACGGCTTTGCTTGTGACAAAGTCACGCCCGGTATTGGGATCAATGACGCTTTTGAGGGCGTCGATCACTGTCTGCTCAACTACTGCCATTTGGTTCTCCTAAGGGGGCTCTAGTCTAGCCAAGATAAGCTTGACCTTATGGAACTCGGAAAATCGGGGTTTACCCGCCATAGGGTTCACCCGCACGCTTTGGCACCCTTGAAACCCGATGCCGCTGCGGATAATCCAGCCATGGCCCACGATCCACTTTCACCGCCTGAATCCCCCGCTGAGCCACACGCTGGCACGGCTTTGATGCTGTCGGGCGGCGGGTCGCGTGCGGCGTACCAAGTGGGGGTGCTGGAGGCGATTGCCGACATCCGCCGGGACGCGGGCGCGCTGACACAGGCCAATCCGTTCCCGATCATCACCGGCACATCCGCCGGGGCCATCAACGCAGCCGCGCTGGCCTGCGGGGCAGACGATTTTGACGACGCGGTGCACCGCATTGCGCAGGTGTGGCGGCAGTTCCATTCTGGGCAGGTCTACCGGACCGACGCGGTTGACATGCTGCGTGCGGGCAGCTCCTGGCTGACCCTGTTGTCGCTGGGCTGGGTGGTTGCCAAGTGGCGGCGCACCCAACCACGCTCGCTGCTGGACAACGCGCCCTTGTCTGAGTTGCTGGCCCATCTGGTGCCGCTTAAACGCCTGCCGGAGCTGATTCTCAGTGGGCAGGTTCAGGCGCTGGCGGTCACGGCGTCAAGCTACAGCTCGGGCGAGCACATCACCTTTTTTGAGGGCGACAAACGCCTGATGCCCTGGGTGCGCTCAGACCGGCGGGCCGTGCGCGACTGCATTACGCACGCCCATTTGCTGGCCTCTTCGGCGATTCCCTTTGTGTTCCCGGCCACCGCGCTGCAAATTGACGGCACCACACAGTATTTCGGTGATGGCTCGATGCGCCAGTCGGCCCCGATTGCCCCTGCCATCCATCTGGGCGGACGTCGGATTCTGGTGGTGGGGGCCGGCCGCATGAACGAGCGCAAAAGTGAATCTTGTGCACCGGAACACAGCAGCTACCCGTCCATGGCACAAATTGCCGGGCACACGCTGTCGAACATTTTTCTCGATGCCATGGCGGTCGATGTCGAGCGCATTCGGCGCATCAACCAAACGCTGAGCCTGGTACCTGCCGAGATGCGCAATGCCAGCAACTTGCGCACGATTGAATTGCTGTTGATCTCGCCCTCCCAGCGCCTGGATGACATTGCGGCACGTCACATCCAGGCCTTGCCCGACGCCGTGCGCACCCTGTGCGGTGCCCGGGCCTGCGCCAAAACGGTCGACATCAAGGGCTCGGGCCTGGCCAGCTACCTGTTGTTTGAGCAAGGCTTCACCCAGGAACTCATGGCCCTGGGCTACGCGGACGCGATGGGCAAACGCAGCGATATTTTCAGGTTTTTCGGCTGGACCGACCCCAACCCGGCCACGGCCAATGTGCTGTCACCCTCCCACCCAGGCAGCGAACGCCGCCGCGATCCTTTGCGGCTGCGTTAACGCGCAGTAGTCAGGCGGCGCCAATCAGCGGCACCAGGCTGCCGGCATCCTGACCGCCTTTGAGCGCAGCGGTGAACGCCAGCATGCGGTCTATCGGCAACCTGGCGCGCGGGATGATGGCCGGGTCCACCCCCACCTCATTGGCACCGGTTGCCAGCACCCGGGCCACGTCCGCTAGGCTGTTCATGGCCATCCAGGGGCAGTGGGCGCAGCTCTTGCAGGTGGCGCTGTTGCCGGCCGTGGGGGCTTCCAGAAACACCTTGCCCGGGTTGAGCGTGCGCAGCTTGTGCATCATGCCGTTGTCGGTGGCCACGATGAATTCTTTGGCGTCCATGTCGTGGGCAGCTTTCAGAATGCCGGACGTGGAACCCACGGAATCCGCCAGCGCAATCACATCGGCTGGCGACTCCGGGTGCACCAGCACTTTGGCACCCGGGTGCGCCTGCATCAGGCCTTTCAGTTCAAAGGCCTTGAACTCGTTGTGAACAATGCAGGAGCCGTTCCACATCAGCATGTCAGCCCCGGTCTCGCGCTGGATGTAGCCACCCAAGTGCCGATCTGGCGCCCACAGGATTTTGTGTCCCCGGGCCTTCAGGGCCGCCACAATGTCGAGCGCGCAGCTCGACGTCACCAGCCAGTCCGAGCGCGCCTTGACCGCCGCACTGGTGTTGGCATACACCACCACCGTGCGGTCAGGGTGGGCGTCACAAAACGCACTGAAATCATCCACCGGGCAACCCAAATCAAGCGAGCAGGTAGCCTCTAGGTCGGGCATCAACACGCGCTTTTCAGGCGACAGGATTTTGGCGGTCTCGCCCATAAAACGCACGCCTGAGACCACCAGCGTCTGGGCCGCATGGTCGCGACCAAAGCGGGCCATCTCGAGCGAATCGCTGACCAGCCCCCCGGTTTCTTCGGCCAGGTCCTGCAGGTCAGGGTGCACGTAATAGTGCGACACCATCACGGCGTTTTTTTCTTTCAGGAGCCGACGAATCTTGTCTTTCAAGGCTGCCCGCTCCGTCTGACTGGGCTCCTCGGGCACACGCGCCCAAGCGTGTTTGGTGGCGCACACCGTGCTGCCAGCCGCAGACTCGGCCTGGGGTTGTTCGTAGTCAACTTCTTTCAGGGCGCAGGTCATAGGGACTCCTGTTCTTCAAACAACGTGGTTTGCGTCAAGCATTCAGACAGCGTCTGCAGCGAAACGCATGGAGAAATCGATGGCTTTGACGTCTTTGGTCAGGGCGCCCACCGAGATGCGGTCCACGCCGGTGGAGGCAATGGCGCGCACACTGGTCAGGTTGACCCCGCCAGAAACCTCCAAAATGGCCCGCCCGGCATTCAGGCGCACCGCCTGACTCAACTGGCCCAGGCTCATGTTGTCGAGCAGCACCATGGCGGCACCGGCGTCGAGCGCTTCGCTGAGTTGGGCCAGAGTTTCGACTTCAATTTCAACAAATTTGGCCGTCGGGGCCACCAGCGCGGCTTTGCGCAGCACGGCGGTGACACCGCCCGCTGCGGCGATGTGGTTTTCTTTGATCAGCACGGCGTCGTACAAACCCAGCCGGTGATTGACACCGCCGCCGGTCAACACCGCGTATTTTTGTGCCAGGCGCAGGCCTGGCAGCGTTTTACGGGTGTCGACAATACGGGCGCGGACACCCGGCACGTCGTGCACAGCCTGCACGTAGTCGCTGGTTTTGCTGGCCACGGCACTGAGCAATTGCAAAAAATTCAGGGCCGTGCGCTCAGCCGTCAGGAGCGCGCGCGCGCGGCCATGGATTTCCAGCACCACCTGATCGGCAGCACATCGATGGCCCTCAGGCACATGCCAGATCACCTCCACTTCGGGGTCCATCTGGCGCAAGGCGGCTTGCACCCAAGGTTCGCCGCAAATCACGGCGCTTTCACGCGCAATCACGCGGGCCGTGGCACGCACGGTGGGGTCGATCAGGCCTGCGGTCAAGTCGGCGTCACCCACGTCTTCCTGCAAAGCCCGCGCCACATCGGCACGCGCCAGCTCAGTCACAAAGGCGGGTGAAAAATCGGAATGCGCTGTCATGTCAAATGCTCCAGGGTGTGAAGGTCAACTTCTGAGAAAGGTCACAGGGATGATGCAACGCCAGCTTGCTCGATGGCCGGTTCGCGCCCCATCAAGGCGGCCACTGCTTGCGCCGGGGTCAACTGGCCGTCCAGCAAGGCCACCACAGCTTGGGCAATCGGCATGTCGACACCCACATGGGTGGCACGCTGCACCACGGTACGGGCGCTGTACACGCCTTCAGCCACATGGCCCAGCGCGGCGGTGGCTTGTGTCAAGCTTTGCCCCTGCGCCAGCGCCAGGCCCACTTGGCGGTTGCGCGAGAGGTCGCCGGTAGCGGTCAGCACCAAGTCACCCAGGCCGCTCAGGCCCATGAAGGTAGTGGCTTGCGCGCTCAAGGCGACACCAAGCCGGGTCATTTCAGCCAGACCGCGGGTGATCAGCGCAGCACGGGCATTCAAGCCCAGTTGCAGGCCGTCACACAGGCCGGCGGCAATGGCCAGCACGTTCTTGACCGCGCCCCCCACCTCAACACCGACGATGTCGTCGTTGGCATAAACGCGCAGCAAGGGGCTGTGAAACGCCGCCACCAGGGTTTGGCGCACCGCCTCATGGGCGCTGGCAGCCACCAAGGCCGTGGGCTGGCCGCGCGCCACCTCCAGCGCAAAGCTCGGGCCACTGAGCGCACCCGCTATTAAATCAGGAGCTTCTTGTGCTTGTATTTCATGGGCTAGAAGGCCAAAACTCTCTGAAGCGGGGGCTTCAAAGCCTTTGCACAACCAGGCCACCGGGGCACGGCAGGTGGGCAGCGCGGTCAGCATTTGACGCAAGGCCGCCATTGGGGTGGCAATCACCACCAGATCTGCCTGCGCCACCAAAGTAGCCAGTTGGGCCAGTGGCACGGCGCTAAAAGCCAAAGCCTGCGGCAACGCCACGCCCGCCAGGTAACGCGGGTTCTCACGTTGCGCCTGCATCAGGCTGACCAGCGCCGCGTCCCGCGCCCACAGCGTGACGGCATGCCCAGCAGATTGGGCACTGGCGCTGGCGGCCAGTGCAGTGCCCCATGCGCCCGCCCCTAATACTATAATTTTCATAGCTGCTCGCGCAATCTATATAAGGGCTAGAGCACTAAAAGGCTTATAAATTACTGAGCCAGCGCGGGCTCAGCCTGAGCCGCTTGCTGTTGCTGCTCGTACATCGCCTGGAAGTTGATTTCAGACAAGTGCACGGGCGGGAAGCCGGCCCGCTGGATCAAATCCGCCACGTTGCCGCGCAGATAGGGGTAGACAATTTGGGGGCAGGCAATGCCCATGATCTGGCTCATTTGTTCGGCTGGCAGGTTGCGAATCTCAAAAATTCCGGCTTGCGTGGCTTCCACCAAAAACACGGTTTTGTCTTTGATTTTGGTCTGCACGGTGGCTGTGACCATGACTTCATACACGCCGTCGGCCACTGGTGCGGCGTTCACGCCGAGCTGGATGTCCACCGTGGGTTGTTCCTGCTCCAGCAAAATCGCCGGTGAGTTGGGTTGCTCCAAAGAGGCTTCCTTGAGGTAGACGCGTTGAATTTGAAAAATGGGGTCTTGGGTATCTGCCATGAGGGTCTTTCAGTTTAATAAATGAGGCGCCTGAACCACGGTGGCGCAGGCAAAGGTGTCACAGGAATTATCTCAGGCGCTTTGCAGCAAGGGCAGCAGGCCACCCTTTGCGTCGAGCGCCACCAGGTCATCGCAGCCACCCACATGGGTGTTGCCAATGAAAATCTGCGGTACGGTGCGGCGCTGGGTGGTGGCCATCATCTGATCGCGTTCAGCGGGGTTCAAGTCAATGCGGATTTCTTCAATTTCAGCCACACCGCGGGCTTTGAGGAGTTGCTTGGCGCGAATGCAGTAGGGGCAAACGGCGGTGGTGTACATCTTGACGGCTTGCATGGCAGGCTCCAGGTTCAGGTTTTTTCAATCGGCAAATTGGCACTGCGCCAAGCGCCCATGCCGCCGGACAACGAATGGGCGTTTTCAAACCCGAGTTTCTTGGCAATCGACACGGCGCGGCTGCTGCGGGCGCCCGAGTAACACACCAGAATCACGGGTAGCGCCTTGTTTTTTATCGTGGTAGCCAACTTGCCTTCAAGCTGACTCAAGGGGATGTTTTTAGCCCCGGCCACGTGACCCGCTGCAAATTCAGCCGGCTCGCACACGTCCACCACCACCGCTTTTTCACGGTTGATGAGTTGCACCGCGCCGTCAGCCGAGAGTGCGCCCGGGCCGCCGCCGCTGAGCATTGGCCACAGCAACATGCCGCCAGCTGACAGCGCCACCGCCATCAGCATCCAGTTGTCGAGAATAAATTTCACTTGAAAATCCTTAAGGTTAAGCGTAAGCCAAGCCTGTCATTTTAGAATGCAGCAGCGCGCTTTGCTGATTTGAATGTCCTTAACAGCGTTGCGCTTGTGCATGCACTCAACAATCACCTCAACCCCATTCACCCTTACCATTCGCGCGTTGCTCAAACCGCTACCAAAGCGGCGCAGGCACTCGCCACACAGGGCAATACCTGATTTTTTGCAGCTGACGGGGAACACTGGCAGCGTCGCAGTGTCAAATATTTCACATTAACTCGCTCACAAGCGCTGGAAACACCATGGGTCAAAAATTGAAAATCGCCGGCTGGATCTCTGTCGGCGTCTTCGCCGGGGCCTTGACAACGGTATCGCTGCAAACCGTGGCCCGTAGCACCTTGGCGCCCTTGCCACTGGAAGAGTTGCAACAGCTCGCCGCCGTGTTTGGCATGGTCAAGAGCAATTACGTGGAGCCGGTGGATGAGAAAAAACTCATCACCGATGCCATTGCCGGCATGGTGGCCGGGCTCGACCCTCACTCGGTCTACCTGGACAAAAAATCATTGAAGGATTTCAACGAAGGCACCACCGGCAAATTTGTCGGCGTGGGTATTGAAATTTCCCAGGAAGACGGCCTCATCAAGGTGGTGTCGCCCATTGAGGACTCACCGGCCTTTCGTGCCGGACTCAAACCCAACGACCTGATTGTCAAAATTGACGACGCACCAGTCAAAGGCATGACGCTCAACGAAGGCGTCAAGCGTATGCGCGGCGAACCTGGCACCAAAGTGCTCCTGAGCATTTTCCGCAAGGATGAGAACCGCACGTTCCCGATCACCATCGTGCGCGAAGAGATCAAGACCCAAAGCGTCAAATCCAAAATGATCGAGCCCGGCTATGGCTGGGTTCGTTTGAGCCAGTTCCAGGAACGCACGGTGTCTGACTTTGCCCGCAAGATGGAAGAGATGTACAAGCAAGACCCCAACCTCAAGGGCTTGGTGCTTGATTTGCGCAACGACCCAGGTGGTTACCTGGACGCCGCCGTGGCCATTTCTGCCGCTTTTTTGCCCGAGAACGTGACCGTGGTGTCGGCCAACGGCCAGTTGCCTGAGAGCAAGTTCACCTACAAAGCGGCGCCCCGCTATTACCAGCGCCGAGGCGGGCCAGACCCACTCAAACGCCTTGAAGCCGTGACCCACGGTGCCTTGAAATCTGTGCCGCTGGTGGTACTTGTGAACGAGGGTTCAGCCTCTGCCAGTGAAATCGTGGCCGGCGCCTTGCAAGACCACAAACGTGCCAAGGTGCTTGGCAACCAGACCTTTGGCAAAGGCTCGGTGCAAACTGCTGTCTGTCTGGATTCCGCTTTCCGCATGGACAACTGCCCCACTGCCGCCCTCAAGCTCACCACCAGCCGCTACTACACCCCCAGCGGCAAGTCCATCCAGGCCAAGGGCATCGTGCCCGACGTGATGGTGGACGAATCCGAAGAAGGCAATCTGTTTGCAGCGCTGCGCACCCGTGAGGCTGACCTTGAAAAGCACCTTGCCAGCGGCCAGGGCGATGAGGTGAAAGATGCCACGCGCGAGAAAGCGCGTGAAGAAGCCCGCATCAAGCTTGAAGAAGAAATGAAAAAACCCGCATCCGAGCGCAAGCCGCCAGAGTTCGGCACAGCCAAAGACTTTCCACTGATGCAGGCACTGAACCAGCTCAAAGGCCAGCCTGTGGTGGTCAGCAAGACGCTGGTTGAACGCCCGGAAGAAAAGAAAGAAAATTAAAAGCCCGTCCATGCTTGACGACGATCTGCTGCGCTACTCGCGCCATGTGCTGCTCAATGAAATAGGCGTTGAGGGCCAGGAGCGCATCATGGGTGCGCATGTGTTGCTCATCGGCGCGGGCGGCTTGGGCTCGCCGGTGGCGCTTTATCTGGGTTCAGCCGGTGTCGGGCACATCACAGTGGTTGACCACGACACGGTGGATCTGACCAATCTGCAGCGCCAGGTGGCCCACACTGTGGCGCGTGTGGGCAGCCCCAAGGTCAACTCAATTCAAACGGCCATTGCTGAAATCAATCCGGGCGTGCAAGTCACCGCCCTTCAAAAACGTGCCGACGCCGCCTTGCTCGATGAACTGGTGGCCCAAGCCGATGTGGTGCTGGACTGTTGCGACAACTTCACCACTCGGCACGCCATTAACGCGGCCTGTGTGAGCCATCAGAAACCGCTGGTGTCCGGTGCGGCGATTCGCTTTGACGGTCAAATCAGCGTCTATGACCCGCGCGACCTGCAGTCACCCTGCTATGCCTGCGTGTTCCCGCCCGAGGCCACCTTTGAAGAAACCCGCTGCGCCACCATGGGTGTGTTTGCGCCACTGGTGGGCATCATTGGCAGCATGCAGGCCGCTGAAGCGCTCAAATTGATCAGCGGTGCGGGGACACCCCTGACCGGCCGCTTGCTGATGCTCGACGGCCGGGCCATGGCGTTCACCGAGATACGCATTGGCCGCCATCCGGGTTGCCCGGTGTGTGGGCCAATGGCCTGACCAGGCGCGCACACCCTAGCAGCCTGTCGGACTTTCGGCATCGAAGCGAAATTCGGCCCCAGCGAGGCCATTTTTTGCCGGATTTGCAGCCTCATAGTCGAGCTATGGGGCAAAAAGACGGTGAAAAATGGACCGCTGCGGTCGAATTGCAGCCGATGCCTCCGAAAGTCCGACAGGCTGCTAGGGCTTGGCCGAGAAGCAACTGCCGTAGCGCTTGCGAAAATCACGCGGCAGCTCTGCCGCAGGATTGGCAAACAAGCCCCTTCGGGCTGCGCGGGCCTGGCTTTCCTGCGCTGCATAAGGCCCAAGACTGCGATGCCAGCGACCGGACCAGGCGTGACCCGACTGCACCAGCGTGGCACCTACATCGTGGCCATTGACCACCATACGGGCCAACCCCCGGCCGTAGGCGTCGTGGTACTTCACCGTCACCCGCACGGTCTTGCCCGCCACCAGCCGGCTGAGCGTGGCACGCGATGCCGCACCACCCGACTGGCAGATCTCGGGCGCATCCAGCCCTTGCAGACGCAACTTGCGCGGTGCGCGCCCGTCTGCTGGCCTGACCCACAAAGTATCGCCGTCGGACACATGCGTCACCGCACCAGAAAACGCCTCCGCCAAGCCCAACTGCGGCATCAAAAGACACCCCACGACCAAATACCGCCACATCATTTTTACCCCAAAAATATCCCACCAGGCATTGCACGAAAATTGACAACGAAGACTGCAAGCACTGCAAAACAAGGCCGATTCACACCTTGTTTGAAGTATCAGTGCAAAAACGAACCTGTTAGACTGGAAGCCTCGAATATCAGTCTTTTTCCAAGACTTTACCGTCTGCATCCTCCATGATTGACCCACACAAATTACGTCTGGACGATGCGCGTGCACTGTTGGAGCATGGGGCCTGCAAATTACCGGAGCCTGGCGCCGATCAACAAGCCTATGTGCAGGCCGTGATTGACAAACTGTGCGAGCTTTCCCTGAAAGACCCCCTGACGGGCTTGGCCAATCGGCGTTATTTCCAAAGCGTGCTGGCCCGCGAAGTTGAAGTTGTGGCGCGCTCAGGCGAGCCAGCCTTGTTGCTGATGCTCGATATTGACCACTTCAAGAGTGTCAACGACACCTATGGGCATCCGGCCGGTGACGCTGTGTTGCAGGCGTTTGCCAAAATGCTGGCCAAATGTGTGCGGCCGATGGACACCGTGGCGCGCTTTGGCGGCGAAGAGTTCGTCATCATCTTGCCCAGTTGCCAGGGGCAATATGGCCATCAGGTGGCGGAACGTATTCGGGAATCTGCCAGTGCCATGCGCGTCATGCTGCACAAAGGTGCCAGCATCAACATCACAATCAGCATTGGCGGTGCGTATGCGCCGCGCTGGGTGCGTTCCACGCCAGACATGTGGGTGGACCGCGCAGACACTGAGCTTTACCGCGCCAAATCCGAAGGCCGCAACCGCGTGTGCATTGAGCCTCAGCCCGTGCTGGCAGTCAGTGCAGAAGAGAAAAATTTGTTATTTGGTCCGCTCTCTCTGGATGATCCAGCGTGGATTGAGAGCATGACGAATGAAAAGTCTGTCGTTTCATCGGGCAGTGCAATGAATAGGGTGAACTGAAATGAGCGACGTATTGAACCCCTCCGTGCCTGAAAGCGCACCCGTCAAGATGCCGCTGAAGCCGCTTGGCAAGGTGCTGGCTGTGACCAGTGGCAAAGGTGGTGTGGGTAAAACATTTGTGTCAGCCAATCTGGCCGCGGCCTTGGCCAAACGCGGTCAAAAGGTGTTGGTGCTGGATGCCGACCTGGGCTTGGCGAATCTGGACGTGGTGCTGAACCTCTACCCCAAAATTACGCTGCATGACGTGTTCACGGGCAAAGCCAAGCTTGAAGAAGCCATTGTGCGCGCGCCCGGTGGCTTTTCGGTGTTGCTGGCAGGCTCTGGCATGGTGGAGTACTCGCGCTTGACCCCCAACGTGCGCGATGACTTTCTTCGCATCATCTCCGGCCTGCTGCCACACTACGACATTGTGCTGCTTGACACCGGTGCCGGCATCTCGGATGTGGTGCTGTTTGCGGTGTCGCTGGCCTCTGAGGTGCTGGTGGTTGCCACACCAGAGCCGACGTCGCTGACCGACGCTTACGCCACCATCAAGGTGCTGGTAGGCCAGCAAAAGCGCAGAATCATTCGCATGGTGATCAACCAGACTGCGCGCATGGGGGATGGCCGGGCCATCACCACCCAGTTGCAGCAGGTGCTTGACCGCTTTGTGGTGGCCAAGCCGGGCGAAAACGTGCGTCTGGTGCACATGGGTGACATTCCGGCTGACCCGTCTGTG
The DNA here is from genome assembly GCA_038213665.1 of Burkholderiales bacterium. Taxonomy (GTDB): domain Bacteria; phylum Pseudomonadota; class Gammaproteobacteria; order Burkholderiales; family Burkholderiaceae_C; genus Rhodoferax. The sequence continues at coordinate 13,926 of JBBQSS010000017.1, read as the reverse complement.
CGTCAGGCCGTGATGAGGCGTCAGCTGCTGGTTCAGGCCCTGCCGGGCTGCCCTGCGTCGCTGGCCATTGCACAATTGGCGGGCAAGCTTGAGGAAGCACTGATTGCCAAGCCTTGAGTCGGACGAGCCGAAACCGAGCAATCGTTCGCAGCAAGGGCGCAGCCCCTACACCAACAGCCAGGCTATTGGTGTAGCCAGTTCAAGCGGTAACGATCCAGCCTTCCAGCGGGTCCATATCAGGCGGTAAACCGTAGTGCGCGTCACCCGCTAAGAAGCGGGTTTGCGCCCACGCCGCCTGCATCAAACACAGCACCGCATCCAGGGTGTCGCCGCGTGCATCGTCAGCCAGCGCGTCGCGCTGTGCGTGTGAGAGTTTCAAACGCAAACCCAGCCGCGTGCCGCCGTGCTCCAGCGCGGTGATCAGGTCTTTGCGAGCGATCAGGCGATCAGACGTTTGGCGCGCCTTGTCGTCGGCCTTGTAACTGCGCTGGCCCAGCACCTCACGCGCCAACAAGCCAGGGTAAGCCTCCAAAGCCACTTTCAAGGGTCGACACGCCTCACCACCCTGAGCAACGGCAGTCGGCGTGTGCAATCCCGGTAACCTAGCCCCGCTGCGCAATAACACCGACACACCCGCATGCAGCATGAAGGCCACTGGCGGATTCACCCATTTCATACTGGGGCTGGAACCGGCCGGGCGATCGGTGGCTCGGTGCGCAAATTTGCCCCCGACCGGGCGCGCGTTGCAAAACGCCGCAAATTCACTGCGGATTTGATCCCGGCTCAGAGCGGCATAATGCGCCATGCAAGACGCCCAATCGGTGGGCCAGCCCAGGGTTTGCACCAGCTCGCGCGGCAGCCCGAAAGGCAGGTCAAAGGCCCCAACCCAGCCTCTGGGCTTTGTGAGCCAATCCTCAAACGCTGTCAGTGTTGCAAAACGCTCTAAATTCAATAGCTGTATTCGCCCGTCTTTCAGTGCTCCGAGGGCGACCACAATGGTTTTTTTGGCATTGGGCGCGCTGGAAAAATCGCAACCCAACAGCAGCGGCGGGCCATCCGTAAGAAGCGCAGCAGGATCAGTTTTGACTGGCTGACCCGCTGCAGGAGATGGCACAGCCTCAGGCCCGGCCAATGATGGACGCGGTCGCCATCAGCTCTTCAAGCAAGGCCAACGACACCTTACCCGACACCGAATAGGGATCAAGCTGAGGCTTTTCAGCGTACTTGAGTAATATGGAGGCATTGATGCGGGTCATATTGACTTCTCCCATGGTCCAGCCCGAAAAACGGCGCTCAGAGATTTCCTCGTAGTGCAGCAACACCACGTCTTTGTGGCGCACGTCGCGCTGGATGTGACCATAAAGTTCACTGATCGCCATCCGCCCGCCCTCAATAGCCTGCAAGAAAATGCCCCCGCCATAACACAACACGCCTGTCACGCCGGTGCTCGGGTTGTGGTCGCGGGACTGATGCAAGATTGATTCAATGGTTTCAGGCCGCGTGTCGATCGCCCGGCTGGCATAAAGTAAACGAACCAACATGGTTAGCCTTTCTGGGGAATAAGTGACAAAAATTCGCGCCGCAAATTGACATCTTTAAGGAAACTACCGCGCATCACTGAGTTGATCATCTTGCTGTCCACATCTTTGACACCACGCCAGCTCATGCAAAAGTGACTCGCTTCCATCACAATGGCCAGACCGTCTGGCTGGGTTTTTTGCTGAATCAAGTCCGCCAGTTGCACCACCGCTTCTTCCTGAATTTGCGGACGGCCCATCACCCATTCCGCCAGACGCGCGTACTTGGACAGGCCAATCACGTTGGTGTGCTCGTTGGGCAGCACACCAATCCAAATCTTGCCCATGATCGGACAAAAATGGTGACTGCAGGCACTGCGCACCGTGATCGGGCCCACAATCATCAGCTCATTGAGGTGCTCAGCGTTCGGAAATTCGGTGATGGCCGGCGCCTCGACATAACGCCCCTGAAAGACTTCCTTGAGGTACATTTTGGCGACGCGCCGCGCCGTGTTGTCCGTGTTGTGGTCATGCTCGGTGTCAATCACCAGGCTGCTCAAGACACCTTTCATTTTCTCTTCAACTTCATCGAGCAGCAGTTCAAGCTCACCGGGTTGAATGAAATCAGCAATGTTATCGTTGGCATGGAACCGCTTGCGCGCGGCCTTGACGCGCTCCCGGATTTTCACCGATACCGGTACGCCTTCGTCTTGTTCAGCTGGGTTCATGGTAAAGATATAAAAATTAATTGAAAGTGAATCGTATCAGTGTTTTGATATTAAGGTTATTAAGCTCTAGTGCCCTTTTTTAATGACTTCATCACTATTAAACTAGTAGCGCCTTCCGGTGATAAACAGCAACACCCGCATCAACCAATAGGCCAACGCATCAAACACCCGCTGGCGCGTGCTCCGCTTGGCATGCTGATCAGCATCCACTTGCTTTGCATCACGACGTATGGCCTGTTCAAGACACCGCTGCAAACCTTGTGCAAAAACAACGTCTCTTATCACCACATTGGCCTCGCGCGCCAGAAGCAAACTCAAGGGGTCCAGGTTGGATGAGCCAACCGTCGCCCAACGGCCGTCCACCACGGCCACCTTGGCGTGCATAAAACTCGGTGTGTACTCGTAAATCTCGACGCCCGCTGCCAGCAGTGGGGCATAAAGCGCATTGGCTGCATGGAACTGCATGAAGTATTCGTAGCGCCCTTGCAACAGCAGACGCACCCGCACGCCTCGCCGTGCCGCATGAATCAGGCCTTGGCGAATTTTTCGACCTGGTAAAAAATACGCATTGGCCACAATAATGTCACGCCGTGCATCTCCCAGGGCCTGCCTGTAGGCCCGCTCAATTGATGAGCGAAAACGCAGGTTGTCACGCAGCACCAACTCCGCTGCAGCACGACCCATCGCGGCTTCAACCGGGACTGACTTGCGTTTCACTTGAACCGCCAGCTGCAAGGCTTGCCAGGCGCCAGCCCAATCTACCCGCTGTGCGCGTTGCGCGGCTTGCATGCGCCACCAAAACTGGCTCATGGCCAGGTGCGTGGCTTGCACCAATGGACCAGTCACACACACAGAAAAATCATAGCGCGGTGCAGCCAACTCACCATGGTTCGGGTCAAACCAATCGTCCAGCACATTCATACCGCCGCAGAAAGCCATTTGGCCATCGACCACGCACAACTTGCGGTGCAGTCGCCGCCAGCGGCTGGGTACCAACAAACCCAAACGCCCCAATGGCTTGAACACGCGCCACTGCACGCCCACCTCGGCAAATCGCGCTGGCCACGGCACTGGCAATTCCGGTGTGCCAATGCCATCCACTACCACATACACCGCCACACCGCGTGCAGCGGCACGCACCATCGCCTGTGCCACCAGCTCGCCGCCGCCCTGCACATTGAAGATGTAGGTTTCCAGCCTAACTTCGTGCAAGCTGGCATCGATGGCCTGCACCAGTGCTGCAAAAAAAGCTTGTGACCCTTTGAGCAACTTCAGCTGATGACCGACTTGATGCGACTTCACCGGACGTTCAAACGGTCAAGGCAAATTCAGCAATCAACGGCAAATGGTCTGACATGCGGCCCCAGATACGTCCGCGCGGCACAGTCAGACCCATCGGCTTGAGGCCCCTGGCAAACACGTAGTCCAGCTGTGCCAAGGGCAAACGCGACGGAAAGGTCGGGTGCGGCACATCCCAGGTGTGCAGACCCGCCAGCGCCAGCGCATCTTGCACCAAGGTGCCCCAATCGTTGAAATCACCCGCCACCAACAGTGGGGCATCTGGCGCAATTTCACGCAAAATGAAACGCTGCAATTGCGCAACCTGACGCGCTCGACTGGCTTTAACCAAGCCCAAATGGACCACCAGCACATGCACCACGCGCCCGTGCACATTGAGTGTGACATGCAAAAATCCACGCTGCTCCAAACGGTGATCCGACATGTCTTCATGCTGTTGCGTCAGGACCGGCCAGCGCGACAGCAACGCATTTCCATGTTCACCATAGCGCGTGATGGCATTGGTACGGTACACCGCCTCATAACCTTGGGGTGCTAGAAAATCGGCCTGCGTCTGCTCTGGCCATAGGGCGAAACGCTTGGCCTCAAGGCGGTTGTGTTGACGCACCTCTTGCAGGCACACCACATCCGCGTCCAGCGACTCGACCGCCAGCGCCAGATTGTGGATCTCAAGCCGACGCAAAGGGCCCAGGCCCTGCACGCCCTTATGAATGTTGTAGGTGGCGACGCGGAGGATATTCAAGGGGAACCTCTCGATAATGCAAACCTTGGCAACATCAAACACGCCTCGGCGTTGGATGGTGAAAAACACTTTTGCGCAGCCTGCTGGTGCGGCAACCATTGGCAGGCCGTATGCTCAAGCGGACTGAGTCTGATGGGCACGCCCTGCGGAACCAATAAACCGAACAGGTGTTCAGTGTTATGCGTCACTCCAGGGGCATAACGACGCCGCCAGCGCGGATAAATCCGATAAACATTTTCAAGCTGCCAATCCTGCAAATGACCTGCCAGGGGGGCGCAAAGCCTGCAGTCAATACCCGTTTCTTCAAACACTTCGCGGCGCGCCGTCTGCTCAAAGCTTTCTTGCAAGTCATCTTTGCTGCCCGTCACCGACTGCCAAAAGTCATCGACATCTGCGCGTTTGATCAGCAGCACCTCCAGTTCCGGGGTGTAAATCACCACCAGCACGGACTGCGGGATTTTGAAGGTCATGGGCGTATCAGCCACCGGAAAGCCTCTCCCGCCCGAGCCGACAAATTTTCTAAAATTTAACCGGCCTTGACTGCATCCGGGGTACGCAGGCGAATGTGCAACTCGCGCAACTGCTTTTCGTCCACGGGGGATGGCGCCTGTGTCAGCAGACACTGGGCACGCTGGGTTTTGGGGAAGGCGATCACGTCGCGGATCGACTCGGCCCCCGTCATCAGCGTCACCACGCGGTCCAGCCCAAAGGCCAGGCCGCCATGTGGAGGCGCACCGTACTGCAGGGCGTCAAGCAGGAAACCGAATTTGAGCTGCGCCTCTTCCGGCGTGATCTTCAGTGCATCAAACACCTTTTGCTGCACATCGGCACGGTGAATACGCACGGAGCCACCGCCCATTTCCCAGCCGTTGAGGACCATGTCGTAACCCTTGGAGATGCACTTCTCGGGCGCCGTCACCATGTAGTCTTCGTGGCCATCTTTAGGTGCAGTGAACGGGTGATGCACCGCCATCCAGCGGTCCGAGTCTTCGTCATGCTCAAACATCGGGAAGTCCACCACCCACATCGGCGCCCAGCGGTCTTCAAACAACCCGTTTTTCTTGCCAAACACGCTGTGACCTATCTTGATGCGCAAGGCACCAATGGCGTCATTGACGATTTTTTCCTTGTCGGCACCAAAGAAAATCAGGTCACCATCTTGGGCGGCCGTGCGTTCCAGCACAGCATTCAGCGCGGCATCGTGGATGTTTTTGACAATCGGGCTTTGCAGGCCGTCACGCCCCTTGGTCTTGTCATTGACCTTGATGTAGGCCAGGCCCTTGGCACCGTAAATCTTGACAAATTCGGCATACGCATCGATCTCGCCACGGCTCAAACCGCCGGTTTCGCGGGCGCCACCAGGCACACGCAAAGCCACCACACGGCCGCCCTTCATGGTGGCCGCACCAGAAAACACCTTGAAATCGACATCGGCCATCACATCGGTGACTTCGGTGAACTCAAGCTTGACGCGCAAATCCGGCTTGTCAGAGCCATAACGATGCATCGCTTCCTGGTACGTCATGACCGGGAATTCGCCCAGGTCCACATTGATGGTGTTCAAGAACACCGTCTTGATCATGCCCTGGAACATGGCACGAATTTCTTCTTCGTCCATGAACGAGGTTTCAATATCGATCTGGGTGAATTCTGGCTGGCGATCGGCGCGCAGGTCTTCGTCGCGGAAACACTTCGTAATTTGGTAATAACGATCGAACCCAGCCACCATCAGCAACTGCTTGAACAACTGGGGGCTTTGCGGCAACGCAAAAAAGTGGCCGTCATGCACGCGGCTGGGCACCAGATAGTCGCGCGCACCTTCGGGCGTGCTCTTGGTGAGCATGGGGGTTTCAATGTCGACAAACCCATTGGCATCGAGAAACTTGCGCACCTCCATGGCCACGCGGTAACGCAACATCAGGTTGTTTTGCATGTAGGGGCGGCGCAGGTCCAGCACGCGGTGCGTCAGGCGTGTGGTCTCGCTGAGGTGTTCTTCGTCCAGCTGGAACGGCGGGGTCACGGAAGGGTTCAGCACCTTGAGTTCATGGCACAGTACCTCAATTTTGCCGCTCTTCAAGTTCTCATTCACCGTGCCGTCGGGGCGCGCACGCACCAGGCCCTTGACCTGGATGCAAAACTCGTTGCGCAGGTCTTCGGCCACGCCAAACATCTCGGCGCGATCCGGGTCGCACACCACTTGCACATAACCTTCGCGGTCACGCACATCCACAAAAATCACGCCACCGTGGTCGCGTCGGCGGTTCACCCAGCCGCACAAAGTGACCGTTTCACCCAACAGGGCATCAGTGACCAGACCACAATAATGAGAACGCATCGCCATAGAACTGCTTTCATTGGCCACCCAAGTCAGGTGGCGGGGTTGTGAAAAATTATTTGGGCAAACTGCCCGTGAAAGACGCAGGAGCAACCGAACCCATCGACAGCACATAGGTCAGCGCTTCGTCCACACTCATCTTGAGTTCGATTACGTCGCTGCGCGGCAGCATGAGAAAAAACCCGCTGGTTGGATTGGGGGTGGTAGGCACATAAACGCTGACAAAGTCGGGGCCCAAATGCGACGCCACCTCACCGCCGGGCTTGCCCGTCTGGAACGCAATCGTCCACGACCCGGCGCGCGGATATTGCACCAGCAACGCGGTACGAAACGCGTTCCCATTGCTCGAAAACAACGTGTCAGAAACCTTTTTGACGCTGTTGTAGATGGATTTAAAAACTGGAATTTTAGTCAGCAGCCGGTCCCACTGAAGCAGCCACCAGCGCCCCGCCACATTCGACACCAAGGCACCCGTGATCAGCAAGCTGCCAAATACCAGCAGCACGCCCAAGCCCGGAATGTGCTTGAAGCGCTCAAACGAACCGGCAGCGACGTCAGACATCACCGCCTGCAAGCCAGAAACCAGGCCTATGAAAATGCCGTCAAGCAAGCCCACCAGCCACAAAAGCACCCAAATGGTGATGGCCAGAGGCAACCAAACCAACAAGCCAGTAAGCAGGTATTTTTTAAACGGCACGGTAACTTTCAAAAACAGCTTAGCTGTGGCATGCGCAACCGGTGCTGCACCCACCCGAAGAGGCCACCGGCGTGTCGGGTTTGGCAACTGCCGGTGCGGTGGCAATGGCACCGGGCTCTGCCGAAGTGGCAGCAGCCACTGGTGCCGCAACTGCCCCGCCCCCACCACTGCCGCCCTTGAAATCGGTCGCATACCAACCCGAGCCCTTGAGTTGAAACCCGGCGGCGGTCAGCTGCTTGGCAAACGCCGACTCACCGCACGCGGGGCAGTCGGTCAACACCGAATCGGACATTTTTTGCAACACGTCCTTAGCAAACCCGCAGGCGCTGCATTTATAGGCGTAAATAGGCATGGTATGTAAACTCAAAAGTGAATTGCAAAGTTTGCGATTATAAATCTGCACTTCGGCATGCAGAAAGGCAGTTCAGAAAGCTTAGAAAAGGCGAACCCGAACCAGAATTTGCATCACGATCAAGCCCAGCACAAAGCCGATGCCACCGTAAATCAGGGTCTGCAGCAGCCGGTTGGTGCGCTTTTGCTCTGCCAGCAGAGCGCGCAACTCAGGTGAGCCGGACGATGGCGGTGGCTGCTTCAAAAATTCAAACAGCAAGCGCGGCAACTCCGGCAGCAATTTTGCGTAATGCGGCGCTTCGTTGCGTAACTCTTTAAGCAACTTCTTGGGGCCAATCTGGTCCAGCATCCATTTTTCAAGAAATGGTTTTGCGGTGTGCCAAAGGTCCAGTTCGGGGTCCAAATCCCGCCCAAGGCCTTCAATGTTGAGCAAGGTCTTTTGCAGCAGTACCAATTGCGGCTGAATTTCAACCTGGAATCTTCTGGACGTCTGAAACAGGCGCATCAACACCATGCCCAAGGATATTTCCTTCAAGGGCCGGTCAAAATAGGGTTCACAAACCGAACGAATAGCGGACTCAAGTTCGTCCACCCGGGTTGATGCAGGCACCCAACCCGACTCAATGTGCAACTCTGCCACCCGTTTGTAGTCACGCCGGAAGAATGCGGTGAAATTCTGCGCCAGGTATTCCTTGTCGACCTCGGTCAGCGTGCCGACGATACCAAAGTCAAGCGAAATGTAGCGCCCAAAAGTTGCAGGCTCGATGCTGACCTGGATGTTGCCCGGGTGCATGTCGGCATGAAAAAAACCGTCACGAAAGACCTGGGTAAAAAAGATCGTGACGCCATCGCGTGCCAGCTTGGGGAAGTCAATGCCCGCTGCACGCAAGCGTTCAACCTGGTTGATCGGAATGCCCTTCATGCGCTCCATCACCATCACGTCAGGCATGCAGTAATCCCAAAACATCTCGGGAATTAAGACCATATCCAGATCCGCCATGTTGCGGCGCAGCTGGGCGGCGCTGGAGGCTTCGCGCACCAGATCAAGTTCGTCGTGCAGGTACTTGTCAAACTCGGCCACCACTTCACGTGGTTTCAGGCGCTTGCCGTCCTCTGAAAAACTCTCAACCCAGCCGGCCATCATGCGCAACAAATCCATGTCTTTGTCGATGACCGTCAGCATGCCCGGACGCAGCACCTTCACCGCCACGTCGCGGTGCACACCCTGTTTGGTCTTGAGCACCGCAAAGTGCACCTGGGCGATCGACGCACTGGCCACAGGCTCGCGCTCAAACGACACAAAAATATCATCCACTGATTTCTTGAACGCACGCTCAATGATGCCAACGGCAACAGCACTTGGAAATGGCGGCACGCGGTCTTGCAGCATGGCCAGTTCGTCGGCAATGTCGACTGGCAATAAATCGCGCCGGGTCGACAGCACCTGACCAAATTTGACAAAGATGGGGCCCAGGCTTTCAAGTGCCATGCGAATACGCTGGCCTCGCGGCGCATCGAGCTTGCGGCCAATCGTCAAGACCCACGAAACCTTCAACAGCCAGGGTTTTTTGAAGCTACTGAGCGCGAGTTCATCCAAGCCGTAGCGCAACATCACCCAGAGGATGAAGGCACCGCGAAAAAGCCGCGTCATTTGACCGAAGAGCCCGGCACGAAGGCGGCAGCCTTGGTGATGAACTGGCGCAAACTGCTGCTCGTGGTCTTGGCCATCTGGCTCAGCGTGTGTGCGGGTACATCACCCATGACACGGGCCAGGTCTTCTTCGAGGTCCCAGCGCACATGCTCGGTGAGCCAATTGACCTCGGCGGCCAACTGCACATCACCCTCAATGCGCACGGCGGGCTTGTCGCCGCGCAACGCCGCTTGAGCCAGGGCAAAAGGCGACGTTTCGGTGGCCGTCATCACCAGGTCAGGTGCGGCTTCTGGCGCCGCCAGGTCCAGCAAGCCAGCCGGTGTGGCGACCAATTTGAAGCTGAAGGAGCGCCACTGCACCAGCATCACCTGACCTTTTTGTCGGGCCAAGCGGGCCATGGCCTCGCTTTCCTGCATCAACACATGGTTGAGCAGCAAGACGACACGCCGTTGGGCCTCGTTGACCGCCCATGCGGGCGGTTGCAGATTAGGAAGAGGGAGTTTCTGGAGGAAACCCTCCAGCAATGAAAAAGGGGACTGTGTTGCCATAGTCCCCGATTATTCCCGCAATTGGGTTCAATTTATTTATTGCAGTGCCTGTACCCCTGCAACCAGCCAGCCATTGCTGCCATTTTTCGCTTTGGTCATGTTCCAGACTTCACGGAACGGGCTCGGACCGGCAGACGGCTCTTCGCGGATCATGCCGGAGAACTCGACACTGGCCATGTAGTCGTCGCCCAGATCTTCGATGCCCAGCAGATGCGCTTCGATCATCACCACCTCGGTCAGGTTGCCCGGGCTACTGGTATGGGCTTCGCGTTCAGCCAACTGCGCCTGGATTTCTTTCAGCATGGTGTCGGTCATCATGACCCGCAGGGCGGCCATGTCAGACTTGTCCCAAGCGGCTTGCAGCGACACAAAATTGGCTTTGGCTGCCGTCAGGAAACCTTCGCTGTCAAACCCGGCGGGAATACCCCAAGACTGCGAACCAGACAGCCCCGCACCAATCATGGAGCCTGACATGGCCGAAGCAGGAGGGGTTGCCGCAGCACCCTCGAACGTCGTGGTGTTGCGCTCCCAAGGGCGTGCCGACGCATCATTGCCAACGTTTTCAGGGCGATAACTGGCTGGCACCGGGGTTTGCCCCATTGAGCCCGCGCCCTGAAACGCAAACGGCGACGCAACGGGCTGCGCGCCCTGCTTTTTACGCCGCATGAACCAGCCCACGGCCACCATGATCACCAAGGCCAGCAAGGCAAACATCAGGAACTGACCCATGGCTGCACCCAGCCCCAGCGAACTGGCCAGCCAGGCCAGGCCCAAGCCAGCGGCCAGACCGCCCAGCATGGCGCCCCAAGGCTTTTTGGGTGCGACAGCTGCCGCAGGCGCGGCCGGTACAGGAGATTTGGCGGTGTTGTTGACACCTTGCGCCGGCGCAGCGGGTGTCGCTTGGCGCTGCGTCACATTGCTGGACTGCTTGCCAAACGACGAGCCGCCACCAAAGCGCTTGGCCGCATCTGCGTGACCGGTCACCAAAACCAGACACATCGCCATCACCGAAAGCCAACGTTTCATAACATCTCCAAAATTAGATTTAGATCAACATTTAATACCGACGTGCAAGGCTACCAGACCACCGGTCAAATTGTGGTAATCCACGTGGCCAAAGCCATTAGCCATCATCAGGGATTTGAGTTCTTCCTGGCTCGGGTGCATGCGAATTGACTCGGCCAGATACTGGTAGCTTGAGGCGTCACCGGCCACCCATTCGCCCAGCTTGGGCAAGATTTTGAAAGAGTACCAGTCGTAGGCTTTTTCCAACGGTTTGGCCACTTTGGAAAACTCCAGCACCAGCAGCTTGCCACCGGGCTTGAGCACCCGGTTCATCTCTGCCAAGGCCACGTCTTTGTGCGTCATGTTGCGCAAGCCAAAGGCCACGGTCACCAGATTGAAATAAGCGTCCGGAAACGGCAATTTTTCAGCATCACACGCCACCGTGGGCAGCACCACACCGGCATCGACCAGCCGATCACGGCCGGTGCGCAGCATGGCTTCATTGATGTCGGTGTGCACCACCTGGCCCGATTTGCCCACTTTTTTGGCAAACGCCAGCGCCAGGTCACCCGTGCCGCCCGCAATGTCGAGCACCTTGTCGCCTTCGTGCACATGGGCCACGGTGACGGTATAGGCCTTCCAGACACGGTGCAGGCCCATCGACATCAGGTCATTCATCAGGTCGTATTTCGGCGCCACTGAATCAAACACGCTCTTGACGTGGCTGGCTTTTTCAGCTTCGTCGACATTTCGGAATCCAAAGTGGGTGGTGCTCATGGGGGTGTGAAGGTAGGGGTGAGGTTAATGGCTGGCGCAGCTCGAACCGGCTTTTTCGGCCATGGGCGCGTCACGCTCCACGCCAGCGGCTTGCAGCCGTGCGGTGTAGTCAGCCCACAGCTTATCCTGCTGCGAACCCAGAAAATACAGGTAGTCCCAAGAGAAGATGCCCGTGTTGTGGCCGTCCGAGAAAGCTGGTTGCACAGCGTAATTGCCGACCGGCTCCAGGGCGTTCAAGGTCACGTCACGTTTGCCGGTTTGCAGGATTTCCTGGCCTGGGCCGTGGCCTGCGACCTCTGCTGACGGGCTGTACACCCGCATCAACTCAAAGGGAATACGGAACTCAGCGCCGTCTGAAAAACTGATTTCCAGCACACGGGACTGGCTGTGCACCGTGATGTTGACGGGGGACGGAGCGCCCGATTGCAGACCTGCCATGATGAATCTCCTAGTGTTGTTTGAAAAATTGCCTGGGAATCGGCTAAACCAGCACGCGCTCAATGCCGCCAGCGTTGGCAACTTTGACGTAGTCGGGCATCCACTGCTCACCCAGGATCTGATTGGCCATTTCAACCACGATGTAGTCGGACTGCATCAACCCGTTTTGCAGGTCTTCGCCAAAGCGGCTCAAGCCTTGCAGGCAAGCCGGGCAAGAAGTGAGCATCTTGATGTTGTCCTTGGCACCCACGCCGGGCAGCTGCCGCAACGCCGCTTCGCCCTTGAGGATTTCTTCCTCTTTGCGAAAACGCACCTGGGTAGAAATGTCGGGCCGGTTCAGCGCCAATGTGCCGGACTCGCCGCAGCAGCGCTCCGACTGGATCACGTGGTCGCCCAGCAAAGCCTTGACCGTTTTGAGCGGCTCCTGCAACTTCATCGGGCTGTGGCACGGGTCGTGGAACAAAAACGCACCGGCGTTGGCCAGTGTGATGCCTTTTTCAAGCAGGTATTCGTGGATGTCGATGATGCGACACCCCGGAAAAATCTTCTCGAACTCGTAGGTCTGCAACTGGTCATAACAGGTGCCGCAGCTCACCACCACGGTTTTGATGTCGAGGTAGTTCAGCGTGTTGGCCACCCGGTGGAACAGCACCCGGTTGTCGGTGATCATTTTTTCGGCCTTGTCAAACTGGCCGCCGCCACGCTGCGGGTAACCACAGCACAGGTAGCCCGGCGGCAACACGGTTTGCACACCGGCATGCCACAACATGGCCTGGGTCGCCAAACCCACCTGGCTGAACAGCCTCTCGGAGCCGCACCCCGGAAAATAAAACACCGCCTCGGTCTCGGCCGTGGTGGTTTTCGGGTTGCGGATGATCGGCACGTAGTCCCGGTCTTCAATGTCAAGCAAGGCGCGCGCGGTCTTTTTGGGCAGACCACCGGGCAACTTCTTGTTGATGAAGTGAATCACCTGCTCCTTGATCGGCGCGGCACCCAGCGTGGCCGGTGGCGCCTTGGTTTGCTTGCGCGCTATCACCTTGAGCAAGTCAGCCGCCAGACGTTGCGACTTGATGGCCACATTGACCATCACCGAGCGCGCCAGTTTGATGGTCTCGGGGTGGGTGGCGTTGAGCATGAACATGGCGGCGGCACCGGCAGGGCGAAAGCTCTTCTTGCCCATCTTGCGCAGCAGGTTGCGCATGGCCATGGACACATCGCCAAAGTCGATCTTCACCGGGCATGGTGCCAGGCACTTGTGGCACACCGTGCAGTGGTCGGCCACGTCTTCAAACTCTTGCCAATGTTTGATGCTGACACCGCGGCGGGTTTGCTCTTCGTACAAAAACGCCTCCACCAACAACGAGGTCGCCAGAATCTTGTTGCGCGGGCTGTACAGCAAATTGGCGCGTGGCACGTGGGTCGAACACACCGGCTTGCACTTGCCGCAACGCAGGCAGTCTTTCACGCTGTCGGCAATCGCGCCAATGTCGGACTGCTGCATGATGAGCGATTCATGCCCCATCAGGCCAAAACTTGGGGTGTAGGCGTTGGTCAGGTCGGATTTAAGTGCCAAATTGGCCTCTAGCCCTTGTCCTGATTGCGCATATAGCTCTTTATTTCGTAGCAACTTACCCTTGTTGAAGCGCCCTTCTGGATCGACTCTGGCTTTGTAATCGGTGAACGGCTGCAACTCGGCATCGCTCAAAAACTCCAGCTTGGTGATGCCAATGCCATGCTCACCCGAGATCACGCCGTCCAGGCTGCGGGCCAGCGCCATGATGCGTTTGACCGCGCCATGGGCCGCTTGCAACATGTCGTAGTCGTCGCTGTTGACCGGA
>JBBQSS010000016.1:0-25659 GCA_038213665.1 Burkholderiales bacterium | reverse complement strand
GTGATCCAGATGGGCGTGGGTCAGCAACAAGGCATTGATCTTGTTCGGGGCCACCGGCAGTGGCGTCCAGTTGCGTAGGCGCAGTTGCTTGTAGCCCTGGAATAAGCCGCAGTCCACCAGCAGGGATTTGCCGTCATGGCGCACCAAATATTTGGAGCCGGTGACGGTGCCTGAACCGCCCAAAAAAGTGATGTTGACGCTCATTCGGATATCTCCTTGAGGGTATCTGACAAGAAAAATGCCACGCTGTTATTTTCAAGCAGCGTGGCATGTTCAGGTGGGGTTTCAGGTCACCCCTTGACCGGGATTAACTGAAAAAGCTTTTCAGACGATCGGTCCAGCTGTCGCCGGTGGGTGAATGTTTGCCGCCACCTCTTTTCAGCGACTCATCGAGCTCCCGCAGCAGTTTGCGCTGATGCTCGGTAAGTTTTACTGGTGTTTCCACCACAATGTGGCAATACAAATCACCTGGGTAACTGGCGCGTACACCTTTGACTCCCTTGCCGCGCAGCCTGAATTGTTTGCCAGTTTGCGTGCCTTCGGGGATGTCAATGGCCGCCTTGCCTGCCAGTGTGGGCACGTCAATTTCGCCGCCGAGTGTGGCGGTGACGATGCTGATGGGCACCGAGCAGTGCAAATCGTCGCCATCACGCTCAAAGATGTCGTGCTTTTTCAGGCGGATCTCAATGTACAAGTCACCCGCCGGCCCGCCATTGGTGCCGGGTTCGCCATTGCCCGCGCTGCGAATGCGCATGCCGCCGTCAATGCCCGCCGGAATTTTCACCTCAAGGGTTTTCTGCTTCTTGGTTTTACCTTGCCCGTGGCAAGCCGCGCAGGGCTCAGGTATGACTTTGCCAGTGCCGCGGCAGGTGGGGCAGGTTTGCTGAACGCTGAAAAAGCCTTGGCGCATCTGCACGGAACCCGAGCCGCCGCAGGTGCCACAGGTCTTGGCCTGGGTGCCTGGTTTGGCGCCGCTGCCGTGGCAGACATCGCAGTTGTCCCAGCTAGGAATGCGAATTTGTGCATCCTTTCCCTTGGCGGCTTCTTCCAGGGTTATTTCCATCGCGTAGCTCAGGTCGCTGCCGCGATACACCTGACGTCCGGCACCGGGCCGCCCGCCCCGCTGCTGGCCGAACATGTCGCCAAAAATGTCACCAAAAGCTTCGGCAAAACCGCCGTAAGCCTCGGCACCGCCAGGACCTCCGCGCATGTTGGGGTCGACGCCCGCAAAGCCATGTTGGTCATAGGCCGCGCGTTTTTGCGGGTCTGACAGCATCTCGTAGGCTTCTTTGGATTCCTTGAATTTTTCTTCAGCAGCTTTTGAAGCATCACCTTGGTTGCGGTCAGGGTGGTGTTTCATCGCATGTTTGCGATAAGCTTTTTTGATCTCTTCGTCTGAGGCGTTTTTTGCAACGCCTAAAACTTCGTAATAATCTCTTTTTGCCATGGTCTGTGTCTGCTTGGGTTCAATGCAAACGCCGCATTGGCCTGTTCAGGATCCAACGCGGCGCGTGTCAGCTGTGTAAAAAGCCGTGACGGCTCAAGCGATTAGGGTTTTTTGACTTCTTTTACTTCGGCGTCGACCACATTGTCGTCTTGTGCTGCTGCGCCGCCCTGTGGACCCGCTTGTGGTGCCTCGCCAGCCGTAGCGCCTTCTTCAGCTTGCTTGGCCTGCATGTCGGCATACATTTTTTCGCCCAGTTTCTGGCTCACTGTCATCAAGCTGGCGCTCTTTTCATCAATGGCTGCCTTGTCATCGCCTTTCAGCGCGTCCTCAAGCTGCTTGATGGCCTCTTCGATTTTTCCCTTTTCGGAAGCGTCGATCTTGTCACCGTACTCGGTCAAGCTTTTCTTGACGCTATGCAGGCTGGCGTCTGCTGTGTTTTTAGACTGCACCAGTTCAAGCTTTTTCTTGTCATCCGCAGAGTTCAACTCAGCATCCTTGACCATTTGCTGAATTTCAGCTTCAGTCAAACCGGAATTGGCCTTGATCGTGATCTTGTTCTCTTTGCCGGTACCTTTGTCCTTGGCGCCCACATGCAGAATGCCGTTGGCATCAATGTCAAACGACACTTCAATTTGGGGCGTGCCACGCGAAGCGGGTGGAATGCCTTCCAGGTTGAACTCACCCAGCATTTTGTTGCCGACAGCAATTTCTCGCTCGCCCTGGAACACCTTGATGGTCACGGCGGGCTGGTTGTCGTCTGCGGTCGAGAAGGTTTGTGCAAACTTGGTCGGGATAGTGGTGTTTTTGGTGATCATCTTGGTCATGACACCACCCAGGGTTTCGATACCCAAGGACAGCGGCGTCACGTCCAGCAGCAACACGTCTTTGCGGTCGCCACCCAGCACCTGGCCTTGAATGGCGGCACCCACGGCCACAGCTTCGTCCGGGTTCACGTCCTTGCGTGGCTCTTTGCCAAACAGTTCCTTGACCTTTTCCTGCACCTTGGGCATGCGTGTCATGCCGCCGACCATGATCACGTCATGGACGTCAGCTGCAGTCACACCCGCGTCTTTGAGCGCCGTGCGGATCGGCGCAATCGTGCGCTCAATCAAGTCTTCCACCAGCGATTCCAGTTTGGCGCGTGTCAGCTTGATGTTCAGGTGTTTTGGGCCAGAGGCATCCGCCGTCACGTAGGGCAGGTTGATGTCGGTTTGTGCGCTACTCGAGAGTTCAATCTTGGCTTTTTCAGCCGCTTCTTTCAGGCGCTGCAATGCCAGCACATCTTTGCTCAGGTCAACGCCCTGGTCTTTCTTGAACTCGGCAATGATGAAGTCAATGATGCGCTGGTCAAAGTCTTCGCCACCCAGGAACGTGTCGCCGTTGGTGGAGAGCACCTCAAACTGTTTTTCGCCATCGACATCGGCGATTTCGATGATGGACACGTCAAACGTGCCGCCACCCAAGTCGTAAACCGCGATTTTGCGGTCGCCTTTTTCGTTTTTATCCATGCCGAATGCCAATGCAGCAGCGGTGGGCTCGTTGATGATGCGTTTGACATCCAGACCAGCAATTCGGCCCGCATCTTTGGTGGCCTGGCGTTGCGCATCATTGAAATAGGCTGGCACGGTAATGACAGCCTCCGTCACGGCTTCGCCGAGGTAATCTTCAGCCGTTTTTTTCATTTTGCGCAGGATATCCGCGCTGATTTGCTGGGGCGCCATGCGGTTGCCACGCACGTCAACCCAAGCATCGCCATTGTCGGCCGCAACAATTTTGTAAGGCATCATATTGATGTCTTTCTGGACTTCTTTCTCCACAAACTTGCGGCCAATCAAACGTTTGACCGCGTAAATTGTGTTCTTGGGATTGGTGACCGCCTGGCGCTTGGCCGATGCACCCACCAACACTTCGCCATCTTCCTGGTAAGCAATGATGGAAGGTGTGGTGCGGGCACCTTCAGCGTTTTCAATGACCTTAGGCACATTGCCTTCCATGACGGCAACGCAGCTGTTGGTGGTGCCCAGATCGATACCAATGATTCTTCCCATGATGTTTCCTTAGAGAGTTGGGGACCACTCGGCCTGAGCCTGATCCCGTGAGGTTTTTAAAATTCGGATGCTTACAATTTGTGGATGGCTGAGGTTTTTTCAAGCCAGCCAAACAACTTATTTGGGTGCGGCGACCGTCACCAGGGCCGGACGCAAAATGCGGTCGGAAATCAGGTAACCTTTTTGCAGCAAGCTGACCACGGTATTGGCTTCCTGGTCTGCTGGCACCATGCTGATGGCTTGGTGCAAGTGGGGGTCAAATTTGTCGCCGGCCACCGGGTTGATGGCAATGACCTTATTGCGCTCAAGGGCTGCGACCAATTGGCGCAAGGTGGCCTGAGAGCCTTCAAGGAGGTGCTCAAGCGTGGCATCCTTGATGCTCAAGCCCGCCTCCAGGCTGTCAAGCACGGGCAACAAGCTGTCAGCAAACCCTTCCACGGCAAACTTGCGGGCCTTGGCGATTTCATCTTCAGCACGGCGACGGGCGTTTTCAGCCTCGGCCTTGGCGCGCAGATATTGGTCAGCCAAATCAGCACTTTTGGCTTGTAGCTCTGCCAGGTCAGCCTGGCATTTTGTGAACGCGTCAGCCTCATAGTTCGTCATGCCTGCGGGGATGTCGTTCATGTCTTGCGGATTGTTGGCGGTCGCGGCAGACGGATTGGGATGGGTTGGGTTGGGGCTTGGGTCAGTCATTGGATTTTTAGGATGATTGAAATAACAATATTTCCATATGAGGGTATTTGGCAGAAATTCAAGAGTTCTTTGATAAACCCGCCACAGCTTTGACCATTTGGGCATAAAAAAACGGGCGCTGATCAGGCCCGTCTAGGTTAAGGATGTGCGTTTTTCAGCCGCCAACCCATTGGATGGTGAATTTATTTCACACCCAGCAATTCAACTTCGAATTTCAAGGTGGCGTTGGGTGGAATCACGCCACCCGCACCACGTGCACCGTAACCCAAAACTGCGGGAATGATCAGTACACGGGTACCCCCCACGCGCATGCCGGCAACACCTTCATCCCAACCCCGAATGACCATGCCGGCCCCGAGACTGAACACGAAGGGGTCGCCCCGATCTTTGCTTGAATCAAATTTGGCGCCTTGCTCACCGTCTTGGTAGAGCCAGCCGGTGTAGTGAACCGTCACGCTTTGACCTTTGCTGGCCAAATCGCCAGCACCAATGAGGGTGTCTTCGTAGTCGAGACCTGATGCAGTAGTTGTCATGAAATATCTTTGCAGGTTAATTTAAAGTGCTAAGTGTCAAACGCTTTTTTTGGCTTGACTCGATGCCCATTTGACAGCAAATGCGGAAAGGTCGCCCATGCGCTTGAGAAGATCAGCGCCCAGTGTGGTCACGATGTAACCATCGCTCCCGTGGTCGAGCAACCCGGCTTCGCGCAATTCTTTGATACGGGTGTTCAGCGTGTTGGGTGTGATGGTGCCCACGCTGTCTTGAAGCAGACGAAAAGTCTGCGGATGTCCATCTTTCAGCGCCCACATGACACGAATGGCATAACGAGACTCCAGCAGGCTCAACAATGGGCCAATGGCGGCGTTGTCTTTGTGACTCATAATTTGTTCTCCTTGGGGCGTAAGTGGCTCGCCTGGATGGACTGTTTTAAAAGAGTGCCCCATAAAAGGCGGCTCCAGCGCTCCGGCGGAAGTGCAAACTATATCCCATAATGATGCTGTGCTACATGTTTCATAGCTAAATAATGCGGATTGTCAACAGGGATAGCCGCGTTTGGGTACGCGTCAGATGCTGACTGAACTGCTGTGGTCAAATGCGCTTCAGAGCAGATTTATTCATTTCTTTGGCGTTTTATGATCATCAATTTTGAACAAGTTCACAATTATTACGAGCGACTGATCTTTGAAGATGTGGCTCGGTCGTCAGAGTCGTACCCCGCTTACAGCGCTGACATGTTGGCCGACGTCGCTTGCGTGGCACTCAACCGCTTGCCTGCCCGGTATGTGCGCCATGACGTTGACCTGATGTTCTATTTGACCGAGCAAGAGCGGCGCACCATCGAAGAATCCATCAGCGAAGTGTTGGCCTTTGCCTTTGAATTTGTCGGAGAACGCATGGCCAAACGAGCCACGCCCGCCTGAACCACGGTCATCTGCTCCTCCCCGTTATGGCTTATACCGCCGCGAGTGCTTGCTCCAGATCCTCCAGCAAATCGTCAATGTGCTCAATACCGATAGACAAGCGAACCATGTCGGGTTTGACACCTGCGCGTGCAAGCTCTTGCGGGTTGAGTTGGCGGTGTGTGGTGGAGGCCGGGTGGCAGGCCAATGACTTGGCATCGCCAATATTGACCAGGCGGGTGAACAACTTGAGGGCGTCTTGAAAGCGGGCGCCGGCTTCCAGGCTGTCTTGCACCTTTAAACCAAAGCTGATGATGCCGGAGGCGCGACCCGCCATGTATTTTTGTACCAAGGCGTGATCCGCATGGTCTGGCAGACCCGCGTAGTTAACCCAGCTGACTTTGTTGTGGCCTTGTAGGTGTTGTGCAACTTTAAGAGCGTTGTCACAAATCCGGTCCATGCGCAAAGCAAGGGTTTCAATGCCCTGCAATATCTGAAATGCAGCCAGCGCACTGAGCGCGGCGCCCATGTTTCGCAGCGGCACCACGCGGGCGCGCCCGATATAGGCTGCAGCACCCAAGGCCTCGGTATAAACAACGCCGTGGTAGCTGATGTCTGGCTCGTTGAGTCGCCTGAAACGTGCTTTGTGCTGGGCCCATGGAAACTTGCCTGAATCCACAATCATGCCAGCAAGGGTGGTGCCATGGCCGCCCATGTATTTGGTGAGCGAATGCACCACGATGTCAGCCCCATGCTCAAACGGCCGGCACAAATACGGACTTGTTACGGTGTTGTCCACAATCAAGGGCACGCCATGCGCATGTGCCACGGCAGCCAGGGCTGCGATATCTGTCACATTGCCCAACGGGTTGCCGATGGACTCGCAATACACCGCTTTGGTCCGCTCGTCGATCAATTTGGCAAATGACGCGGGGTCACGGTAATCGGCAAAGCGCACTTCAATGCCCATTTGTGGAAAGGTGTGTGCAAACAAGTTGTAGGTGCCGCCGTAGAGCGTGGAGGCGGACACGATGTTGTCACCGGCTTCGGTGATGGTCTGGATGGCGTACGCAATGGCCGACATGCCTGATGCCACAGCCAAAGCACCAATGCCACCTTCCATGGCCGCCACACGTGCCTCAAGCACACCACAAGTTGGGTTCATGATGCGGCTGTAGATATTGCCCGCAACCTTCAAATCAAACAAATCTGCACCATGTTGCGTGTCGTCGAACGCGTAGGCCACTGTTTGGTAAATGGGAACAGCCGCTGACTTGGTCGTGGGGTCGGGCGTGTAACCGGCGTGAACAGCGAGCGTTTCAATTTTCATTGCATGCATCCATTTAAAAAAACACCATCTTAGACGGCTCTTTGACTAAAGAATGGCGGCGCGCGATCACATTCAACCAAATTTTGTGCGGCGGCGCACAGACCGGCAGCGTGGTGGGTCGCATCATGACGGATCACTGTATTTTTTACCTTTATCGGAACTCCCATGAACCTTCATCTCAGTCTTACGCCCCTGATTTCACTTCTGGCGGGCATTCTCATACTGGTCATGCCCAAGCTTTTGAACTTTATTGTGGCCATCTACCTGATAGCGATTGGATTGATTGGACTGCTCGGTAGCGGGCGCCTCTGACTGATCGAGGCCTGACTTACTTTGCGCTTGACTGAATAGGTGTTTGCCAAGTCACTCAATGGTCGCTCGATCATCAGTCCCCGGTCCACACCACCAAGCAAGTTTGCGGCGCAGAGGTTGGCCTGCAAAATCAAACCCGCATCGCTGATGGTGCAATAGCCTACCGGGTCCAATTCGTAAAGCTTGAAATAGCGCATCCGATCCTGCTCAAGCGCTGACTTCAGTCGCTTCAGCTCTTCGTTCTGCGCCACCAGTTCGATCTGGTGCAACTGCAATTCGTAGAGGAGCTGTTCTGCTGACGATGCCCTGAGTTTTTCAGTGCAACAGGGAAGTGCATCGCCCGGCCAACTTGAAATGGCTGATGGTTCTGTCTCTTTTCATCCGGGAGGTTCAAGACGATACCCTTTCAAAGGGAGAGCTTTCAAAATAGAAAGCAGTCGCAGCACTTTACTACTTAGGGTTCACAAGGTCTTGCAAGGCAACTGTGTTCACAATGTGAACGTGACGCTGCCGGACCTGAACGATGCCATCGTCTACAAATTTTGAAAACGTACGGCTTATGGTTTCCAGCTTGAGTCCCAAATAGCTGCCGATTTCTTCGCGTGTCATGCGAAGCACCAACTCCGACTGCGAGAAACCTCGTGCATGCAGGCGTTGCGCCAAATTAAGTAGAAAAGCGGCCAGACGTTCTTCAGCGCGCATGCTGCCCAGCAACAACATGACACCGTGCTCGCGCACAATTTCACGGCTCATGATTTTGTGCACGTGATGCTGCAAGGCGTTTACTTCGCGTGACAAGTCTTCGATCTGGGAAAAAGGCATGGCACAAATCTCACCATCTTCCAGCGCCACGGCATCGCAGGTGTGGTGGTCGTGCACGATGCCATCCAAGCCGATGATTTCACCTGCCATCTGGAAACCTGTGACTTGATCACGGCCATCCTCGGAGGTGATGCAGGTCTTGAAAAATCCGGTGCGAATCGCGTACAGGTTGGTGAACTTCTCACCGTTGTGAAACACCGTCTCGCCTCGCTTTATCTTTCTACGTGCACCAATGATGTCATCGATCCGATCAAGCTCATCATTGCTCAAACCCACCGGCATGCACAGCTCGCGCATGTTGCAGTCTGAGCAAGCAATTTTGATAGTTTCGTGATTCATGAGACTGATTTTGACACTGTTCGTATCCCTGTTCTGATCTGGGCCAATTGCGATTGTGGCCGGTTTTTGTCCGTTAGTTGATTGAGGTCAAGTAACGGATCAGAATAATTTGGCATATTTACCGGTTCTGTGAAGGAATGTTTATGACTGAAAGTATTGCTGAGCCCATTTCCGAGAGCCTGATCCGTCAGTACGATGTGTCCGGGCCGCGTTACACGTCTTACCCAACGGCAGACCGTTTTGTAGAGGCGTTCACCTCAGAAGATTACATTCAAGCGCTGGAGCAGCGCCGCTGTGGTGCCGCTGCGTTGGCGCTTCCGCTGTCGCTCTATGTACACATTCCGTTTTGCGAATCGCTTTGTTATTACTGTGCCTGCAACAAAATAATCACCAAACACCATGACCGGGCGGTCGCCTATCTGAGGTATCTCGGTCGTGAGGTTGACCTGCACACCCAGCATATGGGCCTGGGGCAAGTGGTATCACAACTGCATTTGGGGGGCGGCTCACCCACTTTCATGTCGGATGACGAACTACGCGCGCTCATGGCCATGCTGCGGCGCAGTTTCACATTGACACCGGGTGGCGAGTATTCGATTGAAATTGACCCGCGCACCATTGATGCCTCGCGGCTTGACACGCTGGCCGAGTTGGGCTTTAACCGCCTGAGCTTTGGCGTGCAAGACTTTGACCCTGCGGTACAAAAAGCAGTGCACCGGGTGCAGCCCGCCGAGCAAGTGTTTGCACTGGTGGCTGCAGCGCGAGAGCGTGGCTTTGCGTCTGTCAATGTGGACTTGATTTATGGCTTGCCCGAGCAAACGCCCGAGTCGTTTGAGCGCACCATGACGCAAATTTGCGACCTCAAGCCTGACCGCATTGCACTGTATGCCTATGCCCATTTACCAGAGCGCTTCAAGCCGCAGCGGCGCATTTCGTCGGTGGAAATTCCCACGGCTTCTGCCAAAGTGTCAATGTTGGCACGCTCCATGGCTTCACTGATGGCTGCGGGTTATGTCTACATTGGCATGGATCACTTCGCACTACCCGACGACTCTTTGGCTGTGGCCAAGCGCCAGGGGCGCCTGCATCGCAATTTTCAGGGTTACAGCACCCAGCCTGACTGCGACATGATCGGCCTGGGGGTGTCCTCTATTGGCCGAGTGGGTGCCACGTACAGCCAAAATGCCAAAACGCTCGAAGAGTATTACGATTTTTTGGATCAGGGACGGTTCCCCGTGGTGCGCGGCTTGGCTTTGTTACGCGACGATCTGGTGCGCCGTGCGGTCATCATGGCCTTGATGTGTCAGGGAAGTGTGTCTTTTGAATCGATTGAGTTGGCTTATCTGTTGGATTTCAAACAGTATTTTGCGAAAGAAATGGACGCATTGCAGGCCCAGGTTGAACAGGGCCTGGTTGAGATTGAAGACAGCGGGATCAAGGTCACCTCCAAGGGCTGGTTTTTTGTGCGGGCGGTGGCTATGGGGTTCGACCGCTATTTGCAAACTGACCGTACACGCGCCAAGTTTTCTAAAATCCTCTAGATTCCGGGGATGCAAACCACCCTCGCAACCACGGCGCTTCTCATGGGCCTCGCCGGCGGGCCACACTGTATTGCCATGTGTGGCGCGGCCTGTGCAGGCATTGGGCAAGCCGCCGGACCGCACAAAACCTCGGCCATGTGGATTTTTCAGTTGGGACGGGTCGTTGGCTATTCGGGGTTAGGGGCCATTGTGGCTGCATCGATGCAAGGTTTCGGCTGGTTAGCGGTTCAATCTTCGGTGCTGCGCCCCGTTTGGAGCATGTTCCATGTGGCCATGATGGTGTTGGGCCTGGTGCTGCTGTGGAAAGCGCAGCAGCCAGTCTGGATGGAACAGATGGGTCGCAAAATTTGGGTTGGCGCCCGTGGTTTGGCGTCGGGGCATGGCAAGGGTGCACCGCTTTTGGTAGGCGTTCTTTGGACCTTTTTGCCTTGTGGCCTGTTGTACTCGGCGCTGCTTGTGGCGGGCCTCACTGGCCAGGCGTTTGATGGCGCCCTGGTCATGGCTCTTTTCGCGCTGGGCACCAGTGTGTCAATGATGCTCGGCCCATGGCTCTGGCTGCGGCTCAATGGCAATGGCTCCGGTGATTGGGGGGTGCGTCTGGCTGGTTTGGCGCTTGCCGTGAGTTCTGCTTGGGCATTGTGGATTGCTTACACCCACGAATCTGGCCTGTTTTGTGCAACTTGAATGGCGGGTGACAGGGCGAATTCGAGGCGGGGATAATCTTGGGTATGCTGAGTTTTACCCCCCCTGACGCCAAGCGCTGGCGACTTTCCGTCGCGCCGATGCTCGATTGGACTGATCGCCATTGCCGCTATTTCCACCGTTTATTGTCCCAGCACGCTTTGCTGTACACCGAGATGGTGACCACTGGCGCGTTGATTCATGGTGACGTGGCCCGTCATCTTTCCTTCAACCCGCAAGAGCACCCGGTCGCATTGCAACTTGGTGGCAGCGAGCCCAATGATTTGGCGCAGTGCGCACGCCTTGGGGCGCAGTGGGGTTATGACGAAATCAACCTGAACTGCGGTTGCCCCAGCGAGCGGGTTCAGCGCGGTGCATTTGGCGCGTGTCTGATGAACGAGCCGCGCCTGGTGGCTGATGGTGTGAAAGCCATGCTGGATGTGGCCAATATTGCGGTCACCGTCAAACACCGCATTGGCATTGACAAAGTCGAAAGTTACGATTTTGTGCGCGATTTTGTCGGTGAAGTCAGTGGTGCCGGGTGCCGCACTTTCATCGTGCATGCCCGCAACGCTTGGCTCAAGGGCCTCAGCCCCAAAGACAACCGAGAGGTGCCACCGTTACGTTACAAGTGGGTTTACCAGTTGAAACGAGATTTTCCGCACCTGGTGTTTGTGCTCAATGGTGGCGTGACCAGCACTGAGCAAGTGCAGCAGCACCTGGCGCAGGTGGATGGTGTCATGCTGGGCCGCGAGGCCTACCACAACCCCTGGTGGCTGAGCCAGTGGGATGCCCAGTTTTACAGCACCCAAACCACAGAGACTGTGAACGCTGCGCCAGCCGCGCTGACCCGAGAATCGGTCGAGCAGCAAATGGTGATCTACATGCAAGGTCAACAGGCGCAATACGGCACACCCTGGCCCACAATTGCCCGCCACATGCTGGGTTTGCGGCATGGCTTGCCCGGCGCGCGCCGCTGGCGGCAAGTCTGGAGCGATCACAAGCTCAAAACCTTGCCGCCAGAGCAGGTGATGGCATTGGCCCACCGTGGGGCCCACGAGGGCTGAGGTCAAAGGTTGAGGTGAAAGGGCGCAAGCTATCATCAGTGCGTCAGGCTGAAGCAATTTTTTTTGGCCTTTGTTTTATTTTTTCTTTCCAGATTTTTGTTTTTAGCCTTCCGTGCGTCTTAACTCCATCAAGCTTTCCGGATTCAAGTCTTTCGCTGAGCCCACCAATTTTCTGTTGCCCGGCCAATTGGTTGGCGTAGTGGGGCCAAACGGCTGCGGCAAATCCAACATCATGGATGCGGTGCGCTGGGTGCTGGGTGAGTCCAAAGCCTCTGAGTTGCGGGGCGAGTCCATGCAGGACGTAATTTTTAACGGCACCACCACCCGCAAACCTGCCAGCCGCGCCAGCGTGGAACTGGTGTTTGACAACGACGACCACCGCGCCGGTGGCCAGTGGAGCCAGTTTGCCGAGATCGCGGTCAAGCGGGTATTGACACGCGACGGCAGCAGCAGCTACTACATCAACAACCAGCCGGTGCGCCGCCGTGACGTGCAAGACGTGTTTCTGGGTACTGGCCTGGGGCCGCGCGCCTACGCCATCATTGGCCAGGGCACCATCAGCCGCATCATCGAGAGCAAACCCGAAGAACTGCGGCTGTTCCTGGAGGAAGCCGCAGGCGTTTCCAAGTACAAAGAGCGCCGCCGCGAGACCGAACACCGACTGAGCGACACCCGCGAGAACCTGACCCGTGTCGAAGACATCCTGCGCGAGTTGAATGCCAACCTTGACAAGCTTGAAAAGCAGGCAGAGGTGGCGCAAAAGTACCATGCACTCACCAGTGCCGTCACGCTCAAACAGCAGCAGCTCTGGTTCTTGAAGCGTTCGGAGGCTGAGTCTGATCAGGCGCGTGTTCACACCGAGTCTCTGAGCGCCGTCAATGCCCTGGAGAGTCGCATGGCGGATTTGCGCCACATCGAAGCCGAACTGGAGGCCGTGCGCCAGGCCCACTACGCGGCGGGCGATCAAGTGACCCAGGCACAAGGGCGGCTTTACGAAGCCAGCACCGAAGTCGGTCGCCTGGAGGCTGAAATCCGCTTTGTGGTGGAAGGCCGCCAGCGTGTTGAGTTGCGTCTGCAAACCCTTAAAGAACAAGATGCCCAGTGGGCCACGCGCGCAGACGATGCGCAGGGTGAGTTGGACCAACTCGCCGAGCTGGAATTACTGGGCGAAGAAAAGACCGAGTTACTGTCAGCTCAAGTCGAGGAACAAGCGCAAGCGCTGCCTGACCTTGAGGACGCCGTGCGCCAAGCGCAGCGGGCCGCCAGCGAACAGCGTGCCAGCGTGGCCCAGGTGCAGCAGCATCTGGGTGTGCTGGCCGCCGAGCAGCGCAGCATGGACGACCAAACCCGCCAGCTGGGCACACGCCGCGAGCGCCTGCTCGCCGACCGCAACGCATTGGTGGCACCCGATGAGCAACGCTTGCTGAACCAGCAAAGTCAATTGGATCAGGCGCTGGAAGCCGCTGAAGAGGCGCAGGCCCGGCTGGTCGAGCTGCAAGACAGTTCGCCCGAGCTCGACGACAGCCGCCGCCGCCAGCAAAGCGTGGTCAACACAGAGTCTGCCCAACTGGCGGATTGGTCGGCCCGGCTGGAGGCACTCAAGGCCTTGCAGGAAAAAGTCAAGACCGACGGCAAATTGCAACCCTGGCTGCAGCGCCATGGGCTGGACCATTTGCAGGGGCTTTGGAGCCGCCTGCACATTGAGCAGGGCTGGGAAAACGCCCTCGAAGGTGCGCTGCGTGAACGCCTGGGCGCCCTGGAAGTCAGCCGTCTGGACCTGGTGCGCGCGTTTGCGCAAGACGCTCCCCCGGCCAAGCTGGCGTTTTACAGCCCGCCGCTGGCCACGCAGGCCGTGCCTGGCAACGGTTTGCCGCGGCTGGCCGATTTGTTGAAAGTGCACGACGCCGGTCAAAAAGCCGTGCTGGGTGACTGGCTGCAAGGCTGCTACACCGCCGCCAGCCTGGAAGAAGCGCTGGCCAGCCGGGAGCGCCTGCAAAGCGGCGAGACCATTTTTGTCCAGACTGGCCATGCGGTAAGCCGTCACAGCGTGAGCTTTTATGCCCAGGATTCCGAGCAGGCGGGCCTGTTGGCACGCGCGCAAGAAATTGAAAACCTGGACAAACAGCGACGCGCCCAAGTGTTGATCACCGAGGACTCACGCGCTGCACTGGTGCGTGCCGAGGCGGCCTATGCCGACGTGTCGCAACGCCTGGTGAGCGCCCGGCGCGAAGCAGCTGACGCGCAAAACCGCAGTCATGAACTGCAGGTGGAAAACCTGCGTCTGACCCAACTCGCCGAGCAGGCACGCAGCCGCAGCCTGCAGATTGCCAGTGACCTGACTGAGGTGGACGACCAGTTGGGTGAATTGCAAGAGCGTCGCATAGAGGCCCAAGCCCGCTTTGAAGAGCTTGACATGCAGTTGGCGGACACGCAAGAGCGCCATGTGCAACTTGATGACCGGGTGATTCTGGCCGAACGCAAACTCAATGAATGTCGGGAGCAGCAGCGCAGCCTGGAGCGCCAGGCACAAGAGGCCACGTTCACCTTGCGCAGCCTGGGAGCGCGCCGCGCCGAACTCGCACGCGCGATCGAAACCGCAGCACAACAGTCAAATTCCGTAAGGGCTGAAGCGCAAAGAGCGCAAGACGAACTGACACGCCTGAACGATGCCGCGGCGCAAGGCGGTTTGCAGCAGGCACTTGCCACCAAGCTGGCGCGCGAACAGCATCTGGGCGCGCAACGCAGCCAATACGACGACCTCACCGCCAAACTGCGTGCCAGCGACGAGCGCCGCCTGCAGCTCGAGCGCGAGCTTGACCCCTTGCGCGCCCGCATCACCGAGTTCCAGCTCAAGGAACAGGCCGCTCGGCTCGGCTTTGACCAATACCACCAACTGCTGGCGGATGCGCAAGCCGATCTGTCAGTGCTGGCGGCTTCGGTGGCTGACGGTGCCGTGCGCCTGGCTGGCATGCAGGGCGAGATCGACCGCTTGAACCGCGAGATTGCCGCCTTGGGCGCGGTGAATCTGGCCGCGCTGGATGAGCTGACGGCAGCCCGTGAGCGCAAGTTGTTCCTGGATGCCCAGACCGCCGACTTGGTGGAAGCCATGACCACACTGGAAGACGCCATCAAAAAAATTGACGGCGAAACCCGCGAGTTGTTGTCAGGCACCTTCAACACCGTCAACGAACACTTTGGCAAGCTGTTTCCCGAGTTGTTTGGCGGTGGCAATGCGCGCCTGGTGATCACCGGCGAAGAAATTCTGGACTCTGGCGTGCAGGTCATCGCCCAGCCGCCAGGCAAAAAAAACCAGAGCATTGCCTTGCTGTCAGGCGGCGAAAAAGCGCTGACGGCGATTGCGCTGGTGTTTGCCATCTTCCAACTCAACCCGGCGCCGTTTTGCCTGCTTGACGAGGTCGACGCGCCGTTGGATGATGCCAACACCGAGCGCTACGCCAGATTGGTGTCGAGCATGAGCAAATCCACCCAATTTTTATTCATCAGCCACAACAAGATTGCCATGGAAATGGCCAAACATCTCATTGGGGTGACGATGCAAGAGCAGGGCGTGTCGCGTATCGTGGCAGTAGACATGGACGCGGCCCTTTCAATGACTGACGCGGGGTAACACACATGAGCCAATTGCAATGGGGACTGATCATCACGGGCGCTTTGGTGCTGCTGGGCGTGCTGGTACAAAACATTTTGGGGGCACGCCGTAACCGGCCACGCCAGCCAGAGCCGACCCCGCCCGGGCAAGAGGGCGCGGCCGGTGTACGAGAACCTACGCTGGACCCGCATACTTTTGAAGACGCCGGATTTGCCCTGCCCGTGCCAGAGAAAAAGCCCAGCCTGGATGCCTTGATTGATGTGATTGCCCCGATTGCGCTGGATGCCCCGGTGTCGGGCGACGCGGTGCTGGCCGCCATGCCGCCCACCCGGCGCGTCGGCAGCAAGCCGTTCACCATCGAAGGGCAAGCCGAAGGGCACCTGCGCTGGGAGTTTCCGTTGTTCGGACAGCGTTATGTCCAGTTGCAGGCGGGCATTCAGCTGGCCAACCGCTCTGGCGCCTTGAATGACATCGAGTTTTCTGAATTTGTCATGAAAACCCAGACCTTTTGCGACGCACTGGGCGGCACCCCCGATTTTCCCGACATGCGCCAAGAGGTCAGCCGCGCCCGCGAGCTGGACCAGTTTGCCGGCGACCACGATGCGCAACTCAGTTTTGTCTTGCGTGCCCGTCGCGCCGCGTGGAGCACCAGCTACGTCCAGCAAATGGCCGCCAAACTAGGTTTTGTGCCGGCCCCAATTGCCGGGCGCATGGTGGTGCCCGCCAACGCGCCTGGCTTGCCACCGGTGCTGAGCCTGATGTTTGACGCCCAGGCCGCGCTGGCCGATGACCCGGCCCAATCCGCCTTGCGTGAGGTGACCCTGAGTCTGGATGTGGTGCAGGTGGACCGCAGCGAGCGCGCCTTTGAGCGCATGCGCGAGGCGGCGCTGTCGCTGGCCAATGACATGGACGGCGTCGTCACCGACGACAACGGTGTGGCGCTGCCCGTGGAAACCCTGGACGTGATTGCCGCCGAACTGGCGCAGTTGTATGACACCCTGGCGCAGCGGGAACTGGCTGCTGGCTCAGCCCTGGCACGCCGGCTTTTTTCCTGACGCCCTCCATCCATGTCCACCCCTGACCTGTTTGCCCAAGAGGCCGACGATGCCGCGCTGATCGCGACCTTGCGCCAGACGTTGCATGAACACGCGCACCGTTATTACGTGCAGGACGCACCCACCATTCCAGATGCTGAATACGACCGCTTGTTCACGCAACTGCAAGCGCTCGAAGCCCGCCACCCGGAACGGGTCACTGCGGATTCACCCACCCAGCGCGTCGGCGGCAAGGTGCTGGACCAGTTTGGCCAGGTGCACCACGCGGTGCCCATGTTGAGCATTCGCACCGAAACCGACACCGAAGCCAGTGGCGCTGAAAATTTTGACGCCCGTATTCGCCGTGAATTGGGCTTGACTGAGGCAGATCCCGCAGTCGAGTACGTGGCCGAACCCAAGTTTGACGGCCTGGCCATGAGCCTGCGCTACGAGCGCGGTGTGCTGGTGCAGGCGGCGACGCGTGGCGACGGCGAGGTGGGCGAGAACGTCACACAAAATATCCGCACCATCGGCCAGATTCCCCTGAGCTTGCCTGCCGGGGTGCCTGTTGTGCTGGAAGTGCGCGGCGAGGTCTACATGCGCCGCGATGATTTTGAGGCCTTGAACGAGCGCCAGCGCCAACGCATTACCGCCGGTGAACGGGGCGAAAAAACCTTTGTCAACCCGCGCAATGCCGCCGCTGGTGCGGTGCGCCAACTGGATTCGGCGATTGCCGCACAACGGCCTTTGAGCTTTTTTGCCTATGGCCTGGGCGAGGTCACGCCACCCGAGGCCGGCGGGCCGCAATGGCAAACCCACTACGAACTGCTGCACACCTTGAAATCTTGGGGTTTTCCGGTCTGCGCCCTTGTGGCTATTGCGCAAGGCGCTACTGAATTAGTAGCATTTTATAAAACCATCGGCGCCCAGCGTGATGGTCTGGGTTATGACATAGACGGCGTGGTGTACAAGGTCAACAGCCTGGCGCTGCAACGCAAATTGGGTTTTGTCACGCGTGAGCCGCGCTGGGCGGTGGCGCACAAGTTTCCGGCGCAAGAAATGCTGACCACCGTGCTGGGTATTGACGTGCAGGTGGGCCGCACCGGCAAACTTACCCCGGTGGCCAAGCTGGCGCCGGTCTTTGTCGGAGGTGTGACCGTGACCAACGCCACCCTGCACAACGAAGACGAGGCCCGCCGCAAAGACGTGCGCATGGGTGACACCGTGATCGTGCGCCGTGCCGGCGACGTGATTCCCGAGGTGGTGAGTGTGCTGCTGGACAAGCGCCAGGGCGATGCAGCCATGTTCACCATGCCGCGCATTTGCCCGGTGTGTGGCAGCGCTGCCGTGCGTGAAGAGGGCGAGGCCGACTACCGCTGCACCGGCGGCCTGTTTTGCAGCGCCCAGCGCAAGCAAGCTATTCTGCATTTTGCGCAGCGCCGCGCGGTGGAGGTCGAAGGCCTGGGCGAGAAGCTGGTTGACCAGCTGGTGGATGCAGGTGTGATTCACACCCTGCCTGATTTGTACCGCCTGGGTTTCAGGGCGCGGGCTGAGATGGAACAACTCAGCGCAGACGCGTTGTACGCCAGCATGCCCACCACGGAGCGGCAGAACCTGGCTTTGGAACAGCTTAAAAAACTTGAGCGCATGGCGCAGCTCTCTGCGCAAAACATCGTTGATGCCCTGGAAAAATCCAAACACACCACGCTGCCACGGTTTCTGTTCGGGCTGGGCGTACGCCATGTGGGCGAGGCCACTGCAAAAGCGCTGGCGCGCCACTTTGGCAAGCTCGATGCCATCATGGACGCCACCGAAGAGCAGCTGCTGACCGTGGCCGATGTGGGCCCCATCGTGGCCAAAAGCATCCGCACTTTTTTTGACCAGTCGCACAACCGCGAAGTGGCTGAACAACTGCGTGCCTGTGGTGTGACCTGGTCAGAGGGTGAGCCGGCCCCGGTGGCCGCGCAACCCTTCAGCGGAAAAACCTTTGTGCTGACCGGCACCTTGCCCACGCTGGCGCGCGAGGAAGCCAAAGCCTTGATCGAAGCGGCAGGCGGCAAGGTGGCGGGCTCGGTCAGCAAGAAGACCAGTTTTGTCGTGGCAGGTGCAGAGGCTGGCAGCAAACTTGACAAGGCTTTGGCGCTGGGCGTGGCGGTGCTGGATGAAACCCAGTTGAAGGAGATGCTTGATGGCGGTGCGTGACATTCTCAAAATGGGCGACCCGCGCCTGCTGCGCGTGGCCCCGCCAGTGACTGAATTTGACTCGGATGCGCTGCACCTGCTGATCTCCGACCTGCTTGACACCATGCGTGCCGCAGACGGCGCCGGGCTGGCCGCACCGCAGATTGGGGTTGACCTGCAGGTGGTGATTTTTGGCACGGACAGTGTCAACCCGCGTTACCCGCAGGCGCCCGTGGTGCCCCGCACGGTGTTGATCAACCCGGTGATCACGCCGCTGCAGTCCGACCAGATCGAAGACTGGGAGGGCTGCCTGTCGGTGCCTGGCCTGCGTGGCAAGGTGCCGCGCTTTACCCGCATTCGTTATGCAGGCTTCAACCAATATGGCGAGGGAATTGACCGCACCGTTGAGGGTTTTCACGCCCGGGTGGTGCAGCATGAGTGCGACCACCTGATTGGCAAGCTCTACCCGATGCGGGTGCGCGACTTCACGCAGTTTGGATTTACCTCAGAGCTGTTTCCAGGGCTGGATGCACAAGACGACTAAAGTGCTTCATAGGCGACAAAAATGCTATATAAAAAATAGCTGCTTGCGCTTATTCCGTAAGGGCTAGAGGCCTAAATAGCTTATAAAATCGAAGCCGTGTCACGCTGCAAGAGGCCAAGTTCCGCGTGCCGCACGCACAGGGTCGCGGTCAGGTTCAAGCCAAGCAGGGGCCTTCAAGCCAGAGCATCCAGCAACTCGGTTTCAATGGCGATTTGTGCCTTGTTTTCTTGCAACTCGGGTCCGTCAATCAGGAAAGTATCGTCCACCCTTTCACCCAAGGTGTTGATCTTGGCCAGCTGCAGGTTGACCTTGTGTTTGGCAAGCACACGGGCCACACAGTAGAGCAAGCCGACGCGGTCGCTGGCCGAGATGTTGAGCAGCCAGCGCTGGCCTTTCTCGTCGGGCTGCAAGTTGATTCGGGGCGTGATGGGAAAGCTTTTGACGCGCCGCGACACCCGGCCACGGCTGGGCGGCGGCAGCGGGCCGGTTTGCAAAATGGCGTTGAGCAGTTCGGTTTCCACCATGCTGGTCAGCTCCTGGTAGTGATCCGGCATGGCTTGGGCAATAACCTGGAAGGTGTCGAGCGCATAGCAGTTGTAGGCGGTGTGTACGCGGGCGTCCAGAATGCTGAAGCCGCGCTGGTCAAAGTAGCCACAAATGCGGGCAAACAGGTCGGGCATGTCCGGCGTGTAGACCAGCACCTGCAAGCCTTCGCCCAAGGGTGACAAGCGCGAGCGCACGATGGACTTGCCGGAATTGACATGGCGCGAAAGCTGCCGCGTGTGCCAGGCAATGTCATTGGCATCATGGCGCATGAAGTAGCTGACATCGACGGTTTCCCAGAGCTTTTTATGGGCTTCAAAGGGCAGGGCGTGCAAGGCCAGCTGGATCAGCGCCTCGCGCTTGCGGGTCTCCACTTCAACATGCGGGTCGGGCGCATGGCCCCCCAGCACGCGCAGTGTCAACCGGTACAGGTCTTCCAGCAGTTTGCCTTTCCAGGCGTTCCAGACTTTCGGGCTGGTGCCGCGGATGTCGGCCACGGTGAACAAATACAAGGCCGTCAGGTAGCGCTCATTGCCGACCCGTTTGGCAAAAGCCGCAATCACGTCGGGGTCGCTGAGGTCGGTTTTTTGTGCCACATGGCTCATGGTCAGGTGCTCGCGCACCACAAACTCAATCAGTTGCGTGTCTTGGCGAGACACCTTGTGATGCTTGCAAAAGTGCAGGGCGTCTTTGGCGCCCAACACCGAGTGGTCGCCGCCGCGGCCCTTGGCAATGTCGTGAAACAGGGCGGTCACGTACAAAATCCAGGGCTTGTCCCAGCCTGAGGCCAGTTGCGAACAAAACCGGTACTCGTGGGCATGTTCGGCAATAAAGAAGCGACGCACATTGCGCAACACCATCAGCACATGCTGGTCGACGGTGTACACATGAAACAGGTCGTGCTGCATCTGCCCGACAATTTTGCGAAACGCCCACAGGTAGCGTCCCAGCACCGAGGTCTGGTTCATCAGCCGCATGGCATGGGTGATGCCGCTGTCTTGCCGCAAAATTTGCATGAAGGTGTCGCGGTTGACCGGGTCGTTGCGGAACTTGCCATCCATCAGATCACGCGCGTTGTACAGGGCACGCAGGGTGCGGGCTGAGAGCCCTTTCATGCCGGGTGTGGTCTGGTAGACCAAAAAAGTTTCAAGAATCGCGTGGGGTTCGCGCTGGTACATGTCATCGCTGACCACTTCCACCATGCCGGCCTTGTCGGAAAAGCGCGCATTGATTGGCTGTGGCTGATGGGTTGAGGGGCTTAGCCGTTCCTCAATGTTGAGCAACAAGATCTGGTTGAGTTGGGTCACCGCCTTGGCCGTCCAGTAATAGCGCTTCATGAGCGATTCGCTGGGGCGCACAAAGGCCCGCCGGTCGGTACTGGGCGAGGGCGCCTGAAAGCCAAAAGACTGGGCCACCGCGTTTTGCATGTCAAACACCAGCCGGTCCTCACGCCGCCCGGCGATCAGGTGCAGGCGTGCCCGAATCAGCCACAACAGGGCTTCGTTGTGTTTGAGTTGCTTGACCTCAAAGGGCGTGGCAAGACTGTTTTTGGCCAATTCTGCCCAGGTGCTGCCGTAGCCGGCGGCTTTGGCTGCCCACAAAATCGTCTGCAAATCACGCAACCCCCCCGGAGATTCCTTGCAGTTGGGCTCCAGCGCGTACGGCGTGCCGTCGTATTTGTTATGGCGCTGGTTTAGTTCCAGGGTTTTGGCAATGAAAAAAGCCTGCGGGTCGATGGCGACCATGAACTGCTTTTGAAAATCTTCAAACAGTGCGGCGTTGCCGGTGATCAGGCGGGCGTCCAGCAGCGAGGTTTGCACCGTGACGTCTTTGACGGCTTCACTCAGACACTCAGGCAAGGTGCGCACGCTGGAGCCAATTTCCAGCCCGACGTCCCAGCAGCTGCCAATAAAACCTTCAATGCGCGCCTTCAGTTCGGCATCCAGCTCGGGCGACTGGTCGTCTGGCAGCAGCAGCAACACGTCCACGTCCGAGTGAGGAAACAACTCGCGTCTGCCAAAGCCACCGACCGCAAGCAGTGCAAAAGGCCCGCCAAAGCCGGCACGCAGCCACAATTTTTTCAGCAAGTCATCGGCCAGTGCCGCCAGTCTGTGCAGTGCGGCGTGAATGCCTCGGGTGGAGGCGCCGCTGCTTGACAGCGCACTCAGCAAGGCGGCTTTGTCCGCACGGTAATGGGTGCGCAGGGCACTGAGTTCTGTCATTGAAACGCTCTGGTCAGGTGAAACACGCGCGCATGCCAAGGCGGGCAGGCGGAGATGGCGGCAGGTTCAGCAAGGTCAATCAGGCAGAAGGCGTGACAAACGCAGGAATGGCCGGGCTGTTGGCCGACAGCGTCAGCACCTCGTAGCCGGTGGGGGTGACCAGCACGGTGTGCTCCCACTGGGCCGAGAGTGAGCGGTCTTTGGTGACGATGGTCCAGCCGTCGCCCGTTTCCTTGATTTCTTTGCGGCCCACGTTAAGCATCGGCTCAACCGTGATGGTCATGCCGGCCTTGAGTTGGTCCAGCGTGCCGGGCTTGCCGTAATGCAGCACTTGCGGGTCTTCATGAAATTTTTGCCCGATGCCGTGGCCGCAATATTCGCGCACCACACTCAGGCCGTGGCCTTCGGCAAAGGTCTGGATGGCAAAGCCAATGTCGCCCAGGTAGGCACCGTCGCGAATTTTCATGATGCCTTTCCACATCGCTTCATAGGTCAGGTGGCACAGCCGTTTGGCTGCCACCGACACATCGCCCACCATGTACATGCGGCTTGAATCGCCGTGCCAGCCGTCCTTGATCACGGTCACATCCACATTCACAATGTCACCTTTTTTCAGCGGCTTGTCATTGGGAATGCCGTGGCACACCTGCTGGTTGATCGACGTGCAAATCGATTTGGGATAGGGGTTGTGGCCGCCAGGGGCGTAGTTCAGCGGGGCCGAGATGGCGCCCAGCACCTGGGTGGTGTAATCCTCGGCCAGGCGGTCAAGCTCATTGGTGGTCATGCCAGGTTGAACGAGCGGGGCCAGGTAGTCAAGCAGTTCAGCAGCCAGGCGGCCGGCCACACGCATGCCGGCAATGCCTTCGGCGTCTTTGATGGTGATAGTCATAGGCGCGAATTATCCCATTGGCAAAAGGCCTGTGTTGGGCGGGCTTTTAGCCGTGCGCCCAGGCCCCGGGCTCGTCCGGGCGCCGAAAGCACCGTGTTGTGGCAGGTAAAATTGCGCCGCTTTATGAATCGCCTTGTCAGTGCGGCTCAACGCATTCAATTCCAATCCCGTCAGTACCTCATCAGGCCCCTACCGTGACCCTGCATCTCACTCCATTCGAGGGCGGCAGCGCTCTCAGCGCTTTTCGTGTTCAACAACTTTTGCCGGGCCTGCAGGCCGTGCACGACAAGATCAACGGCATCGCGGCCCGTTATGTGCATTTGGTGGCATCTGACGCGCTGCCCGACACCGCTTTGAGAGACCAGTTGGCCGCGCTGCTGACCTACGGCGAGCCCTACACCGGCCCGACCGATGGCGCCGTGATTGTGGTCACGCCGCGTTTTGGCACGGTGTCGCCCTGGGCATCCAAAGCCACCGACATTGCCCACAACTGCGGCCTGGCAGTGCGCCGGGTTGAGCGCGTGCTGGAATACCGACTCAGCCTCAAAAGTGGCTTGCTCAGGCAGCCCAGCTTGTCCGATGCGCAACTGGTGCAAATTGGCGCTTTGCTGCATGACCGCATGACCGAGAGCGTGATGTTTGACCGCGCGCAGGCATTGGGGTTGTTCACCGAGCTGCAACCCGCACCCATGGCCCATGTCGATGTGTTGCAAGGCGGCAAGGCCGCACTGCTGGGGGCCAACACCGAATTTGGCCTGGCGCTTGCAGCCGACGAAATTGATTACCTGGTCACCGCTTTCACGCAACTGCAGCGCAACCCCACGGACGTGGAGCTGATGATGTTTGCCCAAGCCAACAGCGAGCATTGCCGCCACAAAATCTTCAACGCCGAGTTCACCATTGACGGCGTGGCGCAGCCGCACAGCCTGTTTGGCATGATCCGCCACACCCACCAGACCAACCCGCAGCACATGCTGGTGGCGTACTCTGACAACGCCTCGGTGATGGAAGGTACGCAAATTGAGAGATTTGTAGCAAAATCAGCCTCTAGCCCTTATGGATCAAGCGCGAGCAGCTATGAAAAAAGTAGCGCCACACAGCACATCCTGATGAAGGTGGAAACCCACAACCACCCCACTGCCATCTCACCGTTCCCCGGTGCGGCGACCGGTGCAGGCGGCGAAATCCGCGACGAAGGCGCCACCGGCCGAGGCTCCAAGCCCAAAGCCGGACTGACCGGTTTCACGGTGTCGCAAATGAATTGGGGTCAGATTCCAGTTCATTCGTCAGAATCAAAAACTGAAAATAATTCGACTCTGACCCCCATTATTTACGGCAAGCCGGCGCATATCGCCAGCCCGCTGCAGATCATGGTCGAGGGGCCGCTGGGCGGTGCGGCGTTCAACAACGAGTTTGGGCGGCCCAACTTGCTGGGTTACTTTCGTGAATACGAACAACGCGTGAGTTACAAGGTCAGCGATGCCAGCGGCGCAGAGCTTGCACAACAAGAGCAGCGCGGCTACCACAAGCCCATCATGCTGGCCGGTGGCCTGGGCGTGATCGACGCCAGCCAGACCCACAAGATCGAATTTCCCGCAGGCAGCCTGCTGATTCAGCTCGGTGGCCCGGGCATGCGCATTGGCATGGGCGGCAGCGCGGCCAGCTCCATGACCACCGGTGCCAACGCCGCGCACCTGGACTTTGACTCGGTGCAGCGTGGCAACCCCGAGATTCAGCGCCGGGCGCAAGAAGTGATCAACCAGTGCTGGTTGCAGGGCACAGACGGCGGCCCCGCCGGTAGCGGCAACCCCATTCTGGCGATTCACGACGTCGGCGCAGGTGGCTTGAGCAACGCCTTTCCCGAGCTGACCAACGACGCCGGGCGTGGCGCGCGTTTTGATTTGCGCGCTGTGCCGCTGGAAGAAAGTGGTATGGCCCCCAAGGAAATCTGGTCAAACGAGAGCCAGGAGCGTTATGTGCTGGCCATTGCCCCCGAGTCGCTGCCAGGCTTCAAGGCCTTGTGCGAGCGCGAGCGCTGCCCGTTTGCCGTGGTGGGTGTGGCCACCGAAGCGCGTCAGCTTGTGGTGGGTGATGTGGATTTGCCGTTGGCTCAAGTGGTCCAGCCGGCAACCGATTTGCCAGTCGACATGCCAATGAACGTGCTGCTGGGCAAACCACCCAAAATGCACCGCGATGTCAAAACCGTGGCGCGCAGCTTTGCCCCCATCAACCTCACCGACGTGGCCCTGCAACAAGCCGCCATTGATGTGCTGGCTCATCCCACCGTCGCCTCCAAACGCTTTTTGGTGACGATTGGCGACCGCACCGTGGGCGGCCTCACGCACCGTGACCAGATGGTGGGCCCCTGGCAGGTGCCGGTGGCCGATTGCGCCGTGACGCTGGCCGACTTCAAGGGTTTTGCCGGTGAAGCCATGGCCATGGGCGAGCGCACGCCGCTGGCCACGGTCAATGCACCGGCCTCCGGACGCATGGCGGTGGCGGAAGCCCTCACCAATTTGCTGGCCGCACCGTTTGAGCTGGACCGCGTCAAACTCTCAGCCAACTGGATGGCCGCCTGTGGCGAGCCGGGCGAAGACGCTGCCCTGTATGACACCGTGAAAGCCGTGGGGCTGGAACTGTGCCCGGCTTTGGGCATCAGCATCCCCGTGGGCAAAGATTCGCTCTCCATGCGCACGCAGTGGAAGGACGAGGCGGGCGACGCCAAAAAAGTCACCTCGCCGGTGTCCCTGATCGTCACCGCCTTTGTCACACTGCCAGATGTGCGCGGCACCCTCACGCCGCAGCTCAACGCAGTGGACGACACCTCGTTGATCCTGGTCGACCTGGGGCGCGGCCAAAACCGCATGGGCGGCAGCATTCTGGCGCAAACGCTGGGCCAGATGGGCGATGTGGTGCCCGATCTGGACCACCCGCAAGACCTGGTGAACCTGGTCAA
>JBBQSS010000015.1:0-26560 GCA_038213665.1 Burkholderiales bacterium | reverse complement strand
TGCCCAGATGACGCAGGATTTTTGTTCAGCTGCAAGGCGTAAAAATGGGCGTATAGCGAGCTATACAACCGTTTTTGCAACGCAGCAGATGGACAAAAAGACAAGTCAGATGGGTATATTTTTCGCAGGAAATCACCTTATTGAACAGTTGTTGCCCCGGCATCGAGAACAGCCATTCGCTCTTGACCGGCTGGCCGCTCACCATCATGTTCAGCGCGGCCTCCACACCCAAGGCACGCAGCAGGCGTTGCGTGCCACCGGCGCCGGGCAGCAAGCCCAGTTTGACTTCAGGCAAGGCCACGTTGCAACCGGGCGCCACGATGCGGTAATGGCA
The DNA here is from genome assembly GCA_038213665.1 of Burkholderiales bacterium. Classification (GTDB taxonomy): domain Bacteria; phylum Pseudomonadota; class Gammaproteobacteria; order Burkholderiales; family Burkholderiaceae_C; genus Rhodoferax. The sequence continues at coordinate 26,226 of JBBQSS010000015.1, read as the reverse complement.
GCCCAGCGCCAGTTCCAGCCCGCCGCCCATGCACACGCTGTGCAGTACGGCAATCACGGGTTTGGTGGCTGCCTCCAGCGCCAAAATCGCACTGAGCAGCCTGCGGCTTGACCAGCCACGCGTCATATTTGCTACATAAAAAATAGCTATCTGCGCATGTAAAACGGGGGCTAGAAGGCTATTTCTCTTAAACTTCAAGCCATTCCCTGCGAATGGCGGTGTTCTGGTGCAGTTCAGCGGGTGTGCCCTCAAACACCACACGGCCGTGGCCCATGACGAGGCAGCGGTCAGACACGTCCAGGGCAATGGTCAATTTTTGCTCGATCAGCAACACCGACACACCGTGACGCTTTAAGGTTTTGAGGTAAAGCCCGACCAACTCGACAAGTTTCGGCGCCAGGCCTTCAGTGGGCTCGTCGATGATGACCAGGTCGGGGTCGCCCATCAGGGTGCGGCACAGGGTCAGCATTTGCTGCTCGCCGCCGGACAGGACACCGGCTTGGGTGTGCTGGCGCGCGCGCAATTGCGGAAACAGCGTGTACATGTCGTCCAGGGACCAGCGAGCGGCCTTGCGGTGGTGCTTGCGGCCGAGGATCAGGTTTTGTTCGACGGTGAGTTGAGGAAACACGTCGCGGCTTTCGGGCACGTAACCCAGGCCGAGTTGGGCGATCTGGTGGGTTTCTTTGCCCAAAATGTCCTGCCCGCGCCACAGCAGCGACCCTCTCGCCTCCACCAGCCCCATGATGGCTTTGGCGGTGGTGGAACGCCCCGAGCCATTGCGCCCCAGCAAGGCCACAATTTCGCCCGGCCGCACCGCCAACGTGACACCGTGCAGCACATGGCTTTTGCCGTAGAAGGCGTGAAGCTGGTCGATGGTCAGCATCAAGCACCTGGATGCCGGATCAAGTCCAGCGTGACAGCGGCAGGTGGCGCAACCGGTGAAGTCACAGGGGGCGATGGCATGGCGGTTTTGAATGTCATGGCGGACCCGATCCGCACGCCAGTGGCTTCAAACAGCCGGCCCGGGCTGGTGCCACCGCCGATCCCAAATAGGCCTGCTGCACCCGTGCATCTGCGCGCACGGCGTCCGGTGTGTCAAAGGCCAGCAGTTCGCCCTGCGCCAGCACTGCAATTTTGTCGGCCAGGCCAAACACCACGCCCATGTCGTGTTCTACCGTCAGCAATGTTTTGCCTTGGGTGACTTCCCTGATCAGGCGAATGAAGCGGCTGGTCTCGGAGGTGCTCATGCCCGCCGTGGGTTCATCGAGCAAGATCACTGTGGCGCCGCTGGCCAGGGTGATGCCGATTTCAAGGGCGCGCTGCTCGGCATAGGTCAAGTTGATGGCCGGGATGTCGCGCTTGTGGTCGAGCTGCACCATGGCCATGAGTTCTTCGGCCCGGTCATTGGCATCGTGCAGATTCACCAGAAATTTCAAAAACGTGTATTTGTAGCCCAAACGCCAGAGCACGCCGCAGCGCAGGTTCTCAAACACACTCAAGCGGGGAAAGATGTTGGTGATCTGAAAACTGCGCGAGAGGCCCATGCGGTTGACCTCAAAGGGCTTTTTGCCGTCAATGCGCGCACCGTTGAGCCAAATTTGCCCTGCGCTGGGTGACAGGCGCCCACTGATCAAATCAAACAGCGTCGATTTACCCGCGCCGTTGGGGCCGATGACGCCCACCCGCTCCTCCGGCTTGACGGCCAGGTCAATGCCCTGAAGGATTTCTGTCTGGCCAAAGCGCTTGTGCAAGGCTTTGAGCTCCAGGGCAAAGGCAGGTGCGGTGTGTGTCATGGCGCCTCCCGGCCCTGGCTTGCGGTCTGAATGTCTTGCTGGATCTGCGCCCAGTGCTGCACAAACTGGCGGCGACACCGCTCAAACAGCGCCAGGCCCACCAGCAGCACAGTGGCCGCACCCCACCAGCTGCCCGGCGCTTTCACGTTCAGCGTGCCGCCCATGAATGGCAACTCGGGGCCAAGCGCCGCGCCAAGTTGCAGGTGATAAATCATCTCGACCATGGCGGCCGCACCCAGCAGCGCGACCAGCGCCGTGACAGCCAGCACCAGGTAACGCAGCCACAGCTGGCGCAACAATCCGAGCCTGGCAAGGCGCAGGTTCATCAAGATCAGCGAGGCCACGCCACCCGGCGCATACACCACCATGATCAAAAAAACCAAACCAAGGTACAGCAACCAGGCTTGCGTGAACTCCGACAACAGCACATTGGCCAGCACCATCAACACCGCACCCACGATGGGACCAAAAAAGAAGGTGGCGCCGCCTAAAAAAGTGAACAGCAGCAACGTACCCGAGCGGTAGCCACTGAGCACCTCGGTGGTGACGATCTCAAAATTGAGCGCCGCCAGACCGCCTGACACACCGGCAAAAAAAGCTGCAATCACAAAGGCCAGATAACGCACCACTTGCGGGTTGTAGCCGACAAATTCGACCCGCTCAGGGTTGTCGCGCACGGCGTTGAGCATGCGCCCCAGCGGGGTTTGGGTAAAGGCGTACATCAGCACTGTGCAGCTGAAGGTGTAGATTGCAATCAGGTAATACAGTTGGATTTGCGGGCCGTAAGTGATGCCGAACGGGTGCGCGCCCGCCACCCGATTACCCGACACACCGCCCTCGCCGCCAAAAAACCCGGGGAACATCAGCGCCATGGCCCACACCAGCTCGCCTAGCCCCAAAGTGATCATGGCAAACGGCGTGGCCGCTTTTTTGGTGGTGACCCAACCCAGCACCAGCGCCAGGGCCATGCTGGCCATGCCACCCACAATGGGGATCAGGCTGACCGGCAGCGCCAGGCCTGCGGTGACACGGTTAAGCGTATGAATGGCCAAAAACGCCCCCATGCCCGAATACACCGCATGCCCAAAACTGAGCATGCCGCCCTGCCCCAGCAACATGTTGTAGCTTAGGCAGACGATGATGGCGATGCCCATTTGGCTCAGCAAGCTGTGGCCCAGGCTGCTGGTAGAGACAAGCGGCGCGAGCACCAATACCGCTGCGTACAAGCCCCACCACCAGCTGCGCCCCAGCTTGAAAGGCTTGCCCCAGAGCCTGCCCGCGCGCCTGAAAAACGTCGCCATCAGCCCACCCTTGTGCCGCGCAAGCCCTGTGGCCGAAACATCAGCATCAGCACCAGAAACACATACGGCAAAATCGGCGCCACCTGGCTGAGCTTGAGCTGCCACAACGCATAACCCGGGGTTTGCGCGGTCAGCAGCACACCCACGCTGTGCAAAGCAGACAGGACCGACGCGTCAATGGCCACGGCGAAGGTCTGGGTCAGGCCAATCAACATCGACGCCAAAAAGGCCCCGCCCAGCGAGCCCATGCCACCCACCACCACCACGACAAAAATAATGCCCCCAAGCGCACCCGCCATGCCGGGTTCGGTGACAAAGGTGTTGCCCCCAATCACGCCCGCCAAGCCAGCCAGCGCGCAGCCGCCGCCAAACACCCCCATGAAGACACGCGGCACGTTGTGCCCCAGCGCTTCGGTCATCTCGGGGTGGCTTAATGCGGCCTGAATCACCAGCCCGATGCGGGTGTGTGTGAGCAGCAGCCGCAGGGTAGCCAACATCAGCAAGGCCACGCCCATCATGAAGGCCCGGTACAGCGGAAACTGGGTGCCAAACAGGGTCAACAGCGGGCCGTCCAGCGCTTGCGGCACCCGGTAGTCGACCGCGCTGCGGCCCCACACCAGTTGCACCAGTTCCAGAATGATGTAGCTCATGCCAAAGGTGATAAGCAACTCAGGCACATGGCCAAATTTGTGCACCCGGCGCAGCACAAAACGCTCAAACAACGCGCCCAAACCGCCCACGATCAAGGGCGCAAGCGCAAGCGCAGGCCAAAAGCCCAGCCACTCGGTCACTTGATAGCCAAAGTAGGCGCCCAGCATGTAAAACGAGGCGTGGGCAAAGTTCAGCACCCCCATCATGCTGAAGATCAGCGTCAAGCCCGAGCTGAGCATGAACAGCAGCAGCCCGTAGCTGATGCCGTTGAGCAGCGAAATGGTGAAAAACGCCATGCAGGACCTGAGTGGACACAAGCAACTGGTGCGGTGGCTATTGCGGCTTGGACAAGGCCGAAAAACCAGGCCGGTCGGCATGCAGCAGATGCCCGTCCACCAGTTCGTCCACCAAAAATTTGACCAATTCAGCTTCAGCTGTTGGCTGTGCGTCATCTGCCTGAACTGCCAAAAACAGCGCGCGGGCCCGCATGACAAGTGACTGATGCGCCAAAGCGTGGTCTGTCAGTTGGGCATCGCCGTGCACGCGCAAAATATCTTCTTCATGCCTGAAGTGCGCAGTCACCTGGGTCAACAGCGCATGAAAGGCGGCGTCAAAGGCAAATGGCTGCTGAGCGCGCAAGGGCACTTGATCAAGCAGCGTGTTGGCCAGCTGAAACAAGGCTTGGTGTTCCTCGTCAATCTCCGGGTTAGCGCATTCAAAATCCGGCTTCCAGCGCAAGTGAGCGTGGCTGGTGAGGGCTGTGGCGGGCAGGTCTGGCGCCATCGCACTTGTCATGGGCGAATACAGGGTGACCGCATTGCGCCCGCCTCTTTTGGCCTGGTACATGGCTTCGTCGCCCCTGCGCAACAAGTCTTCGTCGGTCTCGCCGTGGTCCGGGTACAAGGCCACGCCAATGCTGGACGAAATGCTCAGGGCCATGCCCTGGTTTGTGACAAAGTCCTGCGCCAGCGCACTGCGGATTTTTTCGGCCACAGCGATGGCCTCGTCGCTGGTTTGCAGGTCAGGCAACAGCACCACAAATTCATCACCACCCATGCGCGCGGCGGTGTCAGAGGCGCGCACGCAGCCCTGAATGCGCTGTGCCACGGACTGCAGCAGCCAGTCGCCAACTTCGTGCCCCAGCTCGTCATTGATCGGCTTGAACTTGTCAAGGTCAATGAACAACAAGGCCAGCCGTGTTTTTGTGCGATGGGCACGCGCCATCTGCTGTGTTAAGCGCTCAATCGCCAGGCGGCGGTTGGGCAATTGGGTGAGCGGGTCATAAAAAGCCAACTCGCGCACCTGGCGCTGCATCAACACGCGCGCGGTGATGTCCTCTAGCGACACCACCGCTCCGCGCTGGGCCAAGCCCTCCAGCGGTGTCGCGCTCATGCTTAACCAGCGCTGCTGCGGCAAGGTTTGGCCGAGATACTCAAGATAAAAGCGCGGCAGGCTGCCGTCCAGCACCGATTGAATGCCCTCCGGCACGGACAGGGCATCAGCGCCGTCACCGTCACCGTCACCGTCACCGCCACCGCCACCGCCACCGCCACCGCCACCGCCAATGCTGCGGCAAGCCAGCAGGTAATTGGCGCCCACACCCGCGCCCGCAGGGGCACCCAGCGAAAGTTGCGCGGCTTCAGACCCGGCTTCTTGCGCCTGCTGGCGCCAAGCATTGTTGGTGGCCAGAATCATGCCCTCATGGTCCAGCACGGCGATTTCAGCAGTGACTGAATTGAGCACCGCCTGCTTGAGCGTTTCACTGTCTTGCAGTACTTTTTGCTGCTGCAGCAAGGTGTCAAGCAGGCGGTTGAACCCACCCACCAATTGGCCAATCTCGTCTTGCCGAAGCACCGGCAAGGCTTTGGGCGGCTGGTTGTGGCGCACAAAACCGTCCAGGATGTTGAGCGCCGCAGTCATGGGGGCAAGTTGCCGCCGCACGGTCCACCAGATCAGGACCAGGCTGGTCAGGGCCAGCAACAGGGCGATCATCCGGGCGCGAAGCTTGACCGCCTCAATCAAGGCAAAGGTTTCTTCAGGCGGCAGCGTGACAGAGGCATACCAGCCAGCCAGAGGGATTTGCTTGATGCTGACAAGCACCTCAACCCCATGCGGGTTAAACACCCGCGCGGTGCCTTCAAAGCCGGCAACAAAACGGTCAATCCACGGACTGATGCCAGCGCCAGGCAACACCTCCATCAGGCGCGGCGTGTCAGACGTGGCAAAAATCAGCCGCTGGCTGGCATCAATAAGAAAAAAATTGCCGGTCTTGCCATACCGCTGGGATGTCAATTGGCTCAGAAAATTGGGTTGATCGAGCCGCATCACGCCTGCCAATGCCCCTACGACGGCGCCACTTGGGTCACGAATGGGCACCGCCATCGCGACCAGCGGCGTTTTGAGTGTGGGGTGGGTCTGAATGCGGCCCACCACCGGCTCGCCTTTTTGAAGCACCAGGGCGAGCTCTTGGGGCGTCAGGCCACCGACGCCCCGCCCATCTGGCAAAAACTGCACCTCTGCCTGAACCACGCCTTTTGCATTCCAGACGATCACACCGCTGTTGAACAGCCCGGACAGAAACGGCACCTCAAGCAAAAAAGCGTTCGATGCAGCCTGGTCTTGCAGATTCGCCGAAGAAACCTGTAACGCCACTGTCTTGAGGGCGTCCAAGCGGTCTTGCACGCCTTGATGGACCTGAACGGTGAGCAAGTTCAGGGCCGAGCGTTGTTGGTCACCGGTATAGAGCAACAACTGCTCGCGAAGCAGCCCTTTGCTGAAAAACGACAGCGAGAAGACGCAAAGCACCACCACCAGCAGCATCAACAGGGTGATGCGGGTTTTTAAAGACTGCAGGTGGAATCGATCAAGAAACATAAAGCCAAACCAACGACGATAAATACCCGCCAATGGTAAGAGCTAAACCTGCCCTATGCCCCTTCCCACACCGAGTTTGAATGCGACCAGACACAATTCAGCGATGAATGCTGCCCAAGAATGTTCTCAAATCGTCCACACCGGTCTGGCGTGGCATAACCGTTTTCACCAGCTGGGCCGTGACTTTTACACCCCGCTGGCGCCGCAGCCGCTGCAAGCGCCGTATTGGGTGGGTCGCTCTGAAGCGGTGGCGGACATGCTGGGGCTGGAGCGCAGCCAATTACAGTCTGACGCCTTGCTGCAGGCGCTCTCCGGCAACCGGCCCATCAGCGGCACGCAGCCGCTGGCCAGCGTTTACAGCGGCCACCAATTCGGCAATTGGGCCGGGCAACTGGGTGACGGACGGGCTTGTTTGCTGGGTGAGACCAACGGGCTGGAGGTGCAACTCAAAGGCTCCGGCCTGACACCCTATTCGCGCATGGGCGACGGCCGTGCCGTGTTGCGCAGCAGCATCCGCGAATTTTTATGCAGTGAGGCCATGCAGGCCTTAAACATTCCGACCACGCGCGCCCTGTGCGTGACCGGGTCTGACGACGAGGTGTGGCGCGAAACCCCCGAAACCTCGGCCGTGGTGACCCGCACAGCCCCAAGCTTCATCCGTTTTGGCCACTTTGAGCACTTTGCAGCGCGCAACCAGATGGCACAGTTGCGAACGCTGGCCGACTACTGTGTGGCGCGCTACTACCCGGCCTGCCTTCACACCGAGGCCTTTGGGGGCAACCCCTACGCCAATCTGCTGCAGGCCGTCACCGAGCGCACTGCGGTGATGGTGGCGCACTGGCAGGCTGTGGGCTTTTGCCACGGCGTGATGAACACCGACAACATGAGCATTTTGGGCCTGACCATGGACTACGGACCGTTCCAGTTTCTGGATGCCTATGACCCCGGCCACATTTGCAACCACACCGACCGCGGTGGCCGCTACGCCTTTGAGCGTCAGCCTGAAATTGCCCACTGGAACCTGCATGCGCTGGCGCAGGCACTGATGCCCCTGATTGAAGAGCAGCCGCTTGCCCTGCAGGCACTGGCGTCATTCAAGTCCATTTTTGAGGCCAAATTTCACCAGTTGATGTGTGCCAAGCTGGGATTGGTAGCTGTGGCGGGCACGACGAACAGGGCAGACGTGGCGAATGGTCTGAGCCATGTAACCGCGCCCACTGAAAACAGCCCCAAAAATGGGTCTGCAAGCGACCCGGATAGCCGTAAAGCGCTGATCCAGACCCTGCTGGCAGACTTGCTCAAGCTGATGGCGCAAGACCGGGTGGACTACACCCTCTTCTGGCGCCGTTTGAGCCACGCCGTGGCCACTGATGAGCTTGACCCGGTGCGTGACCTGTTTCTGCAGCGCCTATCTTTTGATGCGTGGATGCTACGATATTCAGAGCTGCTTTCGCATATAGATAAAGGGCTACAGGCTGATTTTATGTACAAAAATAACCCTAAGTTCGTGTTGCGAAACTATGTGGGCGAAGAAGTCATCCGAGCCGCCAAACTCAAAAATTTCACCGTGCTGGCTGATTTACTGAAGGTACTGGAGCACCCCTTCGACGAGCACCCTGCATTTGACGCATGGGCCGGTTTTCCGCCCGACTGGGCCGCCAGCATTTCCATCAGCTGCAGCTCGTAACGCATAACTCGTCACTCGTAACTCAGCCAAGTTTCGACCATCCCATTTTAAAACCCTTCAAACGGAGCCCTTCATGCCCTACCCCATCACCAAAACCGACGACGAGTGGCAAGCCCTGCTGGCCGCGCAAAAGGCTGAGCCAGGGGCTTTTGCTGTCACACGCAAGGCCGCCACCGAGCGCCCATTCACGGGCAAGTACGCCACCCATTGGGCAGACGGCAGCTACCACTGCATCTGTTGCGGCAACAAGCTGTTTGACGCAGACACCAAGTTTGACGCGCACTGCGGCTGGCCCAGTTTTTCACTGGCCGTGCCGGGTGCCATCCAGGAAATCACCGACCGCAGCCTCGGCATGGCGCGGGTAGAAACCGTCTGCGCCCAGTGCGGTGCCCACCTCGGCCACGTGTTTGACGACGGCCCCACCCCCACCGGCCTGCGCTACTGCATGAACTCGGCTTCGTTAAACTTCACCCCCTCATGAAAATACTGATCGACTTTTTCCCCATCCTGCTATTTTTTGGTGCGTACAAGATGTATGACATCTACATTGGCACGGGTGTGCTGATGGCTGCCACCGTACTGCAGATGGCGCTGATTTACGGCATCGACCGCAAGCTGCAGATGATGCACAAGATCACGCTGGTCTTGATTCTGACTTTTGGCACGCTGACGCTGGTGCTGCATGATGACCGTTTCATCAAATGGAAGCCCACCGTGCTTTATGCCGCCATGGCCATTGCGCTGGCGATTGCCGTTTGGGCCTATAAAAAGAACTTTTTGAAAATGCTGCTGGGAAGCCAGCTGAACCTGCCTGAGCCAGTGTGGATGCGCTTGAACATGGTGTGGATCATTTACAGCGCAGCCATGGCGCTCCTCAACGCCTACGTGGCAGCCAACTTCAGCACCGAGGCCTGGGTGAATTTCAAACTGTGGGGCTATGCCTTCCCGCTGGTGTTCATCGTCGGCCAAGGGTTTTATATTTCCCGTTACCTGACGGCGGATGACACCAAGACACCCACACCATGACCACATTTGCCCCCACCGCCGAGCAACTCCACAAACGTCTGCAAGACGTGCTGCAGCCTACAAAGCTTGAAGTGATCGACGAAAGCAGTCAGCACCAAGGCCATGCTGGCGCCAATGGCAGCGGCTTTGGCACCCATTTCAGGGTGCGCATCAGCGCCGTTGCTTTTGCGGGAAAGTCAGCCGTGGCACGTCATCGGCTTGTGTATGATGCGCTCCAAGATTTCATGGATCAAGGCCTGCACGCGCTGGCCATTGAAGCCCAAGCGCCTGCTGCCTGATGGTGGCGTGCAGAAACCCCACCCACTCTTTTTTACATTGAACCGCAGGAAATTTGCATGAAATACAAACTTGTGTCGAGCATCGCTTTGGTTGCCCTGATGGGCGGCTTGTCCTCCGTGGCAAACGCCCAAAACGTGGCCGTTGTGAATGGCAAGGCCGTGCCTTTGGCACGCGTCGAGGCCCTGAGCCAACAGGTGGAGCGCTCGGGCCGCCAGGTCACGCCGGAGATGCAGCAGCAAATCAAGGACGAAGTGATTGCCCGTGAAATCTTCATCCAGGAAGCCCAAAAAATGGGGCTCGACACCTCTGACGACTTCAAATCGCAAATGGAACTGGCGCGCCAAACCATTCTGATCCGCGAATTGTTCACCAATTACCAAAAAACCCACCCGGTGACCGATGCCGAAATCCAGGCCGAATACGACAAGTTTGCAGCAGCCAACGGTGGCAAGGAATACCGCGCGCGCCACATTCTGGTTGAGAAAGAGTCCGAAGCCAAAGCCATCATTGCCCAGCTGAAAAAAGGTGGCAAGTTTAACGAAATCGCCAAAAAATCCAGCAAAGACCCAGGCTCCGGTGCCAAAGGTGGCGACCTGGATTGGGCACCTGCAGGCAACTACGTGGCCGAATTTGCCACCGCGCTGGCTGCATTAACCAAAGGAAAAATGACCGAAACACCCGTCAAGTCACAGTTTGGCTACCACATCATTCGCCTCGACGATGTACGTGATGCCCAGTTGCCCAAGCTTGATGACGTCAAGCCACAAGTGTCACAACAGCTGCAACAGCAAAAACTGGCCAAGTACCAAGACGAGCTGCGCGCCAAAGCCAAGATCCAATAAGGGTTTGTGCCTTGAAAAAAGCGGCCTGTGTGCCGCTTTTTTTATGCAGAAGTCACTGAAAACCACCCCCAGCGGCGCTTCGCTTGGCAGCCTGGCGGAAAAATTTTGCGTCAGTCCTGTTAACAAGAAAGAACAATGGGTGATTCTGCCACCCGTAGAGCCCAGCCCTCTGGGTGATAGACCTTTGCATGCCCGGCGCCTTTTCGCCCAGAGGGCGGCTCCTACAAGACAGCGGCGACACATGGTCAACGTCCATGCGTCGGGGTGACGCGCTCTTTGACTGTCAGTGCGGGTTTTCAAAAAACAGGTAGTTGGAGCCGAAATCGCTGATCTCGAAATAGACTTTCTTCTCATTCGAATCAGCGATGAAGTTGAGGTTTTCATCCATCACGCCGTAGCCGTAGCGGTACGGTCGCGGCGCACCGTCTTGCGTGCCCATCGCCGTTGAGAGCTTGTCGATTTTCATGAAGCGGCGCACCACTTTGTCCCCCGCATAAAACTCCAGCACGCCATTGGTGCCGGTCCAGTTCTGAATGTCTCGGCTGAGTTTGTTTTGCTGTTCCTGGGTACAACCTGCAAGGGTAAAAATGGCTGTAACACCCGCCAATACTGCGCAAGCTGCTCTCGATTTAGTATTTTCCATAAAGACCTTTCGATTGGTTAAACACCTGCCAAGCCAGCGCAGCGGTCACATACCGTCGTCCGTCCCAGCGGCATCAAAGCGCTTTGGCAACGCCGCGCTGGCGCACAGCTTCATACAGGCACACGCCGCTGGCCACCGACACATTCAGACTTTCCACAGCGCCGCACATCGGAATACTCACCAATTGGTCACAGGTTTTGGCAGTCAATGCCCGCATGCCGTCGCCTTCAGCGCCGAGCACCAGCGCCACCGGGCCTGTCAGATCAGCCTGGTACAGCGTCTGGTTGGCCTGGTCACTGGTGCCAATGACCCAGATGTTGCGCTCTTTAAGCTCATTCAAGGTGCGCGCCAGATTGGTCACCATGAAATACGGCACCGTCTCAGCGGCGCCACTGGCCACCTTGGCCACCGTGGCGTTGATGCCGGCCGCATGGTCTTTGGGCGCAATCACGGCGTGCACGCCGGCACCATCGGCCACGCGCAGACAGGCCCCCAGGTTGTGCGGGTCGGTCACGCCATCAAGCACCAGAATCAGCGGCTGGGTGCGTTCGTTAGCAGGCAAGGCGGCGTTGGACGCCTCCAGGCTTTCCAGCAACTCGTCGAGCGAATGCACCTGGGTGATTTCGTGCACCCTGGCCGCCACGCCCTGGTGCCCATGGCTGCCAGACATGCGCGCTAGACGCACACCGTCGGCTTCGAGCAGGCGCACACTCGCTTCTTGCACGCGCTCGACAAACTGGCGCATGCGCGCGTCGCGTCGGGTCGGGTCGACATAAATTTCAATGATGGATTTGGGCGCGGTCTTCAGGCGCACGCCCACGGCATGAAAGCCGAACAGGGTTTTGGGGGTAGACATGGTTTGATTATCGGGCTTGGCATCCCGGATTCAGACAATGCGCCCGGCCTCGATGGTGATGGCGCGCTGACAACGTGCAGCAATGGCGCGGTCATGCGTCACCAGGGCCAGCGTGGTGCCGAGCTCGCGGTTCAGGTCAAACATCAGCGCCATCACTTTCTCGCCGGTGGCAAAGTCCAGGCTGCCGGTGGGCTCGTCGGCCAGCAGCAAGGCCGGCTGCATGACAAAGGCCCGCGCCAAGGCCACCCGTTGCTGCTCCCCCCCCGAGAGCACCTTGGGGTAATGCCCCAGACGCTGCCCAAGGCCGACACGGGCCAACATGTCGGTGGCGGCATGGCGGGCATCGCGCCGGGAGGCCAGCTCCAGGGGCAGCATCACGTTTTCAAGCGCTGTCAGGTTTCCCAGCAACTGAAAGCTCTGAAACACAAAACCCACTTTTTCTGCCCGCAAGGCGGCACGGTCATCTTCACTCATGGCAAAGATGTCATGCCCGGCTAAGCGCACCGTACCGCTGCTGGGCGTGTCCAGGCCCGCAATGATCGACAGCAGCGTGCTTTTGCCTGAGCCGGAGGCACCGACAATGGCGACTGTTTCCTTGGGCGCCAGGGAGAAATCAATATCGCGCAAAATGTCCAGCGTACCGGTGGAGTCGGTCACACTTTTGAACACATGCGCTACCGAAATAATGCAATCAGACATGAACTTCTTTATAAAACAACGTTGGATGAATCGGCGTCACTGTATCGCGCTGGCGACCGGGCTGGCAGTCATGGGGTTGAACCCGGCTGTGGCAGCACTTGAAAAAACCAAAACACAGGTGTTGATTGTGGGCGACTCGCTGAGTGCCGAGTACGGGCTCAAACGCGGCAGCGGCTGGGTCGCGCTGTTGGAAAAAAAACTCCTTACCGAGAAAATTTCTGCCACGGTCACCAACGCCAGCATCAGTGGCGACACCACCTCTGGTGGGCGCGCGCGTTTGCCTGCGTTGCTCACTCAACACCGCCCAACCCTGGTGGTGATCGAACTGGGCGCCAACGATGCGCTGCGGGGGTTGCCCATTGCCATGACCCGGGACAACCTGTCGACCATGACCCTGATGGCACAAAAAGCGGGCGCCAAAGTGGTGCTGCTGGGCATGCAGATGCCGCCTAACTACGGCCGTGACTACGGTTTGCGTTTTGCCAACATGTACGTCGACGTGGCCAAAACCATGCGGGCCGCACTGGTGCCGTTCATGCTCAAGGGCATTGCGGACGCGCCCGATAGCCTGAAATGGTTTCAAGCCGACCGCATTCACCCCAAAGAAGAAGCCCACCCGCTGATCCTGGCCAATGTCTGGCCTGAACTCAAAAAAGGACTGAAATGAGCTTGACCCCCATGAGCGCCACCGAGGTAATTGCGCGCCTGGCTGATTTTGATGCCGTAATCGATGCCCGCAGTGAAGATGAATATGCGCAAGACCACCTGCCCGGCGCCCTGAACTGGCCCACCCTGAACAACGCCGAGCGTATTGACATTGGCACGCTTTACAAGCAGGTCAACCCGTTCGAAGCGCGCAAGCGCGGCGCCGCCATCGCAGCGCGCAACATTGCCGCACACATTGAGCGTGAGGTCATTGACAAACCAAAAGACTGGAAACCCTTGGCCTATTGCTGGCGGGGCGGGCAGCGCAGCGGGTCACTGTCACTGATCCTGAGCCAGATTGGCTTTCGTGTGACGCTGGTGGAAGGCGGGTACAAGGCGTTTCGTGCGGCGGTTGTACAAGACATTGCCCAACTGGCACAAGCGCTGCAATTTCAGGTGGTTTGCGGCCCGACTGGCAGCGGTAAAACCCGGTTGCTACAAGCCCTGCAAGCACAAGGTGCGCAGGTGATGGACCTGGAAGCACTTGCCAACCACCGCAGTTCGGTTCTGGGCGCCGTGCCCGGCTTGGCGCAACCCAGGCAAAAACGCTTTGACACCCTGATATGGAACGAGTTGCGCGGTTTTGACGCCTCAAGTCCGGTTTTCGTGGAGAGCGAGAGTAAAAAAGTCGGCAATCTTGCCGTACCTGTGGCCCTGATAGACGTCATGCGCAGCAGCCCCTGCCTGAATTTGCAGCTCTCGGATGACGAGCGCGTGGCCCTGCTGATGGAAGACTACGCCTACCTGATGCAAGACGTTGACTATTTCTGCAACCGTTTGGCGGCCTTGATACCGCTGAAGGGCCATGCCGTTGTTGACGCCTGGCAAACCCAGGCGCGCACCGGCCAGTTCGCGCCCGTGGTTCTGGACCTGCTGCAAAACCACTACGACCCCGCGTACCTGCAGTCTATGCAACGCAATTTTGCGCATTTTGACACTGCAAAAAACATAGCACCCATGGATCGCTCAGTGGCCAGCATGGCCATGCTGGCAGCGCAGATAACGAATTCAGCGCAACAGTAAGGCAAGGCGTTTGCAACGCGCAAAGGAGGTGTGCGTTGCCTCAATCCTCGTGATGGTTCACAAAAATAGCGTCTGCCGACTGAACTATCAGGCTGCCGTGTCAGGCTGCGTGTCGGATGAAGGTTGGGCTTCACCGGTTTCAGGCGCACCATCCTCCACCTTGCGCTGGGCTTTCTCTTTGAGTTTCTCTTCTTTTTTCTTCTTTTTCGCCAGTTCTTTCTGACGTTTTTCGTAGCCGTAATTAGGTGTTGCCAAAGTGTGCTTTCAAGTTAAGGCCGCGATTTTACCCGCCCGCATGGTCATCCAGGGAAACCCGTCAGATTCTTAGACGCTGCAGCGCCTGCGCCAGGTCCGCCTGCAAATCAGCCACGGCCTCCAGCCCCACTGAAAAGCGCACCAAGGTGCCTTGCTGCAGGTGCTTGGGCCAGCTTTGGCGCATGTTGGCCAGGTCATAGGGCACCACCAGGCTGACCGGCCCACCCCAGCTGTAGCCAATCTCAAACAGCGTGAGGGCATCGCAAAACGCATCCACCTGAGCCTGGCTGTAGTCAGGCTTGAAGATCACACTGAACAAACCCGCTGCACCGCCGGCCTCGTTGTGACACAAAGCCCGCCATTGCTCATGCCCGGGCGATGACGGCAACGCGGGGTGCAATACCTGCGCGAATTCAGGACGCTGCAAACACCACCGGGCCAGCACGCGGGTGGTTTCATCGTGGGCACGATAACGCAGAGACAGACTGGGCAGGCCGCGCAGCACAGCTTCAGCATCATTGGCACCTACGCCCAAGCCCAAGCGCATGTGGCACAGCTTGAGCATCATGTGCAGTTTGTCGTCTTGCGTGATCACACTGCCCATCAGCACGTCGCCACCACCGCTGGGGTATTTGGTCAGCGCATGAATGGAGATGTCCACCGCCAGGGCAGGCTGCGCACCGGGCAGCAGATCAAAAGGCTTGAACGCCAGCCCGGCCCCCCAGGTGTTGTCCAACGCGCACCAGACACCAGCGGCCTTGCAGACACGCACTTGCGCGCACAGGTCAGGAAATTCCAGCGTGACCGAGCCGGCCGCTTCCAGCCACACCAGCCGCGTTTTCGACGAGATTTTGGCAACCAGATCGGCTGGATCCATGGGGTCAAAGTAGCGATGGCTGATGCCCCAGTGCTGCAGCTCTCCCTCTGCTAGCGCTTTGGAGGGGCCGTAGGCGTTATCAGGAATCAGCACCTCATCGCCGGACTTCAGCAGCGCCAGAGCCACCGTGGCAATGGCCGCCAAGCCACTGGGTGCCAGCAGGCATTGCGCGCCGCCTTCCAGTGTGCAAAGGCGTTCTTCCAGCGTGTAGGTGGTGGGCGTGCCATGCAAGCCATAGGTGTAGGCAGTTTTGTCTTTCCAGTCGAACTGGCGCATGGCCGCCACGCTAGGAAAAAACACCGTGGAGGCCTTGAACACACCGGGTTGCGGGGCCGCAAAACCGCAAGGCGACTGGTAAGGGTGGTGAATCAGCGTGGTGGTCAGGTCAGCCATGGTGTTGATGCGTGGTGCTTACACGCTCCATTTGGCGATCAATTGCTCGGGGCGAAGGCTGTCGTAACTCTCAAAAGGCTGGTGAATCCAGGGGTTGCTGGGCAAAAAATCAACGCAGTAATCTGGCACAAAAGTTGACACTGCCTTGGTCCAGATCACAGCGCTGCGAAGCTCGGTGATCGGTTGGTAGTTATTTTTAAGCTGTTGCATCACCGCATTCAAGGTGTGGCCGGAGTCCGCTAAATCGTCCACCAGCAGCACCTTGCCAGCAATTTCACCCTTGGGTGTGGTGATGTAGTGCGCAATGTCAAGATTGCCCTGCAAGGTGCCGACCTCTGATCGGTAGGAACTGGTCGACATGATGGCCAGAGGCTTGTCAAACACCCGTGAAAGGATGTCTCCCGGGCGCATGCCGCCTCGTGCAAGGCACAGGATGGTGTCGAAATCCCAGCCTGACTGGAAGACTTTGATGGCCAGTTTCTCGATCAGGTTGTGGTACTCGTCATAGCTCACGTACAAGTGCTTGCCGTCTTCTGTCAACATGACTTTGCTCCTAAATTTATATCTACCAACGCAATTAAATAAAGGGCTAGAGGCTAATTTTGCCAATAATCCATGAGGATCAGTCAACCAGAAAGGGGTGGCGCATCATGATGGTGTGGTCACGGTCCGGGCTGGTTGACACCACATGGATCGGCACACCGGTGACTTGGGCAATGCGCTGCAGGTACAGGCGTGCGGCGGTGGGCAGCCTGTCGTATTGAGTGACCCCCACGGTGCAGTCCGTCCAGCCTTCCAGGGTTTCGTAGATCGGGGTGCAGCGGGCAATGTCGTCCGCGCCCATGGGCAAAATGTCGGTGATTTCGCCGTCAAGCTCATAACCGGTGCACAGCTTGAGCTCTTTCAGGCCATCAAGCACATCGAGCTTGGTAATGCACAAGCCAGTCAAGCCATTGACCTGGGCGGAGCGTTTCAGCAACGCGGCATCAAACCAGCCACAGCGACGGCTGCGCCCGGTGGTGACGCCTTTTTCAGCACCCACAGTGCTCATGTGCCAGCCGGGCGTGCCCTCCACTTCCCAGTCAAGCTCTGTCGGGAACGGGCCACCGCCAACGCGCGTGCAATAGGCTTTGGTAATACCGAGGATGTAGTGCAGCAAATTTGGGCCAACACCGGCGCCAGCCGCAGCGTTGCCTGCGACGCAATTGCTGGAGGTTACGAATGGGTAAGTGCCATGGTCAACATCGAGCAAGGTGCCCTGGGCACCTTCAAACAGCAGGTTCTCGCCGTTGAGGTGCGCATCATTCAACTCGCGCGACACATCGGCCATCATGGGCTTGAGTAATTCGGCGTGGCGCATCGCTTCTTCATAAACGGCATCAAACTGAACTTCGCCGTCTTTCATGTAAGGCGTCAGAGTCGGACCGAAGTCAAACGCTTTTGACCCCAAAAAGGTGGTCAATACATGGTTATGCAAGCTCAGCAGCACGCGGAGTTTGTCTGCAAAACGCTCCGGGAATTTGAGGTCTTGCACGCGCAAGGCGCGCCGCGCAATTTTGTCTTCGTAAGCCGGACCGATACCACGGCCGGTGGTGCCAATTTTTTCGCTGCCGCCCTGCTCGCGGGCCGCTTCACGGGCCACATCCAGCGCCGCATGGAACGGCAAAATCAAGGGGCAGGCTTCGCTGATGCGCAAGCGCGAACGCACGTCAACGCCGACTTTTTCCAGGCCGGCAATTTCTTCAAACAATTTGGCAGCCGACAGCACCACGCCATTGCCGATGTAGCACTTGACACCGGGGCGCATGATGCCGCTTGGAATCAGGTGCAAGGCGGTCTTGACCCCGTTGATGACCAGGGTGTGGCCGGCGTTATGACCGCCTTGAAAACGCACCACCCCGTGTGCACTCTCGGTGAGCCAGTCGACCAGTTTGCCCTTGCCCTCGTCACCCCATTGGGTGCCCACGACAACCACGTTACGTCCTTTGATAGCAGTCATTTTTAGCTTCACTTTATGTTTCAATAAATGGATTGCACAACCCACTGGCCGGCCACTTCAATGAGTTCCCGGTCGCAGCAAAATTCATCAACTTCACTTTCGTGGCCGGGCAGCACGCACATCACAATGTCGCCGCGCGAGCGCAAAGCGGCAATGGCGGCACCCAGATTGGCCTCTTCGCGCCAGGGCGCCCGAATGGCGGCTTGCAGTGGCCGTTGGTTCACAGCCCCGACAAGCGCTTTCAAATCAAGGCTAAAACCCGCCGCCGGGCGATTGCGCCCAAACACCGCGCCCACCTCGTCATACCGACCCCCACGCACCAAGGCATCGCTGGCACCCGGGGCATAGATGGCAAAACGCACGCCGGTGTAGTAGGCATAACCACGCGAATCCGCCAGGTCAAAGGTCACATTGACACCTTGTAGGTGATCTGCCAAGTGCTTCAAATTTTGTAGCGCCTCGCGCACACCCGGTAAGGGCGGCAGGGATTTTTCGGCCTCAAGCAGAACAGCTTTGTCACCATACAGGCCAACCAGGGCCAACAAGCCCTGGCGCGCGGGCGCTGGCAGCTCCGCTGTGAGCGACTGCAACTCGGGGCTGTCTTTGGCGGCTAGGGCCGCATGCAATTGGCCCAGTTTGAGCGGATTGACAGGCACGCCCGACAGCATGGCTTTGACCAGACGGGCATCAGCCAAATCGATACTGGGATCCGCTAGGCGGGCCGCACGTAGGCAGTCCTGCGCCAGGGTCAGCACTTCGATATCGGCCTCGAGTCCGGCATGGCCATAAATTTCGGCACCAAACTGCAAGGGCTCGCGCGTGGCGTGCGGTGCACCCGGGCGGGTGTGCAGCACCGGACCGCAATAACACAGCCGCGTCACACCGGCACGGTTGAGCAAATGGGCATCAATGCGCGCCACTTGTGGCGTGCTGTCGGCCCGCAAACCCATCATGCGTCCGGAGAGTTGGTCAACCAGTTTAAAAGTTTGCAGATCGAGCGCTTCGCCCGAGCCTGACAAGAGAGATTCAAGGTGTTCAAGCAGCGGTGGCATGACCAACTCGTAGCCATAGCAGCGCGCCATGTCCAGCAAATCTCGGCGTAGTTCTTCGATGTGTCGCGCTTCAGAAGGCAAAACATCGGCAATGTGATCCGGCAGGACCCAAGCAGACATGTGATTTTGGGGGGCTGTTAAAACCGTGATTTTACCGGGCTAAAGCCCCGGATTGACTCAAGCCAACCACCAAATCAAGGCCATTCCGGACAACAGACTGGCTAAACCAAAGAAACGCAGTTGCCCGTCAGAGAGTTGCAAAATTTGCATAAAAGTTTGGCGCCAAGTCGCTGGAGACAGGAAAGGCATAAAGCCTTCAATCACCAGCACCAGCGCCATGGCGAGCCAGAATGTCGTGCTGTCCAAACCTGCCTCAAATTTTATTTTTTGGGGCTTGCGGCTATACCACCGCGCATGGATTTGAAAAACTCAGAGCTGGAAGGGTCCAACACCATCACGTCGTTTTTATTTGAGAAAGATGACTTGTAAGCATCCATGCTCCGATAAAACTGGGCGAACTGCGGGTCACGGCCAAAAGCTTCCGCATACAAGTTTGCGGCTTGCGCATCACCCTCACCTTTGAACTTCTGCGCATCACGATAGGCATTGGACACCGTGATTTCGCGCTGTCGGTCAGCATCCGCACGGATCTTCTCGCCTTCGGCAAAACCTGTGGAGCGCAACTCATTGGCAACACGTTTACGTTCGGCCTCCATCCGCCGG
Organism: Burkholderiales bacterium; assembly: GCA_038213665.1. Taxonomy (GTDB): domain Bacteria; phylum Pseudomonadota; class Gammaproteobacteria; order Burkholderiales; family Burkholderiaceae_C; genus Rhodoferax. Next base: position 6,548 of record JBBQSS010000015.1, on the reverse strand, counting down.
TAAACCGACTCAGTAATGGCATCCACATAGTCCACCCGCGTGATGCGCACGTCGATCACATCCACACCCCAGGGTTTGGCGCCGCGTACCTGGCTCAAGACTTCTTTTTTCACGTCTTCCATGACCTCTTCACGCTTGGCAGACAACAACTCCTTGACCGTGCGCTTGTTGACTTCTTCTTGAAAAGCATTGCGAACCACCCGGTTGAGCTGGCTGGCACCTGCAGCTTCTGTGGTTCCCACATTACGGATGTACTCGGTGGGTTCAGAAATACGCCAGCGCACATACCAGTCAATCACCACACGCTGCTTTTCGGCCGTCAGAACAGGCTCGTTGTCGGTACTGTCCAATGTCAACAAGCGCTTGTCAATATAAGACACATTTTGAAAGGGCGGCGGCAACTTGAAGTTCAAACCGGGCTCTGTGATCACTTCCTTGATCTGCCCCAAGGCAAACACCACGCCAAACTGACGCTGATCCACCACAAAAAGAGTTGAGCTGAGGATTGCCAGCGCAAAAAGAAGACTTGAAAAAATAAATCCCAACCGGTTCATGTGTAGCTCCTATCGGGTTTCACGGGTACGGGCGCGGGCCGCGTCACGGGTGCGTGCATCCGCGATGGCAGATGCGTTGTTGGCAGGGTTGGCCGTCGTGGCTGCCGCAGCGGGTATCGCCGCAGCGTCATCAGCGACCTGGCCAGTCATTTGAATAAGCTTGTCCAGCGGCAGATACAACAGGTTCGTACCTTGCTTGGAATCCACCATGATCTTGGTCACATTGCTGTAAATTTGCTGCATGGTGTCGATGTACATGCGGTCGCGTGTCACTTGCGGCGCCTTTTGATACTCAGCCAACACCGATTTGAAGCGCTGCGAGTCACCTTCTGCCTGCGCCACGATGCGAGATTTGTAGGCATCCGCTTCTTCTTTCAGTCGAGAGGCCGCACCTACAGCCCGGGGAATCACGTCATTGGCGTAAGCCTGTGCCTCATTTTTGGCGCGTTCACGTTCTTGACCAGCTTTGAGCACATCATCGAACGCAGCCTGAACTTGCTCGGGTGGACGCACACCACCTTGTTGCAAGTTGATACCGACCACCTCAATGCCCACTTTGTAGCGGTCAAGAATTTTTTGCATCAGGGCGCGGACACGCGGTGCAATCTGATCGCGCTCGTCGGACAGCGCACTGTCCATCCTCATCTTGCCAACCACCTCACGCACGGCGGTTTCAGCGGCCTGCACCACGGCATCTGCCGGGTTTTTACTCTCAAACAAAAAGGCTCGGGCATCGTTCAGGCGGTACTGAACGGCAAATTTGATCTCAACAATGTTTTCGTCTTCGGTCAACATGGCTGATTCACGCAAGCCGGTGGCCTTGATGACCGTATCCCGACCCACATCGACAGAGCGAATTTGGGTCACAAAGATCAACTCATGACGCTGGATCGGGTACGGCAAGCGCCAGTTAAAGCCAGCACCCACTGTGGCGTTGTATTTGCCAAACTGGGTAATCACCGCCTGCTGGCCTTCCTGCACGATGAAGAAACCCGTGCCAAGCCAAATCAGCAAGGCCACGCCCGCGACCAGGCCAGCGCCAATACCGGCACTTTTCATGTCCGGCTGAAAACCGCCACCACCAGATCCATTGCCACCGCCAGGTGGTGTACCGCGTCCGCCGTTCTTTGCGTTGCCGAACAACCCGCCCAATTTGCGATTGAAATCGCGCCAGAGTTCATCCAGGTCGGGTGGGCCTTGGGTGGGGTTGCGACGTGGGCCACGATCTTCCGGCTTCGGGGCAGGGTTCTCGGTCGGCTTTGCCTCAGGCCGATCGGCCCCGTCGCTATCTGCGGGTTTGTCGTCGCTGCGGCCCCAACGCGGATCGTTAAGGTTAAACATGCCTCGCAGGCGCTGCGGCAGCCAAGCCATGCTTGGTGTGGAAATGTGAAGTTTCATCGAATCAGCTCTTGTGTATGCAATTTGGATTGTGCCGAATCAGGGTGCAGCCTCACGGCTCTAAGGGAAATGTGCGTCAGACCCAGGACGCGTATTCGCAGCCTTCACCTGATCAACCAACAGCTGGCGCATCACCGGCAAACCCAAATTTTGTTGGGCACTGATGAACACGCGCCGCGTTGGCCGCCCGTCCAGGTCATAGGTATCCTGCAGGACACCGGGTAGCCCCTCGGCGGGGACGGCATCGATCTTATTGAATACCAACACTTGCGGGATATCGGCTGCACCAATTTCAGCGAGCACACGCTGCACCTGTGCGATTTGTTCAACATGGTCAGGGCTGGAAAAGTCGACCACATGCAACAACAAATCGGCATCCACAGCCTCTTGCAAAGTTGCCTGAAACGCATCAATCAAACCATGCGGCAAGTCACGAATGAAGCCGACGGTGTCAGACAGAGAAACCATCCGCCCCACTTCACCCAGGTAAAGTTGACGCGTGGTGGTGTCAAGCGTGGCAAACAATTGATCAGCCGCATAGGTCCGCGCCTTCACCAGTGCGTTAAACAAGGTGGATTTGCCTGCATTGGTATAGCCGACCAAAGAAATAGCGAAGGCATCCCGGCGCTCGCGCTGACGACGCTGTGTCTGCCGCTGGCGCTTTACCTTGCTCAATCGTTCCTTGATGCGTTTGATATTGTCGCCAATCATGCGTTTGTCGAGTTCTATCTGGGTTTCGCCGGGACCCCCACGCATGCCGATGCCGCCACTTTGGCGCTCCAGATGCGACCAACGACGCACCAAACGCGTGCTCAGATATTGCAGGCGCGCAAGCTCAACTTGCAACTTGCCCTCATGACTGCGCGCCCGCTGCCCAAAAATCTCAAGAATCAGCAAGGTACGATCGTTAACCGGAAGTTCCAGGTGACGCTCAAGATTGCGCTGCTGTGCCGGGCTTAAACTTTGATCAAATAAAATCTCCTGCACGCCCAATTGCAGCGCCATTTCCTTGATCTCATCAGCTTTGCCGCTACCAATGAACAACGCGGCATCAGGGGCGCGACGTTTGCACGTCACGCGGGCAACTGGCGTTAGTCCAGCAGTCTGGGCCAGCAGACCCAGCTCTTCCAGCTTTTCATCAAAGTGGGGGTGCCCGAAATCAACGCCGACCAGCAGGGTAGGCGCGCTGTTGGCATTAGGCTGCGGCAGGTTGATCACCCTCGACGGCTGAGAAATTGACGGCACGACCAGGAACAATGGTCGAAATGGCGTGCTTGTAAACCATTTGTGTGACGGTATTGCGAAGCAATACAACATATTGATCGAAAGACTCGATCTGTCCTTGAAGCTTGATGCCATTCACCAGATAAATAGAAACTGGCACATGTTCCCGACGCAGGGTGTTCAGGAATGGGTCTTGCAAAAGTTGGCCTTTATTGCTCACGATATTCTCCGTGTTCTGGAAATTTAAGAAGAGACGACGATACCATAGCCCGAACCGAAAACCGTCGGCAGCCCACGCATTCCCACAATAAAATTGGACAGCGTCAACTGCTTTATGGGGGTCTTAAGTCGACTTGTCCGCAAATGGATTCGCAGAGGTTTTCATCTCTATGCGGAGAGGTGTACCCACCAGATCGAACTCCTTGCGGAAACGCCCTTCCAGAAAGCGTTTGTAAGCGTCGGTCACATGCTCCAGCGAGTTGCCATGAATCACAATCACTGGCGGGTTCATGCCGCCTTGGTGCGCATAGCGCAACTTGGGGCGGTACATGCCGGCGCGCTTGGGGCTTTGAAACTGCACAGCCTCAAGCAACAAGCGCGTCAGCACCGGCGTCGACATCTTGCAGTTTGCGGCCTTGTAGGCCTGCGAAATCGATGCCCACAACGGTCCCAAACCTTGTCGTTTTTGCGCCGAGATCAAGTGCATGTTGGCAAACTTCAAAAATGGCAGCCGTGTTTCGATGGAACGCTTGACCAACTCACGTTGGTACTCGTCAACTGCATCCCACTTGTTCACAGCAAGCACCACTGCCCGGCCATTCTCAAGAATGTAGCCCGCAATATGAGCATCTTGATCGGTCACGCCTTGCGTGGCATCAATCAACAACAAAACCACATGCGCAGACTCGATGGCCTGCAAGGTTTTGACAACAGAAAATTTCTCAATCGCCTCAAACACCTTGCCGCGACGCCGCAACCCTGCCGTGTCGATCAACTCAAACTTTTGCCCGTTGCGCTCAAACGGCACTGAAATCGCGTCGCGTGTCGTACCCGGCAAATCAAAGGCAACCAGGCGCTCTTCACCTAACCAGACATTGATGAGGGTCGATTTGCCAACATTCGGACGACCTGCAACCGCGAGTTTGATGACGCCCGGCTGCTCTGACTGATCCACCTCGTCGTCAGACAAATTCAAGGAGGCAAGGGCCACATCCACCAGCTGACGTGTGCCCTGGCCATGAGCAGCGGAAACAGGAATGACTTCACCCAAGCCCAACTCATAAAACTCTACAAGCTGGCTGCCTTCAAGCATGCCTTCAGCCTTGTTGGCCACCAGCAGGCAGGGCTTACCCAAGCGCCTGAGGTAGCTGGCAATGTCATGGTCTTGTGACGAGACACCCGCGCGGGCATCCACCACAAAAATCACCACATCGGATTCAGCCACGGCCTGCCGTGTTTGCTTAGCCATTTCCTTGAAAATGCCACTGGTCGCATCGGGCTCAAAACCGCCCGTGTCGATCACAATGTATTCATGTTTGCCCTGCTTGCCATTGCCGTAGTGCCGGTCGCGAGTTAAACCCGCAAAATCAGCCACGATGGCATCACGCGACTTTGTCAGCCGATTGAACAGCGTCGACTTGCCGACGTTGGGACGGCCTACCAGAGCCAGTACAGGTTTCATTAATTCTTGTCCATTTTTGAATCAGTTTCAGTGTTTATTCAGGCCTGAAACCATAAACACCGCCATTGCGAGTGACCACCACCATGGTGCCACTCGCGAGCACGGGCGTGACTGCAATTGCTGAACCGTCGGTCGTCAGACGCGCAAGCGGCTCCCCGTCCGAACGCGACATCAGGTGGACCAGCCCGGCCTCATCGCCCATGACCACCGAACGCCCAAGCACCAGCGGGGGGCTGAGTTGCCGGTAACGCAAACGATCAGAGGTCCAAACCGGCACACCGTCAGCTCGCCGCCAGGCAATCAGGCGACCATCGCCCTCGACGCCGTAGACATGACGGTCATCGCCATCCAAACCAACGGCACCCATGGCTGCTTTCTTCCAGCTGACCACACCCCGCGTCGTATTCACACAAGCCACTGCCGCCTGAAAGGCACGCACGCAAACCTCATCACCTTCACGATTAACACCACCCACCAAGTCCACCAAGCGCTCAATGTCATTGGTGCCGCGCGGTATTGCCACCGGTGCGTCCCATACCACATTGCCATTGAGTGGATTCATGCCGACCAAATGGCCTGAAAGTCCGACCACGAGGGTATTGCCAACTGCCATCAGTACCCCGGACTGGCGCAGCACCAGCGCCTCTCCCGGGCGCTGATTTTGCCAAAGCTTGCGCCCGGTACTGGAGTCGAATGCAGCCAGACTACGGTCAGCACCCAGCACGAAGATGCGCTCTCCGGCGACCAGGGGCGCTGTGAACACCTGTGAAGCCAATTGAGCTCGCCAGGTGGTTTGCCCCTGGTTAAGCACGACAAGTTCGTTTTCACGGGTCACCACTGCAGCAAACCGACCGTCGCTACCGACTCCCGCAGAGATTGGCGAACCCAAATTAACTCGCCAAAGTTCAGCGCCGGTGCCTGCGTCAAGCGCCACCACGCTGCCGTCTGACCCCGCCAGTGTCACCGTACTCCCAATCACCTTGGCCTGCAACGGAAAATTGACAGGACCTAGCTTGCCTGACCATGCCAATCGCGCGCCCAGCAAAGCTGGATTCGGGCCCAGCTCAGACGGCTTTGGCGCACCGGAGCCGCTGGCACAGGCGGCCAACACCAGGAGACTCAGGCCTGCCAGTGCATATTGAATCGATCTGAATGAGAATTTAGGTGACATGAGCAACTACTTTCCTGTAACCACAGGGGCTTGCTCACGCCCTTGAACATCGACCCCTTGCGCATTGAGTTTCACCTCAACCAGACGGCGGTATTCGGTACGCGCATCAAACAGACGGTACGCTTTTTCGTACTCAGCGACGGCCAGCGCTTTTTGTCCCTGCAAAACGTAGATATCGCCTTTACGATCAGCCACGAGTGCTTGAAAACTTGGCTCAAAAGTGCCATTAAGTTGACTCAGCGCCGTATCGTAGTTCTTGGCTTCCATCAGAATGGCCGCCAACCGGAGCTTTGCAACGGACTGATAACCGGCATCCGATGTCTGCTCCGCCACCCAGGTCAGCGCGGCCATAGCAGCATCAGGCTTTCCGAGGACCACGTATTGCTTGGCAACCAGCAAGCCCGACTGTTGCGCGTATGCAGTTGATGAAAATCGGTCTTTCATGTCAGAAAAAACCCGGTCAATTCGTGCCGAATCTTTGGACTGCGCAGCTCGATCAACCTCATCAAACAACGCAGCA
>JBBQSS010000014.1:0-28835 GCA_038213665.1 Burkholderiales bacterium | reverse complement strand
CCATCTGACTTGTCTTTTTGTCCATCTGCTGCGTTGCAAAAACGGTTGTATAGCTCGCTATACGCCCATTTTTACGCCTTGCAGCTGAACAAAAATCCTGCGTCATCTGGGCATATTTATTCTTGGAAATCACCTAAGTTTCCATGCGGTAGTGCCTTGACCAGGGCGCCTGCGTGGCGTCCAGATAGAAACCGGCACCCACGCCAAAGTCCCAGCTGTCGCTGTCGCCAGGCAAGCTGGCGCCGCGCGGGCTGGTGTCGGGGGCGATCAGCGCCAAACCCAGTTCAGATGCGACCCGCTGCGCACCGGCCTTCATCATGAAGGTTTCCTCGTTGCAGGTCAGGCCTGCCAGGTACAACACGGCGGGCACTTTGGCCGATGCGTCTTGAAAGACTTGCGGCGGCAGGTAGACCGAAAAGCGCATGGGCAAGCCGATCACGCCCGATGCGTGTTGGTAAAAGCGCTGCAGGCCGCCAAAACAGGCGTGTTCACTCAACAGTTCCAGGGACGTGGGATGCATATTAATGCTATTTTTTTGATAGCTTCTTGCGCTTACTTATAAAGGGCTAGAGGCCAATTTCATTAATAAATTACCACACCGCGAATCGACTCACCGCTTTTCATCAACTCAAAGCCTTTGTTGATGTCTTCGAGCGGCATGGTGTGGGTGATCAGGTCGTCGATGTTGATCTTGCCTTCCATATACCAGTCGACAATTTTGGGGACGTCGGTGCGGCCGCGCGCACCCCCAAAGGCTGAACCTTCCCACTTGCGCCCGGTGACCAGCTGAAACGGGCGGGTGCTGATCTCGGCCCCGGCTTCGGCCACACCGATGATGATGCTGCGGCCCCAACCCTTGTGCGTGCATTCGAGCGCCTGGCGCATGACGGTGGTGTTGCCAATGCACTCAAAGCTGTAGTCGGCGCCGCCGTCGGTGAGCTGCACCACGGCATCGACCACGCTCTCGACTTCTTTCGGGTTGATGAAGTGCGTCATGCCAAACTTGCGCGCCATGGCCTGGCGGGCCGGGTTGATGTCGACGCCGATGATCTTGTCGGCCCCCACCATCTTGGCGCCCTGGATCACGTTCAGGCCAATGCCGCCCAGGCCAAACACCACCACATTCGCTCCGGCCTCGACCTTGGCGGTGAAGATCACGGCGCCAATGCCGGTGGTGACGCCGCAACCGATGTAGCAGACCTTGTCAAACGGCGCGTCCTCGCGGATCTTGGCCAGCGAAATCTCGGGCACCACGGTGTAGTTGCTGAAGGTGCTGGTGCCCATGTAGTGAAAAATCGGCTCGCCGTCCAGGCTAAAGCGGCTGGTGGCGTCGGGCATCAGGCCCTTGCCCTGGGTGCCGCGAATCAGCTGGCACAAGTTGGTCTTGCGCGGGAGGCAGAACTTGCATTGGCGGCATTCGGGGGTGTAGAGCGGAATAACGTGGTCGCCCTTCCTGAGGGTGGTGACGCCGGGGCCGACATCGACCACAATGCCGGCGCCTTCATGACCCAAAATGGCCGGGAAGATGCCCTCCGGGTCGGCACCGGACAGCGTGTAGTAGTCGGTGTGACAAATGCCGGTGGCCTTGATCTCGACCAGCACTTCGCCAAATTTGGGGCCTTGCAGGTCAACGGTTTCAATGGTCAAGGGTTGGCCTGCTTTCCAGGCGACGGCGGCTTTGGTTTTCATATGGCGCTTTAAACAGAGGCAATTTCCAACTATATGTCACCCGCCAAGGCGGCAAGCACTGCCACGGGCGTTGGCGCACTTGTCGCCCCTCGGGCTTGGGCTTTTTCACATCACCCGATCAGTACAATCCAGGCATTCAACGCATCCATCCCACCAAGCACCCGGCCATCCGGGCCTTGGCTTGCAGTGACAAGGGCAACGAACGGCACCTCACAAAAACGGGGAAAAACAAGCGCAAGCATCTGAATTCAACACAAGGGACGGGCCCGGGATCGTTGCATGTATTATTGCAAGCATAAAACCCATCTAGCCCATATACACAAAGCGCAAGCAGCTATTTAATTTATAGCAAATAAATGCCATGGCCGAAAAAAAACCGTTCGAAATCGCCCGTGAGACCTTAAAGCAACTCACGGCTCAGAAGCTGCCCCCAACACCCCTGAACTACCAACGGCTTTACAACGAGATTGGCGAATTTCCCAACGAAACTGCGTTCCCGGCTGAGCGGCTGCGCGACATCGCAGCGGCCTTGCCCACCAAAACCCCGGGTCAGCAAAAACAACGCGGTTTGCTTGAGTCGGCCATCAACCAGCTGAACTGGGAAGGCGTCAAAAATTCGCTGATAGCCTATGGTGGCTTCAGTCCGCCCGCGCCAGCGCCCGTTGCTGCAACCCCCTTGCTGGCGGACACGCCCAAACCGGTGCTTGCTGCGGCTGAACCTGCCGTGGTCACAGCGCCCGCGCTGACGAGTGATTTTTTTGTCCAGGTGGCCCGCATGATCGAATACGCGCAACCGGCCCTGGGGCAGGACGACGCGCGTTTTCTGGAGCAAACCCAGGCCCTGACCAAAGCACTGCGCCAGCCTGACGCCGATGCCATGACGGTCAAGCAATTGCTGGCCAATTACGGGCACCGGCTGTCGTTTGCAGCCGAAGACCAGGCCGAGATCAAGCAGGTGCTGCTCAAGCTGCTGCACTTGATCATCGAGAACATCAGCCACCTGAGCCTGGACGACGTCTGGCTCAAAGGCCAGGTGGATGCACTGATGACCGTGTGTGCGCCGCCCCTGACCCTGCGCCGACTGGATGACGTTGAACAGCGTCTGAAAGATGTGATCTTCAAGCAAACCGAAGCCAAAGCCCGGGCGGTTGAGGCGCAAAACGACATGCGCCAGATGCTGGCCGCCTTCATTGAACGGCTTGGCTCCATGACCGAGTCCACCAGTGGCTTTCAGACCCAGATGGAAGCCAGCGCGCGCCTGATTGAGCAGGCCAAATCCATCAGCGAGATTGCCCCGGTGCTCAAAGAGGTGGTGGGAGCCACACGCAGCATGGCGCACGACAGCCAGATCGCCCGTGACACCTTGCAAGGCATGAGGAAAAAAGTGGCGGCGACCGAGGCCGAGTTGAGCAAACTGCACCAGGAGTTGGACCGTGTCAGCGCCCAGGCGCGCCATGACACACTCACCGGCGCCCTCAACCGGCATGGGCTAGACGAGGCCTTGAACCGTGAAATGGCGCAATTCAAACGCACGGACAGCGCCCTGTGCATGGCCATGCTCGACATTGACAACTTCAAGAAACTCAACGACTCACTGGGGCACGCCACGGGCGATGTGGCCTTGACCCACCTGGCGGCTGTGGCACGCGAGGTAATGCGCCCGCAAGACACGCTGGCCCGCTACGGCGGCGAAGAATTTGTCATTTTGCTGCCCGACACGCCGCTGGACAAGGGCATTGAAGCCATGACGCGCTTGCAGCGCGAGCTGACCAAGCGGTTTTTCATGGCTGGCACAGAAAAAGTGCTGATCACCTTCAGCGCTGGCGTGGCCCAGCTGCTGACCGGCGAGACCGGGGCCGAGGCCATCAAACGCGCCGACCAGGCCATGTACCTGGCCAAGCGCACGGGCAAAAACCGCGTGCTTGGCGCGTAACGGCTTGTGTCCATGAATAAGCCGTGCACATGACTTACTTTCTGGCCGGGCTGGTTGTGTTTCTGGGCGTGCATTCGGTGCGTCTGTTGGCTGACGACTGGCGCACCCGCGTCAGAAATACCTGGGGTGCGCGCACCTGGCGCGCCGCTTATTCGCTGCTGTCGCTGGCTGGGTTTGGCCTGATCGTGTGGGGTTTTGGGTTGGTGCGCGTTGCCCCGGTGCAGCTCTGGAGCCCGCCCACCGGCATGCGCCACCTGGCGGGATTGCTGACGCTGCTGGCGTTTGTGTTGCTGGCTGGCGCTTATGTGCCGGGCAACCAGATCAAGGCGCGCCTGCACCACCCAATGCTGCTCGGTGTCAAGCTCTGGGCACTTGCCCACCTGCTGTCCAATGGCAACCTCGGCCATGTGCTGCTGTTTGGCACCTTTTTGGGCTGGGCCGTGCTGACCTTTCTGGCCGCCAGGCGCCGTGACCGGTGTGACGGCACACTGTACCGGGTGGGTCGCACCGGTGCCACCGGCATCACCGTGGCCTTAGGGGTGGCCAGCTGGATGGCCTTTACCCTGTGGCTGCATGGCTGGCTGATTGGCGTGCGTCCGTATGGCTGATCAACCCCGCAGCGTTACTTGATGCCCATGACCCACTGGATCATGTACTTGGCGACAAAGCCCACCATGCCAAACGCCAGGCCCAGCAGCATGACAAAAAAGCCGAATTTGCCGGCTTTGGACTCCCAGGCCAGCTGCCCGATGATGAACAGCATGTAGAGCATCAGGCCGCCCACGCCAAAAGTCATGCCAAAGGCGGCGATTTGTTCTTCTGTAAAACCAAACATCAGTTGTGTTCCCGTTCCAGCATACCCGACACATCCAGCACATCACGGTAGGCATGCCAACTGGCATGCCCGAGCAGCGGCACCAACACCACCAGGCCCAGCAAGGCGGTGGCAAAACCGACAAACGTCAACCCCATGATGAGCGCGCCCCACAACGCCATCGGCACGGGGTTGGCAAAAATTACCTGCCAGCTGGCGGCCATGGCCTGTTTGACGGAGATCTGACGGTCAAGCAACAAAGGAATGGTGACCACGGTCGAGGCAAAAATAGGCGCCACCAGCGCCCCCCCCAGAGCCAGCCAGACCTCAAACAGCCAGCCCTCCCTGGCCAACACCACATGTTCGATGAAGGCCCGTGGCGTAGGAATGGGCGCGCTGGCCAGCCAGGTGATCAGGCCCGCTGACATGAGCACCCACATCGTGCCCGCCAGCGCCAGCAACACGCCAAAGCGCACCAGACGCCATTGCGCCTCACCCCAGGCTTGCAGGCGGCCGTCTTGCCAGTTGAACCAGGTTTTGAGGACCACCGAAAAGCCTGCTTTTTCATCCCGCTCCAAGCCACGGCTCAAGGCGTACAGGCTGGTGGCCAGCACCGGCCCCACCAGCAAAAACCCGGAAAACGCACCGGCCATGAACCAGAAGCGGTCATGCGCCAGCCACAGCATCAACGCACCAGCCACAGCCACAGCCACGCCATGCCACACGCTGACCCAGCCGCAACGGGTCATGTCGCGCCAGGCCCGGCCCAGCCACTGCAAGGGCTGGCTCACGTCAAGGGTGCGCACCACCACTTGGCCGCTCAGAGGTGCTGCTCTTTTGCCTGTTGGCGGGGAATTGGGCATAGCTGTCATGTTGGGGTGGCGCTTGCAAACAAGCCGTGGGTTGGGCGGTAAAGAGTCGAATCCCGTGGATGTTGCCACAAGCCATGAGCCCCCGTGACACCCGGCCCAAAAAGCATCAGGGGCGGCACCCGCTTATAGCGAATGCCGCCCCTGCCAGGAAGCGCTGAAAGCCTGAAACCCGGGGCTTACTTGGCTGGCTGCATGGCACCCATGCCCATGTCGGCGTGCGCGCCATAACCGCGGCCTTGACCTGGGCCCATCAGGCTGTGCGCATCAAAGGTTTTTTGCTGCTCGGGCGTGAGCACCGCGTAAAACGCCTTGACGGCTTCTGCACGCTTGTCCATGGCCGCCGTCATCTCACCCATGCGCTGGGTGCGCATTTCCTTCATTTTGTCGATGCGCTCTGGCGTGGTGAGCTTGGCCATGTCGGCCATCGCAGGCTGCTGTGTGCCCATCATGCCGGCAGGTGGCTTGTGGGCATCCGTGAAGGTTGTCCAAGCCGCTTCTTGTGAGGCAGTAATTTTCAACTGGGCTTTCAGTGCGGCATGACGCTGGTCCATTTTTGCCTGCATTTTGGCCGGAGCCATCTTGCCCATGCCATAGTGGTCCATGCCTTGGCCTTGCATGCCGCCGCCCATCATGTCGCACTGGCCGCCACCCATGGGCGACTGCGAATAAGCCAGGCCAGCGGCCAGCATCAAACCAGCCACCAGGGAAATTTTCAAATTGGTTTTCATCGTCATGTCCTTTGAGTTAACGCCAATGACCTGAGAGTGGCATCGGCGTGAAGAGAAGTATGCGCCGCCCGTGTATCGCGCCCATGAGGCTACGTCAAAGCTTTGTAAAGTTGTGTTTCAAATTTGAACGCGCGCGTTGTCGTTCACTGACCTAAAGTGGACCCATCAGTCAAGACAATTTTTCAATCAGTTTAAGTTGCCCCTGATTTCACTCGCAGTTGGACGGCGCTGCCCCAGTTTTTGACTTGGTTTTTGTCCTTTGATTTCATCGGAGAAACCCCCTGTGGAACGAAGCGGAGCAGGGAGTTTCTTCGCGACTCAGCGAACAGCCAGGCGCTGAGCACGAGCGCTTCCGGGTGGCGTGTTGCCCCGCTTCCGGGCGAATCAAGGTCTGGCGGATCAAGCCTTGCTGGCCTCAAAACATGGCATCCGGTTGACCAGAGGCATTGGCACCAGCGGGCGCTTTTGGCTTGCGGCATCTCGTCCTGGGCTGGAATCATTTGAGTTGGCGAATCGTCTGTGCGAGAGCGGCGATTTTGAGTCAGCCTCACCCAACTGGTGGCTGGTTCGTGCGCTCAAATAATTTACTGGCGATCATGCTGGCTTGTTTCGCGCTGACGCGTGACATGTGGGTTGGCGGTTGTCAATTGACAATCGCTGAAGCGCCCCTGATTTGATGGGATGATTGGCGGTTTCGTATTTACTTGTCATTCAAAAAAGGTCAGCCGTGTTCAAGAACGTCATCATGTACCGCATCGCTCCGGGTTGGAGCACCACTGCCGAAGAAGTCGAAGCCCGTCTGCAAGACAACCACTTTGTGGAATGTGGCGCAAGCCAGGAAAAATCCGTGGGCTGGAGCGAGCCGCGCGGCGAGGCCAACGGGCCGCTGCTGGAAGTGGTCGCTGGCCAATGGATTTTGAAGCTGATGGTGGAAACCCGCGCCTTGCCCGCCTCGGTGGTCAACCGCAAAGCCGAAGAGCGGGTCGCCCAGATTGAAGCCAGCACCGGGCGCAAACCCGGTAAAAAAGAAACCCGCGACCTCAAAGACGACATCCGCCTGGAGTTGATGCCCATGGCCTTCACCAAGCAAGGCAGCACCCGGGTGTGGATGGACCGCGAAGCCAACCTGCTGGTGACAGATGCCGGCAGCCAGGGACGCGCCGATGAGCTGGTGACGCTGCTGGTACAAAGCCTGCCCGGCCTGGCCCTGAGCCTGGTCAACACCAAGGTCTCGCCCAGCGCGGCCATGGCGGGTTGGCTGGTGGGCCAGGAGGCGCCCCAGGGCTTCAGCGTTGACCGCGAATGCGAGCTCAAAGCCGCCGACGAGTCCAAGGCGGTGGTGCGTTATGCCCGCCATCGCCTTGACACCGATGAGGTCAAGCAGCACATTGAAGGCGGCAAGATGCCCACCCGCTTGGCCCTGACCTGGAACGACCGCGTGTCGTTTGTGCTTACCGAAGGCTTCCAGTTGAAGAAACTGGCGTTTTTGGAGGTGGTGTTTGAAGGCGCCAGCAAGGGCAAGGACGACGGCTTTGATGCGGATGTGGCGATTTCCACCGGTGAGCTGCAAAAAGCCCTGCCCGAGCTGCTCGAAGCCCTAGGCGGTGAAATGCCTTTGGCCTGATTTTATATAAGAAATCAGCCTCTAGCCCATATAGATAAAGCGCAAGCAGCTATTTAATATATAGCATACGTGCGCTTTTGTTGCGGGGATCACCTCCCCGCACAGGGCCTGCAGAGAAGTCAGTTACTTCTTCATGGAACAGGTGTTGAAACCAAAAATGGCATAAGGCGGGCACCAGCCAATGGCACCGGTGGCCAAGGGCACCACGCCGATCCAGCCCCAGACACCGATGTTGCCGGTGAGGGTCAGGCCAATCAGCACCAGGCCAAGAACGATGCGCAGAATGCGGTCAATGCCGCCAACGTTTGATTTCATAAAAACTCCTTGTAGTCACAGGTAAAAAAAGAAAGCCAGTGGATTACATCCGCCAGAACCCCAGCGGTCTGTGACTCAAGTCACCCAGCATGGCAGCAACAAAGCCATCAAGGTGCGCGGCAACGCGCAAGTGTGTGGGCGCTCAGGCCGTCTGGGCACGCACCAGCGCACGCAGGGCGCCTGCGTTGACGATCTGGATCTGCTCGCGGCCCAGGTGCACCCAGCCTTCTCGCTCAAAGCGGCGCAACAGCCGGGTCACCATTTCACGCACCGTGCCCAACTCGTCGGCCAGGGTTTGGTGTGTCACATTGAGCTGCTGACCGCGCCCCAGCAAGGCACCAGCCAGGCGGCGGTCGAGCTTGTGAAACGCCACCGCGTCAATCAGCGCCGTCAAATCGGCCATGCGCTCGGCAAACAGGCCCAACACATCGTTGCGAAACGCGGGGGTTTCCAGCCAGCGCCTGAACAGGTCCGGCGCAATCAGCATCAGGGTGCTGGGCTTGGTGGTGATGCCAAAGGCAGACAGCGGTTGCGCCCGGAACAAGCAGGCGCTAGAGACCAGACACAACTCGCCCGGAACCACCCGATACAGCTCCAGCGAACGGCCATCTTCTGAGCTGCGCGACACCTTGACTTCGCCTGAAAGCATTACCGGAAATCCCTGACAAGCGGTGTTTTCGTTGAACAACACGGTATCTGTCGGCACCTCAAACGGTGCCATGCCTGACTCTGGAGCGTCCAATCCGGGCTGCACCCCCGTCAATGAGGGGTACAAAGCCGTCGCCTGCGCCACCCAGTTCAAGACGTTCATGTCTGGTTAAGCTCAGGGCGCAACCGTGTAACCTTCGTCGGCAATGGCCTGCGCCAAGGCTTCACGTGGCTGCTCGGACTCGACAAGCACCGTGTTCGTGCTGCGGTCGGCCTGCACTTCTGCGCTGCGGTCAAGCTGGCGCACGGCCCGCACTACGGCTTTTTCACAATGTTCACAGGTCATGCCGGTCACGGTAAAGCTTTGCTTCATTTCAATTCCTTGGAAAATACGCTGTTCACACAAGCGTGTATTGTGACCCCAGCCCTCTTTTTTAAACTCTAGCTTCCATGACAACACCCCAACGCTTAGCAGACACCTTGCGCATTGACATCGGCATTCACGGCATGACCTGCGCGTCATGCGTGGGGCGCGCTGAACGGGCCCTGAAAAAAGTGCCCGGCGTGCAGGAGGTCAGCGTCAATCTGGCGACCGAATCTGCCCGCGTGACGGTGCATGCCTCTGAGCAGATTGAGGCCCGGCTCAGGCGTGCTGTGCGCGATGCCGGTTATGAACCGGTGGCAGCCAATGCGGCCATTGACGCACCGTCCCAGTCCAACTGGGCGGGCTTTGCGCCGGTGGCTTTGGGGCTGGCACTGTCCTTGCCTTTGATGCTGCCCATGATTGGCACGCTGTGGGGCCAGCACTGGATGCTGCCGGCCTGGCTGCAGTTTGCCTTGGCCACGCCGGTGCAGTTCATTTTGGGTGCGCGTTTTTACAAAGCCGGCTGGCATTCCTTGAAGTCGCTCAGCGGTAACATGGATTTGCTGGTGTCGATGGGCACCACGGCGGGCTGGTCGCTCTCCGTCTGGTTATGGCTGAGCGCCACAACTGGGACCACACCGCACCTTTATTTTGAAGCCTCGGCTGTGGTCATCACGCTGGTGTTGCTGGGCAAATGGCTGGAAGCGCGCGCCAAACGCCAAACCACCTCGGCCATCCGCGCGCTGCACGCCTTGCGGCCAGACACCGCACACCTGCTGGGTCTGGACGGTGAAGTGGACGTGCCCGTTGACGAAGTGCTGGTGGGCGACGAACTGGTGGTGCGCCCAGGTGAGCGGTTTGCGGTCGATGGCGTGCTGCAGGAAGGTTTGACGCAGGTGGATGAATCCATGCTAACCGGCGAGCCCTTGCCGGTCTCGAAAACAGCGGGGGACAAGGTCACCGGCGGCACCCTCAACGGCGATGGCCGGGTGGTGCTGCAAGTCAAGGCGGTGGGTGTGGACACGGTGCTGGCCAGCATCATCCGGCTGGTGGAAGATGCACAGGCTGCCAAAGCGCCGATTCAACGCCTGGTCGACAAGGTGAGCGCAGTGTTTGTGCCGGTGGTGCTGGTGCTGGCCCTGATCACGCTGTTGGGCTGGTGGCTCACAGGTCATCCATTCGAGGTCGCAGTGATCAACGCGGTGACGGTGCTGGTGATCGCCTGCCCCTGCGCATTGGGCTTGGCCACACCGGCGGCCATCATGGCGGGTACCGGCGTGGCAGCCAAATTCGGCATTCTGATCAAGGACGCGCAGGCACTTGAATTAGCGCACAAGGCCCGCGTGGTGGTGTTTGACAAAACCGGCACCCTGACGCTGGGCCAGGCCCGGTTGACGGATTTTGTCGTGGCTTCAGGTGCAGACCAAAGCGCGTTGTTGGGCGTTGCTGCCGCCTTGCAAAGCGGCAGCGGTCACCCGTTGGCGCGCGCCGTGGTGGCGGCGGCCATTGAGCAAAAATTGGCCCTGCCCGGCGTAACCCAGATGCAAAGCACACCAGGCAAGGGCTTGCGCGGGCTGGTCCATGGTGACGATATTGTGATTGGCAGCCTGCGCTGGATGCAGGAGCTGGGGGTTCAGCTCGGCACCCTCAGTGAGCGCTTGCAGGCCTTGGAAACCCAAGGCGCCACGCTGGCCGTGATGGCCCGGCAAACCCCTGCAGGCCTGACCGCCCTGGCCCTGCTGGCCTTTGGCGACGAACCCAAAGCCAGTGCCAGTGCAGCCATCGCCACGCTGCGCGCACGCGGCATCCGGGTCATGATGCTCTCGGGCGACAACAACGCTGCGGCGCAAGCCATGGCCAAACGGGTCGCGCTGCAGCCCGATGAAGTCGTCAGCAACGTATTGCCCGGCGACAAAGCGGCCCACATCAGCGCACTCAAACAACAAGGCCACACCGTGGTGATGGTGGGAGATGGTGTCAACGATGCGCCCGCCCTGGCCGCCGCCGATGTCGGCATGGCGATGGCCAATGTGGGAGGCGGCACCGATGTGGCGATGCATGCCGCAGGCATCACCCTGATGCGTGGCGACTTGGCGCTGGTGGCCGCCGCGCTGGACATATCCGACCGCACCGTCGCCAAAATCCGGCAAAACCTGTTTTGGGCGTTTATCTACAACGTGGCCGGCATCCCGCTGGCGGCCTTTGGTTACCTGAACCCAGTGATGGCGGGTGCGGCCATGGCGCTGAGTTCAGTGAGTGTGATGAGCAATGCATTGCTGCTCAAACGCTGGCAGCCTGCCAAGCTAGTGGCACAGAAAGTTAGCTATAAAATAACCCTCTAGCCCTTATAGAATAAGCGCAAGCAGCTATATATTTTATAGCATTCAAGACGACCACCACGTCACCGGACGTCGGGCAACTCAATCTTGACTTCCAGCACTTCGAGATTGTCCTGGCGTTCCAGATTGACCTTGATGTCATCCGGATTGATGTTGATGTACTTACTGATGACTGCCAGCAATTCCCGCTGCAAATCCGGCAGGTAATCCGGCGTGGCGGGGTTGCGGCCGTTGCGCTCATGCGCCAGGATGATTTGCAGACGTTCTTTGGCCACGTTGGCCGTTTTCTTTTTTTCGCCCAGAAAAAATGTAAAAAAAGACATGGTCTCACTTCCCTCCAAACAGGCGTTTGAGCAGCCCTGGTTTGGGTGCTTCGGTAAAACGCATCGGCTTGTCTTCACCTAGAAAACGGCTGACGACGTCTTTGTAGGCCTCAGACACATCACTGCCTTCCATGTGCACTGCAGGCACGCCCTGGTTGGAAGCTTGCAGCACAGATTCGCTCTCGGGGACGACACCAATCAACCTGATGCGCAAAATGTCCTGAATGTCTTGCAAGGACAGCATTTGCCCCTGATTGACCCGGGCCGGGTTGTAACGGGTGATCAGCAAATGCTCTTTGATCGGGTCAAGCCCTTCCATGGCGCGTTTGGTTTTGCTCGACAACATGCCCAAAATGCGGTCTGAGTCGCGCACGGAAGACACCTCGGGGTTGGTCACCACCAGCGCTTCATCGGCAAAATGCATGGCCATCAGGGCACCGGTTTCAATGCCGGCAGGTGAATCGCAGACGATGTATTCAAAGTCCATGGCAGCCAGGTCAGCCAGCACTTTTTCCACGCCTGCCTGCGTCAGGGCATCCTTGTCGCGGGTTTGCGAGGCAGCCAGCACATACAGGTTGTCACATTGCTTGTCCTTGATGAGCGCCTGATTCAGGTTGGCTTCCCCATGGATCACGTTGATCAGGTCATACACCACGCGGCGCTCGCAGCCCATGATCAGGTCCAGGTTGCGCAGACCCACGTCAAAGTCAATCACGACAGTCTTGTGACCGCGCATCGCCAAACCGGTTGAAAAACTGGCGCTGGTGGTGGTTTTGCCAACGCCGCCTTTACCGGAAGTCACCACAATAATTTTGGCCATGTTGAACGGGTCTTTCAGAGAAAATATTTAAGAGGACAGGGCTTCAAACAGCAGTTTTTCCAGCCCGTCATCGCTCAGGCGGACCTGCGCCGGCTTGCCTTGAATGTCTGGGGGTAGCGGGTGTTCGCTGGTGCGGTACACCCCGGCGATCGAGATCAATTCAGGTTCCAGGCATAGCGAAAAAATACGCGCCTGGGTGTTGCCGCTGGCACCGGCCATGGCTTTGCCACGCAAGGGTGCATACACATGGATGTTACCGTCTGCCACCACCTCAGCGCCCATGTTGACCATGGCCAGCACTACCAGATCTGCGCCACGGGCATAAACTTTTTGGCCAGAACGCAGCGGTTTGTCAATCACCATCGTGGCAAGGCCGGGGACTTCACGCACGACTTCTTTCACCACTTCGCGTATGACCTCTTGGTACTGTTGCGCAGCGGGTGTAGGGGTTGTCCTTCTTTCACTTGCCGGTTTGCTACGTGTCAGCTCAGGCGCAATTTCCAGCAGGCCACATGCCAGGGCAAGTGCCGCCTGGTTTGCCGTGGCGTTGCGAAAAGCAATGGGTTTCAAGCGACAGGCGTTCAGTGTGGTGATCAATTCCTGCAAGTTTTGATCAATCTCCTGATGGCTTATCTGGGAAAAATCAATGACCAAAGGGTCTTGTTCAAAGAAGTCTGGACTGGCACTGTCCGGACCAAATTGCGCAGAGGTATCCGCAATGATTTGGGCAAGGTCTGTTGTTTGCAGCAACAGCGCGACCAGAGGCAACTGAGCGCTTTTGATTTCAAAGGAATTTGCCACGACGCCTGAACAATGAATGAGGGGGAACTGACCAAGGAGTTGCCAAACAATTTTTCAGTATGGCGCTATTGGCGAAGGCCCAAATCTTACTTGATTGCGTCCGTAAAAGTCAGCGCCAGCTGAAATTAATTATGTTTATGCACAGGCTCGGTTTTAACTGCCGCGTCATTATTTTGTCAGTGGAGAAATCCTCTATGACTTCATTTATATTTAATTTTTTAAGATAGTCGTAGTAGATAAGGGCGGCACTTTTCCGTGGATAAGTATTTTTTTTGCATAAAAATCAAGCACTTGAAGGTGATCAAGTCATGTGGACCAGTGCGCTTGCAGCGTGCACTCAAATTCTTGATAAGTTCAAGTTTTTTATTTTTGTGTGGATAACTTTGAGATTCAAGATAAATTATGCACAGCTTTATCCAGAGGGCAATGGCCATATTTGGTGCGCTGTGAAGATTTGGGGGAAAAAATGCCGTGTCCATCCGGTGTGTGTGCTTTTTATGGCGCCTTCAATCGCCAATCAGGCGCAATAACGCAGCGTGGTGCATGCCGGTTGCGCGCGCCGCTGCCCGTGCCAGCATCCGTCACCCATGGCCTCCCTGATGACCACTGCCTGAACCGGGCGGCCTGATTCCACATGGTCGATCTGAGGCGGCTCAGCCGCCCAGTAGTTGGTTTCATCAAAAAGATTACGAAATCAAATCGATGGATTTTTCAGACTGGCTAGGCCAGAGGAGGCGACATAGCCGTAGCTTGTGCCACGACGAGCAACAACGCCAGACTGGAAAAGACACGATTTCATGTAAGCGGTTTGGTGACACGGACTGCCAGTACGTGGCAAGCATCGCTGCGATGACGGATCAACCTGGATTCCTCAATCGGGTGCGTCGCGCTGTCACCCAAAAGATGACATGGATCAGCGCTGAAAAACTCAATGTCCATCGCGACTGACTGAAGCAAATGAGCGGTCAACTGAGGAATCTAGGTTCAAGACCGTCCCGTTCAGGGTCACACGCTGCAAGGCAGCCAGGACGGTGTGTTGACGTGCGAACGACGCACCCCAAAAGTGGCGGGGTAAAAAGTCTGAATCAACGGGTTTCTGGTCTGTGGAGAAATTCCCTATGACTTACTTTATATTTACCTTTTAAGATAGTAGTAGTAGATAAGGGTTGGCCTTTGACGTGGACAAGCCATTTTTTTCCATAAAAATCAACGACTTGAAGATGATTGAGTGGTGTGGACCAGTCCGCTTCCGGCATGTACTCAAATTCTTGATAAGTTCAAGTTTTTGTTTTTTTTGTGGATAACTCGTTTATTCAAGACAAGTTATCCACAGCTTTATTCAGTGAGTTTCTGGTCTTTTTTACCGCATTTTGAAATAAAAGGACGAAAAAAAACCCGGATAAATCCGGGTTTGGCCAGGTCTTGAGCGACCGAAGAGGGCGGTCAGGGTTTGCCGGAGGTTTTCATTTTGAGTTGGGCATCAGCGATCTCAGCTTTGATGGGTTCACTGTCAGGCGAGTTTGCCGGTAACACTGTCAACGCATTTTGCCAATGGCCCACGGCACCTGCGTAGTTGCCGCTCTGGTAGGCCGCCTGGCCGGCCATCATCAAGGCCATGGGGTGTTTTGGTGCAATGCCCAAGGCCTTATGGATCAGCTCAGACGGTTTGCCCTGCAAGCTGTTGGCGCGGGTGGCCAGCAGGTCAGCGTACTGGGTGAGTAAGTCTGCGTCTGTGTCAAGCAGTTTGCCAGTCTTGGCATACGCGTTGGCGGCGTCATCCATGCGCCCCTGAACTTTGTAGGCGCGGGCCAGACGGGCCCAGCCAGCGTGATCGTCCGGGTTGTCTTTCAGGCGGGCAGCCAAGCGGTCCACCATCTGGTTGATTTTTTCCGGCGTCATGCCTTGCGCCGCGGCAGCTGGCACAGGCGGCAGCTTGTTGCTTTCACCAGCTGCCAGGCCACCCTTGGCGCGGGCATCGTCAATGTTGGCTTGTATTTGTTGGGTATCTGCAGAGTCCGGTGGCATCAGGTTGCGCAATTTTTCCCAAAGAACGATGGCGCTTTTGTAATCGGTACGTTGGTAAGCGGCGATCCCGGCCATCATGAGGCCCATAGGGTGTTCGGGGTTCAGGCGCAAGGCCTCATCAATCATTTGCTGCGGCTTGCCTTCCAGGTTGTTGCCAGCCCGAATGGCCAACAATTCGGCATAGTCGACCAGCAGGTCAGGGTCGGTGTTGACGATTGCCCCGGCTTTTTCAAACGCTTGCTGGGCTTCTTCAAAGCGTCCCACCGCTTTGTAAGAGCGTGCCAACATCGCCCAGCCTTGAGGGTTGTCGGGCTTGTCTTTGAGCTTTGCCGCCAAGGTGTCAATCATTTGCTTGATTTGTTGCTCATCGACCGCGGCGCTGGCCACAGGGTTTATGGCCGCGGGTGTACCCAGTTGCAGGTAGAGGCCCAAGGCCAGCACCGGCAAGCTCAGGGCAACGGCACCTGCAGTGCGTTTGGCGGTCCAAAATTGTGATATTTTTTTGGAGGGTGCGGCTTCAAAACTTTCGGTGTCGTCGAGCAGGCGCAATTGCAACTCGTCGCGCGTGGTCTCAAAGTCTTGTGGGCTGATCACGCCGCGCGCCAGATCGGCTTCAAGGGCATGGAGTTGGTCGCGGTGAATGGCAGCGTTGAGTTTTTCGCTGGAGATGCCGTCGGATTGGGGTTTGCGAAGCAGTGGGCGGACAAGCCAGGCCACGACCAGCAGCGTCAAAAGCGCTGCGATACCTGTAAATACGTTCATTTGGAAGAATCAGTCTCTTGAAGAAGGGCTTGCGCTTTGGCGCGCTGGGTGGCGTCGAGCACCGGGCTGTCTTTTTGGCTTTGGTTGCGCCGGATGATGTTTACCAACAGCCAGACGGCGCCGATCAACAGCAACAGGGGGCCAAACCACAGCAACCAGGTGGTGGGCTTGACGGGCGGGCGGTACAGCACGAAGTCACCATAACGGTTCACCAGGTATTCCTTGATTTCAGCATCGGTCTTGCCGGACTTGATCAGGGTGCGCACTTCACGGCGCAAGTCCATGGCCAGGTCGGCGCGGGAACCGGCGAGGGATTCGTTTTGGCACACCAGGCAGCGCAGTTCTTCGGCAATGGTGATCAGGCGTTGTTCTACCACCGGGTCTTCAGCCAGCGGCGCAGCCACATTGGCATGCACACCCAGCGCACATTGCAGCGCAAAAAAAAGAATGAGCAAGCGCTTCATTGATTGAGCTCCGCGATCAGGGGAATGAGTTTGTCGCGTAAAGCTTCTTCAGTGAAAGGGCCAATTTGCTTGTAGCGAATGATGCCGGCCTTGTCGATCAAAAAGCTCTCAGGCACGCCGTAAACGCCAAAGTCAATGCCAATGCGGCCGTCCCGGTCGGTGACGGCAACGGTGTAGGGGTCGCCGTAACGGGCCAGCCATTTCACGCCATCTTCTTCTTTATCCTTGTAATCGAGGCCGATGATGGGCAGGGGGTTGGTTTTGACAAACGCCACCAGCAATGGGTGCTCCTGGCGGCAGGCCACACACCAGGACGCCCAGGTGTTGAGCAGCCAGACCTTGCCCAGCATGTCTTTGTTAGAAAAGGTCTGGCCGGGTTGGTTTAGCACCGGTGCCGTGAAGGCCGGGGCGGGTTTGCCAATCAGGGGTGAGGGAATCTCACTCGGGTCGCGGGTCAGGCCGATGGCCAGAAAGACCAGCAACACACCAAAAATACCCAGCGGAATCAGCGCCTTCTTGTTCATGCTGTCACGCCCTTGATGTCTTTCAGGTTTAATTTGGCAGCGACCTTCTTCCTGTAGCGTTTGTCCAGTGCAGCCATGCCACCGCCAATGGCCATCAAAAAGCAGCCAAGCCAGATCCAGGTGATGAAGGGTTTGTGGTAAACGCGCATCGCCCAGGCGGGCTTGCCTTCACCTTCCAATTTCTCGCCCAGAGACACATAGACATCGCGCGTCAGGCTGGTGTCAATGGCGGCTTCGGTCATGGGCATGGTGGAGGAGAAATAGGTGCGTTTTTCGGGGTGCAAGGTGCGCAGCACCCGGTCTCCCTTGATCAACTCCACCGTGCCGCGATCCGCCTTGTAATTGGGGCCCGGCACTTCGCTGATGCCGGTCAGGCGGAAGGTGTAGCCACCGACGTCGACGGTATCGCCAATCGTCATGCGCACGTCTTTTTCGGTCTCATAGCCTTTGACCATGGTGATGCCAATCACACAGACGGCAATGCCGATGTGCGCCACGTGCATGCCCCAGTAAGAAATGGGGGTGGATTTCCAGTTGGCCGTGTCTTTGAACTGCCTGTACATCTGCACCAAAGAGGCCAGCACAATCCAGATCGACAGGGTCAAACCCAGGGCCACCAGGGCCGACCAGGCACCTGCCAGCAAGGGCAATGTGCAACCCAGCAGCACCGACCCAATGGCAATCGGACGCAGCCTTTTGGTCAACTCTGCCACCGTGTCGTTTTTCCAGCGGGCGTAACTGCCAATCACCATGAAAAACAACACCGGCAGCATGATGGGTGCAAAAACGGCATTGAAGTAGGGCGGGCCGACCGACAGCTTGCCCAGGTTCAGCGAGTCGATGATCAAAGGGTAGAGCGTCCCCAACAGCACGGCGGCGGCGGCGGTGGTCAGAAGCACGTTGTTGACCAGCAAAAAGGTTTCGCGCGACACCAGCGAGAACGATCCGCCAGAGCGCACCTTGCCGGAGCGCATCGCGAACAAGATCAGCGAGCCACCCACCACCACAGCCAAAAACAGCAGAATGAAGACGCCGCGTTTTGGGTCGGTGGCAAAGGCGTGCACCGAGGTCAGCACGCCTGAGCGCACCAAGAATGTGCCCAGCAGACTGAGCGAGAACGCAATCAGGGACAGCATGATGGTCCAGCTTCTGAACAGGCCGCGTTTTTCAGTCACGGCCAAGGAATGGATCAGGGCGGTGCCCACCAGCCAAGGCAGAAAAGACGCGTTTTCAACCGGGTCCCAGAACCACCAGCCGCCCCAGCCGAGTTCGTAATAGGCCCACCAGGAGCCCAAGGCAATGCCGATGGTCAGACAGACCCAGGCGGCGATGGCCCAGGGGCGGGTCCAGCGCGCCCAAGCTGCGTCCAGCCGACCATTGAGCAGGGCCGCAATCGAGAAGGCAAAAGGAATGGCCAGGCCCACGTAACCCATGTAGAGCATGGGCGGGTGAAACACCAGGCCTGGGTCTTGCAATAAGGGGTTCAAGTCACGGCCATCGGCAGGGATGTCGCTGAGACGGACAAACGGGTTGGACGTCATCAGCATGAACAGCAGAAACCCAACCGCCACCAAGCCCAGCACGCCCAGCACGCGCGACACCATCACGTCAGGCAGTTGGCGCGAGAAGATCGACACCGCCATCATCCAACTGCACAGCATCAGCAACCAAAGCAGCAGCGACCCCTCATGCCCACCCCAGACGGCAGCGATCCGGTACATGTCAGGCAGTTGGGTATTGGAGTGCTGCGCCACATACTGCACAGAGAAGTCGTTGGTGTAAAACGCGTAGGTCAGGCAGGCAAACGAAAACGCTGTAAGTAACCACAAAACCTGTGCGCCGGGGCGCGCCAGTGCCATCCAGTCGGCACGGCCCCGCTGGCCGCCCGACAGGCTCAGGATGCCAAGCACTGCGGCAACCGGCAGGGCAAGAATCAGTGCGAAATGTCCAAGTTCTGGAATCATGAGAGGTCTCGATGAGTGAGTTGAGAGGCAGGCTTGGCTCAGGCCACTACTTCAAGGTTTGGCTGGCTTTTTCGATTTCCGCCTGGTCCAGCGCGTGCTGGGCTTCAGGCGGCATGTAGTTCTCATCATGTTTGGCCAACACTTCAGAGGCGGTAAATTTGCCGTCCGCCTTGATTTGTCCTTGTGCGACCACGCCTTTGCCTTCCTTGAACAAGTCGGGCAGGATGCCGGTGTAAGTCACAGGCACTTCCTTGAGGGTGTCGGTGACCACAAAAGACACGGTCAGGCTGTCACGCTTGACGGAGCCCTCCTTCACCATGCCGCCAATGCGAAAAGTGCGGTCTTTCGGTGCCTCGCCAGAGTCAACCTGGCTGGGGGTGAAAAAGAACACCAGATTGCTCTGGAAAGCGTTGAGGACGAAATAGGAGGCAAGCCCGACGGCGGCCAAGCCGCCGACAATCATGGCGGCGCGTTTGTGACGAGGTTTCATGGTCATGGTGAAGTTGAATCGCTGTGTAGGTAAGTTTCTGAGTCGGTTTCGTTCAAAAGGTTTCGCATGATTTCGCGGCGTTTGGCGCGCACCTGCCAGATTTCGACCAGGACCACCAGCGCGGTGATGCCGAAACTGCCCCAGACATAAAAGGCGTAGCCGCCCATGTAAAGGAAATCTGCCACGCTAAGCCACTGCATGTTTCACCCAATCTGTATGACGTTCGCGTTCAAGAATGATGTTGCGCACCCGCACCAGCGCAATGGCAATGGCGTACATCCAGAAAGCCAGCACCATGATCAGCATGCCCGCCAGCATGGGTGTGGCCATGGAGGCACCTTTCATCGACACCGATGCACCCTGGTGCAGGGTGTTCCACCATTTCACCGAGAAGTAAATGATGGGCACGTTCACGGCGCCTACCAAAGCCAGCACGGCGCAGGCCTTGTCGGCGCGGCGCGGGTCGTCAATGCTGGACTGCAAGGCCAGAAACCCCAGGTACAAAAACAACAAGATCAGCTCAGACGTGAGCCGCGCATCCCACACCCACCAGGTGCCCCACATCGGTTTGCCCCAAAGTGACCCGGTCACGAGAGACAAAAACGCGAACAATGCGCCGGTCGGCGCCAGGGCAGAGGCCATCATGCCTGAGAGCCGCGTGTTAAACGCCAGGCCAAAGCCCGCCCAGCCGGCCATCACCAGGTAGATGAACATGGACATCTGGGATGCGGGCACATGCACAAAAATGATGCGGTAGCCTTGACCCTGCTGGGCATCAATGGGTGCCACAAAAAAAGATATCCAGAGCCCCACCAGGGACAGCAGGGCGGCCAAAGCCGCAAACCAGGGCCACATTCGGCCCGCCAGCATGTAGAAATTTTGCGGCGACGCAAACTTGAACCAATGAATCACACGTGTTTTCATTCCAACGAAATCCTCAAGGCGGCCGCTGTGGCCAAAGGTGAGAAAAAGAGCGACAGCACCAACAGGGCCGCCAGCAGTGAAAGGTGTCCGCCAATGCCCAGGCCGGCGGCGTCGGCTTCGACCGCACCGGCACCAAAGATCAGCACTGGAATATAAAGCGGCAGGATCAACAACGACAGCAATACCCCTGCACCGCGTACGCCCAAGGTCAGTGCGGCGCCAATGCTGCCGATCAGGCTCAGGGTCGGCGTGCCCAGCAATAGAGTCAACATCAAAATGCCCAAGGCCCGGCCATCCAGGCCAAACTGCAGGCCGAGCACCGGGGCCACCAGCACCAGCGGCAAGCCCGAGAGTAAAAAATGCGCCAGTGCTTTGGCCAGCACCAGCAAGCCCAGTGGCGTACCTGACAGTGCCATTTGTTCCAGTGAGCCGTCGGCATAGTCGGTGGCAAACATGCGTTGCAGTGACAACATGGCGGCCAGCAGCGCACTGACCCACAACACACCCGGCGCCATGCGCAGCAGCAAATTGGACTCTGCGCCCACCCCCAGCGGAAACAGGCTGGCGATCACCATGAAGAAAATCAGGGGTGTCAGCACCTCACCTTTTTGGCGCAAGCCCAATGAAATTTCGCGCTTGAGCACGGCCAGCATGACCCCGCTGGTGCCCAGGGTGCCTAGGGTGGCGCTCATGCGGCTTGTAACTCAAGCATTTGGGCTGGCTGGTCGCCAATGGGCACCCGCTGGTGGCTGGTGAGCACCGTTAGCCCGCCTTGGGCCAGATGGCCGGCAATCAAATCCGCCAGCATGTGGATGCCGGCCTCGTCCATCGCCACATAGGGTTCGTCCAGCACCCACAAGCGTGCCGGACTCAAGGCCAGGCGGGACAAGGCCACGCGGCGCTTTTGACCTTGTGACAAATGGCGCACCAGCTGCTGGCTGCGCCCGCGCAGGCCAAAACGTGTCAACACCTCATGGCGCTGTGGGGTGCTTGGCGCCAAACCGCCCAAGGCTGAGGTGAAACTCAGGTTTTCATCAACGGTCATGGATTCTTGCAGGGCGTTCAGATGCCCGAGGTAGCACAGGTCTTGCCGGTAGGCCTCCGGCTGCTTTTCTATCGGGGTGTGGTTCCACAGAATGCGGCCTTCTTCCACAGTGGCCAAGCCGCAGACCATGCGCAGCAAGCTGGTTTTTCCGACACCGTTGGCGCCGGTCACGTAAAGCCACTGGCCTGCGGCCAGCTCACAGTTCACGTTTTTAAAAAGTTGCCGCCCGCCCTTAGTGCAGCCAAGCTTGGAAAAGGACAGGGAGGGGGTGGTTTTCAAGGGCGGTGCGGTCGCTGAAACAAAGGCCAGATTATCTTACGGCACGACCTGGCACCCGCCTTAAAGCGGGATTAACGCGTCATCAGCACTTTTTGGTACAAGCCACCGAAGTAGGTTTGCTTTTCGATGTGTGCGGGCTTGATGTCAGCTGGTAGCCAGTCAACAATTTCGCCACGCCACAAGTCCATGGCAAAAGGCTCCAGTGTTTTCAGGATCGGCACCATGATGTAGCGAAACGGGCTGCTGGCCTTTGGGCGGTGGTAGTCGACAAACACGATTTTGCCGCCTGGTTTGGTGACGCGCAGCGCCTCGGCAATGGTTTTGCGGCGCACCTCGGCGGGTTGCTCGTGCAGCAGGAAAAACACCACCACGGTATCCAGGCTGGCGTCGTCAAATTGCAAGGCGGTCGAGTCTTGTTGCAACACGCTGACCTGGGGGTGTGGCCCCAGCTTCTTGTGCATGTTGGTGATCTGCACCGGCGCGATGTCAATCACGCTTAAATGTGCATCCGGGCTCAGGCGGCGTACCACGTGTTCGGTGAAGTTGCCATAAACGCAGGCCACCTGCAGCACTTGGCCATGAATGACCTCACCCATGTCTTGCAGTGCCAGGTCGCGCAGTTTTGCGAAATTTCCCCACAAGATCAGGTTGACCAGCCACTGCCGCTCGAACACACGCACCGCGTTGGGATGTGTGTAAGCCCACCAGTAGGTTTTTTCGAGGTATTCCGGCACAGCCAGTGCCGGTACGAGAGTGGCGCTGTGGGCCGCCATGGAGGCGTCGCTTGTGACGACGCTGGGTTTGTCAAAAATCATGGATGCTTTGGTGGGTAAGCGAGCTGCCAACAAGGCAGTTGCATAAAACAGCAGATCAATCCTAACCGAAATCAAAAAAGTCACGCCGAGCCACTGATTTTTTTGATTGATATAGGGGCTTTCACCTGTTCTATGCGACTTTTGGCTGGTGTACAGCGCATTTATTGATTTGCATCAAAAAAGTGGGGTGACGCGACCTTCCCAAAAAGAGGAGGACG
The DNA here is from genome assembly GCA_038213665.1 of Burkholderiales bacterium. Classification (GTDB taxonomy): domain Bacteria; phylum Pseudomonadota; class Gammaproteobacteria; order Burkholderiales; family Burkholderiaceae_C; genus Rhodoferax. The sequence continues at coordinate 6,055 of JBBQSS010000014.1, read as the reverse complement.
CGCCGACAGCTCTTGACGCCCAAGTGAACGATGGCGAGGCTTGCTTGCCCTTTCCGGGCGACCTGACTGGCCGTCAATCCCCCCGGTTTTACTTCAGCAAACCTTCAGCGCGCAGCGCGTCTTGCACGGCCGGCCGGGCCGCGACCCGGGCCACGAAGGCGCTCAGATTGCCCAGGCCGGAGATGTCCACGCCCACATGCTTGCCCCAACCAGCCACCACAAACAGGTAGGCATCCGCCACGGTGAAGTGCTCACCCAGCAAATAAGTCTTGCCGGCGAGTTCACCATCAACCCAGTTCAGGCGCGAGATCAGCCGTGTCTTGGCCATCTCTTTGGCCTCGGCCGGCATGCCTGGCGCGAACAGGGGTGCGAAACCGCCTTTGTGCAGCTCGGTGCTGATGGTGTTGAGCCACTCCTGCAATTTGTAGCGATCCCAGGTGCCGTTGGCGGGTGCGAGGTGTTTGTCGGGCACCAAGTCTGCGATGTACTGCACGATGGCCGGGCCTTCGTGCAGCGTACGACCATCGTCTAGCACCAGGTAGGGCACATAGCCCAACGGGTTGATGGTGTAGTAGTCGGTGCCATCTGTCAGCTTGTGTGTTTTTGTGGGCGCAGCAATGGCATCAAATGCCAACCCAGATTCTTTGAGCGCGATGTGAGGTGCCAGTGAACAGGCGCCGGGCGAGTAGTAAAGTTTCATCAAAATCCTGTGAAAGGTTGCGTCGGATCAAACAGGTCACCGAACCCTGATGATGCTAACGCGAGTGCGTCAGCTTTGCTTGCCAGCGCTGCCTGGAGGCCGCTGCCTTCGATGGCGACTTTTATCATTCGGGGCGTCGCTTCGGAGGCATGAAAGTCAGAAGGACCTGGGTATTGGCATTTTTATAAGTGTTTTATGCCTCTAGCCCTTTAGATATAAGCGCAAGCAGCTCTTTATTTAATAGCATTAAGAGGATGGAACAGGGATTGCGATTCAGGACGGCGTGTCACACGGCCAGTCGCTCTGCTGCCCACAGCACCTGGCTGACCACCGCGCGCACAGCCTCAAGCTGTTTGTCGTTCTGGAGCTGGCCGTCGGCATCAAAGGCGCTGCCCGCCTGAGCCAGTGCATACTGCTGCGGGGCCACCCAGCATTGCAGGTTGCTCAGCAGCGGGCTGAGGTGTTGCAGGGAACGCAAGCCACCCAGGCCGCCCGGGGACGCCGCCAACAGCCCGACCACTTTGCCGGCAAAAGCTTTGGTGCCTTGGCCCCAGGTGGCGTCACCTTTGACCGGGCTGGAGGCCCAGTCGATGGTGTTCTTCAGCAAGGCGGTGTAGCTGCCGTTGTACTCGGGCGAGCAGATGACCCAGGCGGGGTGCTCAAACATGAGTTGCTTCAGGCGAATCACATCGGGTGGCGTGCCTTGGGCTTCCAGGTCGGCGTTGTACATCGGAATGTTCAGGCTGGCCAATTCCAGCAGCGTGACTTCAGCACCGGCCTCACGTGCGAGTTTTGCCGCTACCTTGGCCAGTTGGCGGTTGAAAGACTGGGCGCGTGTGCTGCCGGCAAAGATCAGGATGTTCATGGGTGTGCGTGGTGTGTCGGGTTATTTGTGCAGCACGCGGGGCACCGGGTTGTGGCGCAGGCGGAAGGCATCCGGCATGCCCGAGCCCAGCAGGGGGCGCAGGTACATGCGAAAGGCGTCGGTCACATCGGTGCCGCTGGCCGTGATGAATTCGTCCTCCATGGTGCGCGTCTTGCCCGCCACGTCGCTCAGCGGCAGCAGTTCGTAGTCCACTGAATAGAAGCCGGTGCGCTTGATGGCCACTGAGCCGTCTTTGCCGCCCCACATGGCAAACTGCACGGCTTTTTCACCCACTTCACGGGCTTCGCGTTGGTCCACGTCTGACACGCAGCCAATGAACGAGCGCTGCAGGTAGCCAAAGGTGTCGCCGCGCACGCGCTTGATTTTGAGCTTGGACTTGATCTCTTCGCACAGCAAATCGGCCAGCGCACCGTTGCCCGAGAGCTGCACGTTGCCATGCGCGTCGTGCTCCATTTCTTTGGCCAACAGCGCGGCAATCGGCGTGCCGCTGGCATCGTGAATGCCCTCGGACACGGCAATCACGCAGCGGCCATATTTCTCGTAAGTGGCTTTGACATCGGCCAGAAACTTGTCCAGCACAAAGGTGCGCTCGGGCAGGTAGATCAGGTGCGGGCCGTCGTCGGGAAATTTTTTACCCAGGGCGGACGCGGCGGTTAAAAACCCCGCATGGCGGCCCATCACCACACCGACGTAGACGCCGGGCAGGGCGGCGTTGTCCAGGTTGGCACCGGCAAAGGCTTGTGCCACAAAACGCGCCGCTGACGGGAATCCGGGGGTGTGGTCGCTGCCGACCAAATCGTTGTCAATGGTTTTCGGGATGTGGATGGTGCGCAGCGGGTAATTGGCGGCCTGCGCCTCTTCGCTGACGATGCGCACCGTGTCGCTGGAGTCATTGCCACCGATGTAGAAAAAGTGGCCGATCTTGTGCGCTTGCAACACCTTGAAAATTTCATGGCAGTAGGCCGCGTCCGGCTTGTCGCGCGTCGACCCCAAGGCGCTGGACGGGGTGTTGGCCACCAGTTCCAGGTTGTGGCTGGTCTCCTGGGTCAGGTCAACAAAGTTTTCGTCAACGATGCCGCGCACGCCATGCAGTGCGCCATAGATGTGACCAATCTGGCCGAAGCGGCGCGCTTCAAGCGCCACGCCCACCAGGGATTGGTTGATGACGGCGGTGGGGCCGCCACCTTGGGCGACAAGTATTTTTCCAGAGGCCATGGGGGGTGTCCTGTGCAAGATGTGAAGTTTGAATTGTGCCTGCGATGGCGGGGCATTCTGGGCAAGCCACCGGCAGCCGCTGTTTTTCGTGTGCGCCGGTAAAATTGGCCGCTTTGGCGTACCCGCCTGGCGACCTTTTTCTTGCGTCGTCCCTTACCGATTGACCACCATGCTTTACCCACAACATTTCGACGTGATCGTCGTTGGCGGCGGCCATGCCGGCACCGAGGCCGCCTTGGCTGCCGCCCGCATGGGCTGCAAAACCCTGCTGCTGAGCCACAACATCGAGACCTTGGGGCAGATGAGTTGTAACCCGTCAATTGGCGGCATTGGCAAAGGGCATCTGGTCAAGGAGGTGGATGCGCTGGGCGGCGCCATGGCCAGCGCCACCGATGAAGCCGGTATCCAGTTCCGCATTCTCAATTCTTCAAAAGGCCCGGCGGTGCGTGCCACGCGCGCCCAGGCCGATCGCATCTTGTACAAGGCGGCCATTCGCCAGCGCCTGGAAAATCAGCCCAACTTGTGGTTGTTTCAGCAAGCTGTGGATGACCTGATGGTGGAAGGCGACCGGGTCACTGGCGCAGTGACGCAGGTGGGCATTCGGTTCAGTGCCAGCACGGTGGTGCTGACGGCCGGCACCTTCCTCGACGGCAAAATTCATGTGGGCATGAACAACTACGCGGCCGGGCGCGCCGGCGACCCGCCCGCCGTGTCCCTGAGCGCGCGTCTGAAAGAATTGAAACTGCCGCAAGGGCGCCTGAAAACCGGCACGCCGCCGCGCCTGGATGGCCGATCCATCGACTTCAGCAAGTGCCTTGCGCAGCCCGGCGACGGCATGCCCGGCGGCATGAGTCCGCAGATGCCGGTGTTCAGCTACATGGGCCGTCCCGAGCAGCACCCGGCACAAATGCCATGCTGGATCACCCACACCAACGAGCGCACCCACGACATCATCCGCAGCGGCTTTGACCGCAGCCCCATGTTCACCGGCAAGATCGAAGGGGTAGGGCCGCGTTATTGCCCCAGCGTGGAAGACAAGATCAACCGCTTTGCCGACAAAGACAGTCACCAGATTTTTCTGGAACCAGAGGGCCTGACAACGCACGAGGTCTACCCCAACGGCATCAGCACCAGCTTGCCGTTTGACATTCAGTACGCTTTGGTACGCTCCATGGCGGGGCTGGAAAACGCGCACATTTTGCGCCCCGGCTACGCCATCGAGTACGACTACTTCGACCCGACCCAGCTCAAAAGCAGTTTTGAGACGCGTGCCATCACGGGCCTGTTTTTTGCTGGCCAGATCAATGGCACCACAGGTTACGAAGAGGCGGCGGCACAAGGTTTGTTTGCCGGCATCAACGCCGCGCTGCAGGTGCGGGCAGCCGGTGGTGGCAACGCAGCTGCCAGCGCAGCGGGCGCCATTTCATTTGCAGGCGACACCTGGCTGCCCGGTCGCGACGAGGCTTACCTCGGCGTGCTGGTGGATGACCTGATCACCAAAGGTGTCACAGAGCCTTACCGCATGTTCACCAGCCGCGCCGAGTTCCGGCTGCAACTGCGTGAAGACAATGCCGATGCCCGTTTGACCGAAGTGGGTCGCCAACTTGGCTTGATCGATGACGCACGCTGGGAAGCCTTCAATCAAAAACGCGACGCTGTTTCACGTGAAACAGAGCGGCTGCGAAGCCTCTGGGTCAGCCCGAAAAACCTGGATGCAGCTGAGGCCGAACGCGTGTTGGGCAAGGCGTTGGAACATGAATACAGTCTGGCCGACCTGTTGCGCCGCCCGGATGTGAGCTACGAATCCTTGATGTCCCTCAACGAAGGCAAGTACGTCAGCGCCGAATTGCCGGTAGGTGTTTCACGTGAAACAGGGGTGCTTTCGCCAGCGGCGGCACTGGCGGCGACAGTGATTGAGCAGGTTGAAATCGCGTCCAAATACGCGGGCTACATCAACCGCCAGAAAGACGATGTGGTGCGTGCCGCCCATTATGAAAGCCTGAAGCTGCCGCAAGACCTGGACTACATGCAGGTGTCGGCCTTGAGCATTGAGGCCCGGCAAAAGCTCAACCGCCATAAGCCCGAGACGCTGGGCCAGGCGTCGCGCATTTCGGGCATCACGCCAGCCACCATCTCGCTGTTGACGATTCATTTGAAGAAGACCAAGTTCAAGGGCTTTGTCATGAACACTTCCGAAGGCGCGGTGTTCTGATGCAGGCACTGGAATCCAAACTTCGGGTGGGTCTGTCAGGCCTCAGCCTGGCCTTGAGCGATGCGCAGGTCGCGGCGCTGTTGAGCTATCTGGCGTTGATCCAGAAATGGACCAAGGTCTACAACCTGACCGCAGTGCGTGACCCGGATGAAATGCTCACGCACCATCTGCTGGACAGCCTGGCGGTGATTGCACCGCTGCGCCGGCATTTGTCACAGCCACAGACGATGCCGTCCGCTGGTGACATAGCTGGCGTGGCGGGTGAGGTGCGCCCGTCCAGCCACGAGGTGCTTCATGCCGATGGCGCGCACTGTGCGCTGCGCTTGCTGGATGTAGGGTCGGGTGCCGGGCTTCCCGGCGTGGTGATTGCCATTTGTTGTCCGGACATTGCCGTGGATTGTGTCGACACCGTGGGTAAAAAAGCGGCGTTCATTCAACAGGTGGCTGTCACACTGAAGCTGCCCAACTTGCGCGGTGTTCATGCCCGGGTGGAAAATTTGACGGAAAAGTACCAGGTGATCAGTTCACGGGCTTTTGCGTCCTTGCTGGATTTCACCCGTTGGTCTGTCAACGCGCTGGCAGAGCAGGGCGTCTGGATGGCGATGAAGGGCAAACACCCTGCCGATGAGATGGCCGCGCTGGCGCAAGATGTGGAGGTGTTTCACGTGGAACAACTGGCGGTGCCGGGCTTGGCGGCAGAGCGGTGTGTGATCTGGATGAGGTGGAATGGCTCTTCTCCTGCTGGTAGGGATTGAGTTTCCTTATGGGTGAATGCTGGTTGTTTGCAGTGGTTGAGGTTTGGCCAACGCTTTTGCCGGATGAAGTCCACGCCGTTTGGCCTGAAGTGCATACCAGACGTTGATTGATATGGGGATGTGACTGGCTGCTCCAGAAGCTAAGGTGATTTCCTGCGAAAAATATACCCATCTGACTTGTCTTTTTGTCCATCTGCTGCGTTGTAAAAACGGTTGTATAGCTCGCTATACGCCCATTTTTACGCCTTGCAGCTGAACAAAAATCCTGCGTCATCTGGGCATATTTA
>JBBQSS010000013.1:0-28927 GCA_038213665.1 Burkholderiales bacterium | reverse complement strand
TCCACTGCAATGCCGGGTTAGGACCTTGGTGCCGGAACCGACACGCTTGGCGCAACCCGGAAGCGAAAAGCGCGGATGCGCCGCCACTACGCAAAGCCTGCCAGCCAGAACAGGCAGCGCTACAGAAAACGTAGCTGGAAGCGCAGGCAGAGCATGCGCTAGCGGCACCTTGGGTGTGAACTTTGGCATGGTTGACTTTACAAACCTAACGAATGAATTCAGTGGGCGGCGAAGCCGATCCACTGCAATGCCGGGTTAGAATTTTTTCTCCAATGCTTTGGATAGCTTGGTAAATTCTTGGCGCAGTTTCTCAAGTTCTTCGACGATTGGGTTATGCGGAACATCCGTATTGATGTATGGCCGGAGATCGACAATGGAGGTTTCGCAAATTGCATCGATGCCTGATTTGTACTTCGCGGTAACCTGAAACAACAGCGGAGAGATTTCATCAGTATTGGACCCACCGTACAAAGTGGGTCCATTGCCAAGCAGAAATACAAGCTGTCCATCTGGGGGCAGACTATCGATCACGCGCGAGAAAGCTGCGCTGTTGGAAATATTGCGTTCTTCACGCTTTTCACCAAGTTGATAAAAGTTTTTGTCCAAGGAGAGTTTTAGTTCAAGAGCTGCTGTTTTGCCTACGTTCTTGATAGATAGATAGAGCAATTGCGTTCCGGTCCTCACGCTCGTTGAAACGAGAATATACGGCCGCATTGCTGCATTTTGCTGGTCACGCATCGTAGAAACCATAGCTTCATTTGCACGGAGGATTTTGAGCGTGGCATAGGCGTAGAACGCAGTGATGAGCACCAGCGCGAGAGTGAGCCAATCTGTATTCGTCATGCTGGGAATTAAGTACATAGCTAACTAAAACTTCTAACGTATCAATTCAGTGGACGGCGAAGCCGATCCACTGCAATGCCGGGTTAGATTGTTCAGTGCGCACAGCATTTATTTGCCTTCCAACAGCTTTCTCTTCTGAGCTTGAAATTCGGCTTCAGTCAGAATTTCCCGCTTGCGGAGATCATCGAGTTTGATGAGTTCGACGTAGACGTCTTTTGAGCGGTCAGTTTGATCCTTGGTTTTTACGTCTGCCGTAATCTTCTCGGTCTTCTCAATAACGACATCTGCTCTTGGCACAAGGGACGTTCTGCGAACCTCCGGATCGTTCTTGTCGACAACTCTGAATTGGTATTCAAATGACGTCCATTGAGCAGGTCCGTTACCCAAAGGCTTTTCTTTAGAGGAAAGTGGAATTGCGACCTTGCTTTGGCTCTCTGCAAAGGCATTTGCATCGCTGATGACACCTGCTTTCAACGCACTTGCGCTCACAAATATGCCGCCGTGTGCTTCTCTTGAGAGCATGTATGTATCAGGGGAAAGCTTAACGATGCCTGGATTCGCGCAACCGGACAGGGCGGCGATGCTTAACAAAAAAACCAGTGTGTTTCGCATGAAATCTCCGAGATAGTGGGATTGAAAGAGAGAGAAACCTAACGCCTTACATCACCGGCATAAAAAAGCAGAGCGAGGAACGAGCGCCAGTTTTGCATGTCCGAGTGCATGTGAGTGTTATATTTATTGGAGTCATTTTTTATCTCTTAGAAGTAAATTCATACTGTTCTACGGATAGTGAATCGCCTATTCGCAGTACATCAAAATTATCATTAGAGATAGTCTTGCTCTTATATTTATGATAAATGTTGCGATTTATAACAATTGCAACTGCTGTTAAAACGTATTTTTCATCTCTATCCGGATTTCCACTGTCTATGATTTTATCTTTATAGAATTGGTTGAAGATAATTTCAATGTTATCTGGTGTAAGGCAGTTGTCCTTCAAATTATTCGGATAACACACATTGTTTTCTGTTAAGTTGAATCCATCATATGGTGCTTTTAATGTTATTGAGCCGTTTTTATTAACAGAGTAATTTTTTATTTTTAGAAAATCATACATATCTATGCTTGTGAAAAATGCCTTCCCTTTGGATCTGTCAAGAAGATCCTTGAATTCCTGTACTGCATCAAATGAACCGATTGAAATAAATTGATGACCATATTCGGATTTAATTAGAGAAACAGATATATAACTACCTACCAAAAAAGATATACTGTCATGCTGTAGGTATCTCTGGTAAAGCTTATCGTATTTACGATCTAATTTTCTTAAAGGGACTAGTTTTGTAGCATATATAGAATTATTGAGTTGCAACTTAAAGACTTTATAACCTCTTTTTGTTTCGCCTGTGGTTGCGGAAGTAACTTTAAATATACTCATTTCTTTTCGAAGCGCTCCAACACCCAGTTTACATATTTGCTCTCATAATCATGTGAGGTTTTATAATGAGATGTAGGCTCATCATTCTGAATAGAAATTATATTAGAGATCAAAATCTCCCCTTTTATGACATTAAGAACTAGCCCCTTGAAATGCTCTAGGAATTGACATAGTTCTGGTTGATTGAAGCTGTCAAAATCTTCGATACAACCAAGAGTAGTTTCATGAACTAATTCGTTTCTTGAGTCTCTTGCGTTAGTCAATAAATTATTAATATCCTCATTTGGTCTTAGCGACTTAATTGCATTATTTAAAATTGAGTGCTTTTTTAAAATACTCTGAATCAGCTGATTATATTCGTCATCGCTTAAAATACTTCTACTTACGATAGCTAATTTAAATAGCGGCAACCTTGCCAATGTCTTAGTGGAAGCATCAAAGCGAGTAGCGACAGCTAATGCGCGACCAAAAACACTAAATATTTCATCGGAAAACTCTGATCTTTCAAAATTGTCAAATAGTTGATTAATCATGATGCCTTTCTAATTGAACATAACGTCGAAATTCAGTGGGCGGCGAAGCCGATCCACTGCAATGCCAGGTTAGAACACCGAGGCCAAAACCAGCATGCCTGGCAAAGCGCTGCGGCCCAAAGCGCGCAAGCGCCCGCACAAGGCAAAGCACACCTGAAAGAACAAGAACCGCTGTAAAAAAGATAGCTGGCTGCACAGGCAGGGCGTGCGCTAGCGGTAGTTTTGGCATGAAGTCTGGCATGTGGTGACTTGCAGGTACTAACGTCGAAATTCAGTGGGCGGCGAAGCCGATCCACTGCAATGCCAGGTTAGAACACCGAGGCCAAAACCAGCATGCCTGGTAAAGCGCTGCGGCCCAAAGCGCGCAAGCGCCCGCACAAGGCAAAGCACACCTGAAAGAACAAGAACAGCTGTAAAAAAGATAGCTGGCTGCGCAGGCAGGGCGTGCGCTAGCGGTAGTTTTGGCATGAAGTCTGGCATGTGGTGACTTGCAGGTACTAACGTAATGTAGACGGCAAAACCCGGTTGATACATCCGGCGCTTGACGATACATCTTTTTTTGAAAAACAGCGCAACCCGCTTGTCTGCTGGCTTAGCGGTCTATATGCTGGATGAATTAACAGGTTTAAATTTTCCATGAAACCCGGTGCGCCTCCTCTACAGTCTGCCCGCTTGCTCGATCAGGTGCGCGAGCGGATTCGGTATCTGCACTATAGCTTGAAGACGGAGAATGCCTACCTGTATGGGGTGCGATTTTTCGTCCGATGGAGTGCCACCCAACCCGGCGGCATGCGCCACCCGAGAGACATGGGCGTGCTGGACGTAGAGGCGTTTCTGTCAATGATGGCCAACGAACGAAAGGTATCAGCCTCCACGCATAGCCAAGCACTCAGTGCCATCTTGTTTTTGTACCGGGAAGTGCTGAACATCGATTTGCCCTGGCTCAACAATATTGGCCGCCCCCATCAGACCAAACGCTTTCCCTCGGTGCTGACCAAGGACGAAGTGGCCGGTGTACTGGCACATCAGCGCTCTCGTTCATCCACATTTGACAGGGAGCTTGTTGTGATCATGGATGTGGTTCACTATGTTCAGGCGGTGGCGCTGCTGCCGCTGGCTGGCATGCCCCAAACATACGAGTCCATGGACAACACACCGTAGGTGATGCCGCCCTCAATGGTTTGCACCTGATCGGCATCCGTCTGTGCACCCATGGCCACCAGCAGGGGTAAAAAGTGCTCCTGCGTCGGGTGTGCCCGTTCCGCATGGGGCGCCTCGGTGCGGTAATGAATCAGCGCATGGCGGGCGTTGGCCAGCACGGCCGTTTTCACCCAGGTGGCGAATTCCTTCGCGTAGGCGACTGGCTGGCTGCCAGGTTGGTGGAGCTCGTATAAATTGTGCGTCATGCTGCCCGAGGCAACAATCAGCACGCCCTGCGCACGCAGCGGTGCCAGCGCCTGGCCCATTTGCACGGCTTGCTCAGAGCTCAGGTTGACAGGCATGGACACCTGAAACACTGGCACGCCGGCATCCGGCAACAGGTGCATCAGGGGCACCCAGGCGCCGTGGTCAAGCCCACGAGCCTGGTCTAGCTCGGTGGCGAAACCCGCCGCATTGAGCAACTGTGCGGCCGCCTTGGCCAGCTCTGGCTGACCGGCCGCCGGATACGTCAAGCTGTACAGGTTGGCGGGGAAACCACCAAAATCATGCACGGTCTGCGGCCGGGCCGTGCCCATGACCTTCACGCCCTGGCTTTGCCAGTGCGGCGACACCACCAGCACCGCCTTGAGTTCAGGCAGTTGCCGGCCCAGGGTCTGCAATTTTGGGCCGAGTTGTCCAGGCTCAATGGCAAAGGTGGGCGCCCCATGCGAGATGAAAAAAACAGGCGTTTTGGGTGTGGATGTCATGGCTGTTCCAGTGATTTCGTTTCAGTTTATGGCCGCAGTTGCGGTCGATTGAAATTGGCATTTACGCGGTCTACCCGACGCACAAACATCTCTCAGCCAAAGTACGTGCGCTGATTGACTTTCTGGCGCTGCATTTTGCAAAAAGCGAGACAAACTGGCAGAGCACCAAGACGGCACCAGCCAATTCTTGACTATGGCAACGCTACTTCACCAGTTGATTGAGCTGGATGATCGGCAGCAGCACGGCCAGCACGATCAGCATCACCACCAGGCCCATGGCCACAATCAGCAGAGGTTCCAAAATGGTGGCGAACTGCATGGCGCGGCGTTGCACTTCGGTGCTGAGCTGTTTGGCGGCCCGCTGCAGCATCAGCGGCAACTGGCCGGTTTGCTCACCCAGGCGGGCAAACATCGGCAGCAGCCCGGGAAAGCGCTTTTTTTGCGCCAGGGCCGAGGCCAGTGGCGCGCCTTCACGCACCAGCACCAGCGCCTCCAGCGCATCGGTGCGCATGGCACGGTTTGACAGGGTTTCGGCGGCGGCTTGCAGGGCTTTCAAAATCGGCACACCTGCAGCGGCCAGCATCGCCAGCGTGCTGGCAAAACGCGCCGAGTTGTAGCTGCGCGACATCTTGCCAATGAGAGGCAGGTTGAGCCAGGCGGCGTCAAATTTCTCATGAAATGGGGCGTTGGCCAAGGCCAGACGCATCGCAAAGACGCCCATGGCAATCGCCACCAACATCAGCCAGCCGTAGCTTCTGACAAAGTCGCTCAGGCCAATCATCAGCACGGTCAGAATCGGCAGCGCGCGTTTGCTGCCGGCAAACACATTGGCCACCTGGGGCACCACGTAAGTCACCAAAAACAGCACGATGACGATGGCCACCAGGGACACGATGGCCGGGTACAAGGCAGCGCCGATCAGCTTGGATTTGAGGGCTTGCTGCTCTTCCAGGTCGTCGGCCAGGCGGTCCAGCACCAGGCCCAAATGACCGCTTTGCTCGCCTGCGCCAATCACCGCCACGTAAATACTGGAGAACTCGCGGGGGTGCTGCGAGAGCGCTTTGGCAAACGGCGCACCGCCGTTGACCTCTGCACGCAGTGTGGCCACCAGTTCACGTTCGGGGGCTTTTTCGGCCTCATCTGACAGGCTGGTGAGCGCACGCTCCAGCGGCAAGCCCGAGGACACCAGACCGGCCAGTTGGCGCGTCCAGATGGTCAGCGCCGTGGCACCAAAGACTCTTCTGCGCATGCCAGCGCCGGCACCGGTGGCCTTGTGGGCGGCACCCGACTGGGCGCTGACTTGCTCGACCTTGAGCGGCACCAGCGCCTGCGCGCGCAACTGGGCGCGCGCCGCCTTGGCGGAGTCGGCGTCGATCACGCCCTTGCGGGTGTCACCGGTGGCGCTGATGGCTTCAAAGGAATAGACGGGCATGGTGACTCAACTTAGGCGGCACTCAATCCCGCGTGACGCGCAACAGCTCTTCGCGCGAGGTGATGCCTTGGCGCACTAGGCGTTCACCGTCTTCGCGCATCAGCACCATGCCAGCGGCGCGGGCAGCGCTGCGGATGTCGGCCTCACTGGTGCGGCTGTGGATTTGGGCGCGGATGGCGTCGTCGGTGACGAGCAGCTCGAAGACGCCGCTGCGGCCGCTGTAGCCGGTGTGGCCGCATTTGTCGCAGCCAACCGGGTGGTATTCAGTCTTGCTGGGGAAATCGGGGGCATAGCCTGGATTTTTAGTAGCTCCGACGTTATTGGGGTCAGAGCCCGAGTTTCTCTTCGCGAAATCGGGATCTGACCCCAATAACGCCTCAACGGCATTCGCCCCTTCCCGCCTTTGGGGGAAGGCTGGGATGGGGGCTTTGCAGTGCAGACACAGCTTGCGCACCAGGCGCTGGGCCAGCACACCGAGCAAGCTGGAGCTGAGCAAAAACGGCTCGATGCCCATGTCGGTCAGGCGCGTGACGGCGCTGGACGCGTCGTTGGTGTGCAGCGTGGCCAGCACCAGGTGGCCGGTGAGCGACGCTTGAATGGCAATTTGCGCGGTCTCGAAGTCGCGGATTTCGCCAATCATGATGATGTCGGGGTCTTGCCGCAGGATGGCGCGCAAGGCTTTGGCAAAGCTCAGGTCAATTTTGGGGTTGACCTGGGTCTGGCCGACCCCTGCCAGTTCATACTCAATCGGGTCTTCCACGGTCATGATGTTGTTGCGCGTGGCGTCGAGTCGGCTCAAGCCCGCATACAGCGTGGTGGTTTTACCCGACCCCGTGGGGCCGGTCACCAGCACGATGCCGTGCGGCTGGGCCACCAGTTGCTCAAATTTTTGTAGCACCTCGCCCTGCATGCCCAAGGCTTCCAGGCTCAATTTACCTTCGGATTTGTCCAGCAAACGCAGCACAGCGCGCTCACCATGCGCGCTGGGCAAGGTGCTGACACGCACGTCCACGGCGCGGGTGCCAATGCGCAGACTGATGCGGCCATCTTGCGGCAGACGGCGCTCGGCAATGTCGAGTTCGGCCATGATCTTCAGGCGACTGATCAATGCGGCATGCAGCGCGCGGTTGGGTTGCACCACCTCGCGCAGCGTGCCATCGACCCGAAAACGCACGGATGAATGGCGCTCATAGGGCTCGATGTGGATGTCGCTGGCACCATCACGCGCGGCTTGCGTCAAGAGCGCGTTGAGCATGCGGATGATGGGGGCGTCGTCAGAGGTTTCGAGCAGGTCTTCAATCGCAGGCAGGTCTTGCATCATGCGGGACAGGTCAGCATCGCTTTCCACCTCGCTGACCACCGCCGCCGCGCTGGACTCGCCCTGGGCATAAGCGGCACTGATGCGCTGCACCAGCGCGCCCGCGGCCTGGGTTTGCAGCTGCAATTGCGGGTATTTGCGGCACACCTCGGTTACGGCGGCGGCATGGGAGGCGGCATGCAGCCACAGCGTGAACTGGTCTGCATCTTCTTCAAGCAGCAGCTGGTGTGTGCGCGCAAACCCGTAAGGCAAAGGGTAACGCATGGCGTTAGCGACCCAGCGGCCGGTCAGCCGTTGGCGGTGTGTCGGCGTTTCCCTTGATGCTGCCATTGGCAGGCAAGGCCGGGCCCGGCCTGACCTGCGGCGCAGCCAACACCGGCGCCTCATTGATCGTCAGGATGCTGCTGGGCACAGGCTGGGCGTCTTGCATGCCCGAGCGCATCAGGTCGTAGCGATCCATCGACAGCTTGTCGGTGGCGCGCCCATCACGCACCACCACCGGGCGCAGGAACACCATCAGGTTGGTTTTTTTGCGGCTGCGGGTCTGATTTTTGAACAAATTGCCAAACACCGGCACGTCACCCAGGCCGGGCACTTTTTCCTCGTTGCCGGCGTATTCGTCTTGCAGCAAACCGCCCAGCACCACAATGGCACCGTCTTCCACCAACACGTTTGACTCGATCGTGCGCTTGTTGGTGGTGGGGCCGTTGGGGGCGTTCACGCTGGAGGCCAGCACGTTGCTCACCTCCTGGTAAATCGCCATCTTGACGGTGCCGTTTTCGCTGATTTGCGGCCTGACCTTGAGCGTCAGGCCCACGTCTTTGCGTTCAATGGTTTGAAACGGGTTGACGGTGCCGGTACCGGTGCTGCCGGTGTTGGTGAACTGGCCAGTGACAAAGGGCACGTTTTGACCGATCACGATCTTGGCCTCTTCGTTGTCAAGCGTGAGTAAATTAGGGGTGGAGAGCACATTGCCGCTGCCCGAATCTTCCAGAAAACGTGCCAGAAAACCCAGCACATAGACCCCGTTGGTTTGTTGCACGGCACCAAAATTCAAGCCCCGTGCCGGCGCCACGGCACCGGTGGCCGCACCCGTGGCCAGGCTGATGATGTTTTTACCGGCGCTGGCAAAGTTGGTGCCCAGCAGGCCAATGACCCCGTCGCCGGCCTTGCCCAGTGGCCCTTGCCACTGAATGCCGAATTCGGCCGCCTTGTCGACGCTGACCTCGGCAATCAGGCTTTCCACAAACACCTGGGCACGCCGGGCATCAAGCTTGTCAATGACGGCGCGCAACTGGCGGTACTGCGGCTCGGAGGCGGTGATGATGAGCGAATTGGTGGCCGGGTCGGCCTGAATTTGCCCACCCGTGGTGGTGGCAGGCACAGCGGCGGCACCCGGTGCGCCTGCGGCTGCAGCACTTGGCGTTGCGCTGCCGCTCAGGGCCGCACGCAAGGTGGTGGCCAGCTTGGTGGCGTCGGCGTTTTTCAGGTACACCACATGCACATTGCCGACCCCGCCGTCGCTGCTGGTGGCGTCAGGCTGGTCCAGCTTGGCGATCAGGGAGCGCACCAGCGCCAGTTGGGCGCCATTGGCAGCGCGGGCGATCAGCGCGTTGGACCGGGGTTCGGCCACCAGTGTGGTCTTGAACGAGGTGTCGGCCACGCCCGCCGGGGCCGCCCCCGCGCTGGCACCGAGCAGCCGCAGCACCAGCGGTGCCAAATCAGAGGCAATGGCGTGCTGCAAGGGGATCACTTCGACGTCGGTGGCGTTGGCCACATCCATCGCGCTGATGATGCGTGACAGGCGGCGCAGGTTGTCGCCGTAGTCGGTGATCACCAGGGAGTTGTTGCCAGGGTTGGCATTGATGGTGTTGTTGGGGCTGATCAAGGGGCGCAGCACCGGCACCAGGTTGTTGGCTGACTCGTAGTTGAGCTTGAAAATTTGGGTGGCAATCTGGTTGCTGCCCGGCAGGTTGCCGGTGTCGCCGTCTTGAATCGTGACGCCGACGCTTTGCAGCTTGGCTTCGGCCTCGGGCACCACTTTGTAAAGCCCGGAGGACTCCACCAAGGTGTAGCCTTGCAGCCGCAGCGCCGCCACAAATTGCGCCAGTGCGGTGGCGCGGCTCACCGGCCGGTCGGTGACCAGGGTCAGCGTGCCTTTGACGCGTGGGTCCACCACCACGTTGCGCCCGGTGATGCTGGCAAAAGTGCGCGCCACCGCCTCGATCTCGGCCCCCTGAAAATTCAGCGTGACCCCTTCATTGGCCCTGACCGCTGGCCCTGACTGCGCCCAGGAATTTATAGAAAATAGACCTGTAGCCCCCGTAAATACTGCGCAAGCAGCTATATAAACAATAGCATTCTTGACGGGTGTGAAAGTGGTTGGTGGCATGTGCTGACTCATTGTGACTACCCAAGCGTGATGATGGACCGCGCGCCGCTGCGCCGCCCAATGATGTTCAATAAATTTGACAGTGCGGCCTGATGTTCCGGCGCGCTGCTGGCTTCGCCTGCAAAACGCAGCCGTCCGCCCACCCATTGGCCGCGCCCGGAGAGCTGCAACGGGCCTTGCAAGGTGGCCAGCTGCAGCTCGGGGGCAGCGCCACCTGAGAGCGTGAAGCGGTAGCTGCCCATGGGGCGCAAGGTGGACAAACGCGACGACAGCGCTTGCACATCCAGCTGCGCCTGGCCCGCCATGTGCAGCCGCCCGGCCGCCCAGGTGAGGGTCAGCCCCTGGCTGCTCAGCGCCAGTTGCCCCTGCGGCGCAAGCGTATTAAAAGGCGTGCCCAGGCCTGCGAGCAACTGCGCCGGCCAGACCGAGGGGCTGTCCGACATATGCAACTGCGCACCGTTCCAGGACGGCAGCAGCTGAAAACCCCAGGGCTGCGCCAGACAGCAACTGGCCTCCAGGCGCCCCGCCAAGCCCGCCAGACCAGGCCGCAGTTGCCAACCCAGGCGTGACGGCAAGCGGGTGGCCGACGCACTGCCTGCGCCGCCCGTGAGTGTGAGTTGCGCCGAGCCCGACCAGACCGTGCCACGTGCCTCTTGCAGCAGGACCTGGCCAGCGCTGGCCTGCCCTACTGCCCCCGCCAGCCAGCGTGCCGGGGCAAACACCAGCACGCTCAGCAGCAGCCCGACCAGCGCACCGCCCAGGCCCCAAGCCCAGGGCGCTGGCGCAGCACTGGGGCGCGCGGGCAGGCCTGCGCGGCGCAGCGCTTTGGGGCGGGATGTGCGGGTAAACAGGGTCATGGTCACAACGTCTTGGCCCTCATGACGCAGGCAATTGCAACACCACCGTGCCATCCCAGGCACCGGCGGCATTGCGCGTCAGACGCGCCTCAGTGGGTACGCTGCGGGCATTTTGCCGGGCCGTGGCAAGCCACTGCGCCAGCGCCTGCGGGGCCACGCCTTTAAGGGTGACGGTGACACGCGCCACTTGCACCACCATCTGCGCACTGGCGCCCAGCGGCGCAAGAGCGTCTTCCAGCGCACGGCGCGCCTCAGTTGCGCTGATCACGGGCTGGGCGCGCAAGGCCAGCGCCTGGGCTTGCAACTGCTGCATTTGCAGGTTTTGGGCGTCTAGCGCCTGATGCTGCTGCGGTGCCGTCTTGAGTACAGAGAGCGCGGGGGCCAGCGCCACCCACCACAGCAGCGCCAGCGCCACCACACCCAAGGCCAGCTTGACCAGCCGTTGTTCACGCGGCGACACCGTGCGCCAACGCATCTGCATTTTGGCGAAGACGCTCATGGCTGGCCTCCGGCGGAAATCAGCCACTGGTCGCCCTGCAGACTTGCACGCAGGCCAGCGGCCTTGAGTTGGGCCGCAACCGACGCGGCATCTGGCACCGAAGGCCCCGTCAACCGCAACTCGTTTGCTCCGAATTCAATAGCTGCTACCGCATAATATACGGGGGCTACAGCCGAAAATGATGACAATATACTCTCCAGGTCGGTACCCACTGCCCCGCCGCTGGCACGCTGCAAGGCCGCCACCTCACGGGCCATTTGCAAGGGGGCGTCCACCACCACGGGTATGTTGGGAAAGGTCTCAAGCAGCACGGTGCGCACCACCTGGCGTTTGGCGTTCAGAGTCGCCTGCTCGCGCAGTGCCCAGGCGTTCAGGCCCACCAGGTTGGCCAGCACACCCAGCACCAATGCCACCCGTGCCACGCGCCATGGCGGCGCCCGCATAAAGCTGGCAAAAGCCTGTGTCACGCTGGCCCAACGCCGGTCGCGGCGAGCGTGCGCCAGGTCAAACTGCGCCAGATCCCAGGGTGATTGCGCCGCCTGCAGCAGGCGTTCGGCGTGCTGCAGCAAGCGCACGGGGCGCTTGAACCAGGCTTCAGCCACTGCGGCCACGGCCGGTTCGGCCACCACTTGCGCCAAGGTGTGTGTGGCATTTGGGGCCGACGTTTCACCCAACCAAAGCAGCGATGGCGCGTTGAGCGCTCCGGCCAACATGCCGCCGCGTACCTCGTTGGCGGCAGACTCGCCCACCGTGGCCATGGCCGTGGTCGTGGCCAAACGCTGCAAACCAGCCACCTGCGGGTGGTCCGCAGCACCGGTCACCAGCACCGTGTCGATCAAAGCCTGCGGCGTGAATTCAGGCACGATGCGCGCCACGTTGTACCCGGCCCGGGCCAGGGTGTCCAGGGCGGTTTTCAGCCAGGCGCGGTCACAGGCGGCGACCCAGACCAGCGCATCGGAGGTGGCGTTTGGCTGCAAGGCCAGGTGCAGTTGCGCCGGGTCGTCGAGCAACTGGTCTTCCAGCATGCCGTCCAGAATGCTGCGCAGCCGGGCACGGGCGCGCTCACCGGCCATGCCGCGCGGCACACTGCCTGCGGGCAGCTTGACTTGGTGCCACGACAGCGCCGGCGCTGGCACCAGCGCCACCACCTCGTCGTGCGTGGTGGGCAGCAGCGCCAGCGGCACGCTGGCATGCGCGCTGACGGTCATGCCATCGCTCACCACATGGTCGTAAAGGGCAAGCGCATCAGCATCAGCGCCAGCCAGGGGTAAGGTGATGATCAGCGTCGTCATGGTGTCAGTAGGAATTCATTGTAGGGGCGGCCCATTTAGCGGGCCCCGCAGCGGCGACCAGCTCGCGCGTGCGGCTCAAAGTGGTCACCGTCAGGCCATCACGCTGCAACATCGAGCGTTCTTGCAGCGTGGTCTGCCCGACGCGCAACTGGCCGGTCACGCTGAAAAAGCGTGAGCCCACGCTGTGCTCGGCGGCGTCAAAATTCACCGCCGGGTTGGACACCAGCAGCAGGGCATCCATCAGGGTGTCCATCGGTTTGGCCGCGCGTGACTGCGCCAGCTGGCGCGCCTGTGCCATGTCCAGCCCCTCGATGCAGGCCACCAGCACTTCAGCCGCTGCAGTATTAAGGTTGACCGGCGTGCGCACCGGCAACAGCGTCACAAAGGGGGCCAGGGTTTGCAGGGTGCTGGCGGACAAGCCGAGCCAGGCCAGGTCGGCCACGGACTGCGGCACAAGCGCGGCCAACGGGTCAGCGTTACCACTGAGCGCTGCATTGCTGGCTTGCCACAGGCGCTGCGTCATGCGGTCAAGCTCGGCCTCGGGCAAGTTCAGTTGCTTGAACAGCTTGGCCCAGGCCGCCCGGCTGGGCTCATGCAGTTTGCCGTTGTCAAGCAGGTTGGTGACATTCAGGCGCGCCTGCAAATCGTCAATGTGGCCGGCCAAAAAGGCGTCGCTGTCAGGGTCGGTGTCGTCTGTGACCAGGGCCTGGCCGCGCTCGGCGGCCAAAAAGGTGGACAAGCGCGCGGGTGCCAGGGGCACGGCCCAAGGCTCGGCCAGATGGTCGGAGCCGCCCTGGCGGGCGTCTTCACGCAGAATCAGCCGCGCCCAGTCCAGCGCCCCGGTCAATATCCAGGCCGACTGCACCCGCGTGCGCTGGGCCGATTCAAGCTCGACCCCACGCCACTGCTGCCACAGCATGCTTGAGGCCAGCGTGGCGACCAGCACCACGGTGAGCATGGCCATCAGAATGGCAGCACCGCGCTGGGCTGGGCGCCCGCCGGTGTGCCAAGCGGCATGTGGTGCCGTGCCCGCCATGGTGCGGCGCAGTTGTTGGCTTGGATGTTGGCGCGGGCTCATTTGCCACCCCCGAGCACCGGGCGCACCCAGTCACGTGTGAGGGTGCCGCTGAGGGCTTGCCCGGCAGACAGGTTCAGCACCAGCCGCACGCCGTCCGGGGTGGTGTCCGGGGCCGCTGCGGTGGGCGCTGACGCCACCGCCACCGCAGCGCTGGCAACCCCGGCGTCGCCCGTGCCGGCGCTCGACAGCGGGTTGGTCCAGGCGTTGCTGCGGTAGTAAAAAATCTGCCAACCATCCAGCGCCACCGTGCGCACCTCGCGCAGGCGGTCTTCGTCGCTTGGGGTTTGCGCCCATGCCTGGGCTTTTTGCCAGGCCAGATCCAGCTCACCCCGGCTGCGCAGCTCGGGCGACTGCCAGCGCAGCCATTGGCCGGTGCCGTCCACGTTGCGGCGCGCCCAGGCCACCACATGCAGGCCTTCACCGGGGGCGGCACTGCCACGGCGCAAGATGCGCAGGGCGCGGCCGTCCCAGTCCAGACTGGACAGATTGGGTTGCACCGCCATGGCATCCAGGTCGGCCCCCCACTGCCCGAGCGTGGCCTGCAAGGCTTGCACGTCGTCGCTGCGCTGTTGCAATTGGGTTTGGGCACGGCTGATGCCATCAAGCCCGCGCCAGCTCAACAGCGCCATCAGCGCCATCAGGCTGATGGCCACCAGCAATTCAATCAGGGTAAAGCCCATGAGGGCACAACGGCGACGCAAGTTGACAGGCACCGCGCGACGGCCCCGGCCCAGCCCAATGCGCGTCATCAGTAGCGCCCCACCACGGTGCTGACGCGCCAGATCGGCACCTCGCCATCGAGCACCTGGGCATCGACACGGCGAAAATTCGGGTTGGGCGTGGGGCGCACCACCAACGACACAGCCAGCTTGCGCCCGGCTTGTTCACAGGCGGTTTGGTTGTCACCCACGCCGGGCAACTGGCGTGCCAGACGCACCTGGGTCAGCGCATTTTCAGCGCACAACTGGGCCAGCAACATGTCCGACTGGCGCTCGGCATGGCGCGTGATGGCGCCGGTGGCCTGCAGACCGGCGGTCAGGGCAATGGCCACAATGCCCAACGCCACCAGGACTTCAACCAGGGTGAAGCCGCGTTGTGTTGGCCAGCCGCGCGCGGGCAAGCCCACGGCGCGGCACCTTGCGCTCAGGCCGGCGGCTGCGCCCAGGTGCGCGCCCGCCTTCACGGTGCCCCCTGCACGGCAAAGGGGCGCACGCCATCGGTGGCCAGACGCAAGCGCTTGTCGGGCTGGCTGCGAGACATCAGGGTGACACTTTGCGGGGGAATGATCGGCTCGGGGCCCAACAGTAACGCGGCCGCTTGGCCCGGCAGGGCATTTTGGTCAAGTTCGGCACGCATGTCGGCATCAAGCCAGCTTTGCGGCAGCGCCGCGTCACTGCCCGCCGGGTCGCTTAGACCCTCAAAATGAAAGCCTTTCGCCGTGGGCTGCCAGCGCACCGGCACACCTGTGAGTTGTGAGCGCGCCCTGGCCGATTCCAGCAGCGCCGACAAACGCAAGGCCTCGCGCTCCAGCTGGTTCTGGGTGCCGTCGCGCATGGCAAACCCCACACCGGCCGAGCCAATCGCCACAATCGCCAGCACCACCAGCAGTTCCAGCAGGGTGAAGCCGCGCAGCCTCAGCAGACGGTTGCCGTCATGGCGAGCGGATTGCATCCACCCATGACGTCCAGCTTTTAAAAGCGGCCGCGTCGTGAACGCGCTTCGCCATGACAGACCATGGATCAAGGCTGCCAGCTGCCAACGTCGGCATTCTTGCCTTCGCCACCCGCCTGGCCGTCGGCGCCGTAAGACATCACGTCAACGTCGCCCTTGATGCCGGGGTTCAGGTACACATAGGGCGCGCCCCAGGGGTCTTTGGGCAGCTGGTCGAGGTAAGTTTTCCAGTTGCTGGGCACTGGCGGCGTGGTCGGCTTGACCAGCAAGGCCTGCAAGCCCTGCTCTGCCGTGGGATAGCGCTGGTTGTCAAGCCGGTAGAGTTTCAAGGCCTGCATCAGGTTGGTGACATCGGTCTTGGCCGCGGTGACGCGGGCGTCATCGGCGCGGTCCAGCACATTGGGGACCACCAGAGCAGCCAGCACACCAATGATGAGCAGCACCACCATCAGCTCAATCAAGGTGAAGCCGCGCTGCAGGCGTTGGGCGAGGGAGGCGGGGGGGTGGTTGATGGTCATGGTGAAACGGGAGGTGGCAGAAAAATGTTGCGATGATAATCGCACCCATGCAGAGCTTAAGCCTTCAAACACCCCCCAACCCTTGGTTGCTACGCCTTGTCACCTTTTTTTTGGCCGCCATGGCGGCCGCCAGCGTGGCTTATTGGGTGCTGAAGTGGCCGGCCCCAGTCAGCGCGGTGCGCGCCATGGCACCCGAGCCGGCCAGTGCCACCATCGACACCGCCAAAGTGGCGCGCTTGCTCGGCGCTAACCCAGATGCCGCTTCGGGCGCGCCAGCCCCCACCACCAGCGCCCAGGCAAAGTACAAACTGCTGGGCGTGATTGCCCAGGGCTCACGCGGGGGCAGCGCCCTGATTGCCATCAACGACGAACCCGCCAAGCCTTACCGTGTGGGCCAGCGTTTGTCTGACGATCTGGTGCTGCAGTCAGTCAAAGCCCGCAGTGCCACCCTCGCCCCCGACATGCAGGGCGGTGGCCGTGTCACGCTGGAATTGCCACCCCTGCCCGGCACACCCTGAGCCCAGGCGGCAGGGCGGGTGCAATGAGCGCATGCGCTCCGGGGTATCCAAGTGGGCTTGTAGCTGCCAGCAACTTTCACCGTTAGCATCACACCATGAGTTCAACACCCCCCTACCAACTTCTCGTGCAGGTGCAGCCGCGCTACCTGGCTGACCAGTCAGACCCGGCGCAACACCTGTATTTTTTTGCTTACACCATCACCATACGCAACACCGGGCGCGTCGCCGCGCAAGTGATTTCGCGCACCTGGAACGTCAACGACGCGCAAGGCCACCACGAAAAGGTCAAAGGCCTTGGGGTGGTCGGGCACCAGCCGCTGTTGCAGCCGGGCGAATCGTTCGAGTACACCAGCGGCACGCGCCTGCACACCCCCACCGGCACCATGCACGGCAGCTTTTTCTGCGTGGCCGAAGATGGCGAAAAGTTTGATGTGGACGTGCCCATGTTTGTGCTGGATGCCCTGAGCGAAAGTGGCGGCAAGCGCACCCTGCATTGACTGCATGACCCCCAACCTTGACCTGTCTGAGCTGCTGGATGCCCTTGACCCGCATGCCCACCTGGCGCATCGTCACATTTGGCTGATTAACCTGCTGGCCTGGGTGCGCGGCAGCGGCGATTCGGTCCCGCGCGCCGTGGCGCGTGTCACCTTGCTGCTCGACGCCTTGCAACAGCGCCACCAGGCCCGCGCCAAGCTGCAGGCCTGGTGGCAAGTCTTGCTGGGCACGGTCGATGCCACATCCTTGCTGGCCGACTACGGATTTTCTTCGCGCAGTGCCTTTGCCAGCGAACTGGCTGAACGCTTGCGCCTGAAATGGCTGCCCGGCACCCCTGAGACCGCTGATGCCGCCAGCCTGTTTTCACTGGTGCTGTGTGACAAGTTTGACGCCCAGTGGCTCAATGCGCTGGACGACGCCACCTTGGCCCGGCTGGCCGAGCTGCTGCAAGTCAGCTGTGATGAGGTCAACGGTGGCACCTGCGCCTGGGTGCCTGATTGCGGGCAACACCGGGTGTCACCGTGGCAAGCCACCCTGCTGGAGGCCCTGACGTTTTGCACCAGCCAGATACGCAACGCAGGGTTCTCGCCCGAGCTGCGCCTGCGCATGAGTGCACCGGCGCTCGACACCGCGCCCTTTCACGCACTGGACCGGGACGTGATGGCGCTGCAGGCGGCTTTTTTGGCATCGCCGAATGCCCACTCAGCCGCGCGCCAGGCGGCATTGCAGCACTACTTGGGTCAGCTTGACGCTTGCCGCCATGCCGCAGCCACGGTCTACACCCACCTGGACGCGAACGGCATTTCGGTCAACCTGGTGTTTCAGTTGCGCCAGTTACGGACGCGGGTGTTGCGCATTCGCGCCCTGCTGGACTGCCTGCTGTCTGAGCAGCCACAACGCCACACGGTGCAGTTGCTGGCCCAACTGGTGCTGATCGGGCGGGAGCGGCGCAGCGTACGCGCGCTGATTACCGCCAATTCATCGATGCTGGCGGCCAAAGTGGCCGAACGCAGCTCCGCGACGGGCGGCCACTACATCACCCGCACCCGCGCCCAATACTTTCAGATGCTGCGTGACGCGGCCGGCGGCGGGGCCGTGATTTCACTCACCACCTTGCTCAAATTTGCCATCGCAGCCTTGGGCTTGTCAGCATTCTGGGGTGGTTTTCTTGACAGCCTGAACTACGCCGCCAGTTTTGTCCTGATCTACCTGCTGCGCTGGACGGTGGCCACCAAACAACCCGCCATGACGGCCCCGGCCATGGCCGCCAAGCTCAAGGAACTGGGCGCACCCGGCGCAGTCGATGGGTTTGTTGATGAGGTGGCGCACCTGGTGCGCTCACAAATGGCCGCCATCATGGGCAACCTGGCGCTGGTGGTGCCTTGCGTGCTGCTGCTCAGTGGCGCCCTGCTGCTGGCGTTTGGCGCACCGATGATTGACGCCACCAAAGCGGCCTATGTGTTGCACAGCCTCGATTTGCGCGGCCCCACTGCCTTGTTTGCGGCCTTCACCGGCGTGCTGCTGTTTGCGTCGAGCATCATTGCCGGCTGGACGGAAAACTGGTTTGTGCTGCACCGGCTGGACTCCGCCATACGCTACAACCCGCGCATCTCGAACCTGCTGGGCCAGGCACGGGCCGAGCGTTGGGCCTGCTTCATGCGCCGCCACATTGCCGGTTTGGCATCGAACATCTCACTGGGCTTGTTGCTGGGGCTGGTGCCCGCCTTTGCGGCCTTCTTCGGGCTTGGGCTGGAAGTGCGCCACGTGACACTCTCCACCGGTCTGATTGCGGCGGCCGTGGCCAGCGTGGGGGTCGACATCTTCTGGCAAAGCGCCGTGTGGTGGGCGCTGGCGAGCATTGTGTTCATCGGTGTGCTGAACCTGGGCGTGAGTTTTTACCTGGCGTTCCGGTTGGCACTGCGCGCGCACAACGTGAGCCACGTCGACCGCCAACGCATCCGGCTGGCCATCAAGGCGCGCCTACGCCAGCGACTGGCGAGTTTTTTCTGGCCCGCGCAAGAGCCAGCAACGCCCCCAGAGAAAGACCTGAAAAATGGGTGAATTTGACCTGATTGCGCGTTACTTCAAACGCCCTGCCCGGTGCGCGGCCTTGGGGATTGGTGATGACTGCGCGCTACTGCAGCCCAGCCCTGGCACCCAGTTGGCCATCTCCTGCGACATGCTGGTGCAGGGTCGCCACTTTTTTGCCGATACTGACCCGCGCAAACTCGGCCACAAGGCGCTGGCCGTCAACCTGAGCGACCTGGCAGCGTGTGGCGCCAAGCCGTTGGCGTTCACGCTGGCATTGGCCCTGCCCTCGGTGAATGAGCCCTGGCTGGCGGCATTTGCAGACGGCCTGTTTGCCTTGGCCGACGCGCATGGCTGCGAGCTGATTGGCGGCGACACCACGGCCGGGCCGCTGAACATCTGCATCACTGTGTTTGGCGAAGTGCCGGTGGTGAATGGCCGCTCGCAGGCGCTGCTGCGCTCCGGTGCGCAGCCCGGCGACGATCTGTACGTGAGCGGCACCGTGGGCGACGCGCGGCTGGCGCTGGATGTAGCACTGGGCAAACTGCACTGGCCCGCTCAAACGCAAACACAAACACAAACACAAACACAAGCACAAGCACCAGCACCAGCACCAGCACAAGCACCAGCGCAAGCACAAGCACAAGCACAAGCACAAGCACAAGCACCAGCGCAACCGCAACCGCAACCGCAATCGCAATCGCAATCGCAATCGCCATCGCCATCAAATCAAGCGACCGGCACGACAACGACAGCAAAGCTTGAGGCCGGCACCGCTTTGGCAAGCGCAGCGGCCAGGGTACTGGCTTTGGCCCAGGCCAGGCTAGACACCCCGACCCCACGCGTGGCCTTGGGCCTGGCCTTGCGCGGCGTGGCCACCGCCGCCATTGATGTCAGCGACGGCCTGCTGGGTGACCTTGCTCACATCCTGACGGGCTCTGGCGTGGGGGCCACGGTGCAGGCCGATAATGCTATTATCTCTATAGCTGCTTACGCTTATTCCAAAAGGGCTACAGGCCAATTTCTTGTAAATTTGTCAGCGCAACAATGGCGCGCACTGGCGCTGGCTGGCGGCGACGATTACGAGCTGCTGTTCACCGCCCCACCCGAGCAGCGTGAGGCGGTCGAAGCCGCCGCCCTGCAAAGCCAAACGCCGGTGCGCCGCATTGGCTGCATTGACGCAGAACCCGGCTTGCGTGTGGTGGACGCGCAGGGCCAGCTGCTGCCCAACACCTTTGCCTCGTTTGACCACT
Source organism: Burkholderiales bacterium (assembly GCA_038213665.1). GTDB lineage: Bacteria > Pseudomonadota > Gammaproteobacteria > Burkholderiales > Burkholderiaceae_C > Rhodoferax. The sequence continues at coordinate 8,855 of JBBQSS010000013.1, read as the reverse complement.
TTGCCTGAAACGGCGGGTGTGTTCACACAAAAGAACAGGGCTTTTCCTCGGCGACTTCACTTGAAAGTGCAGTAGATATTTCTGCCGCCCGTAAGAGCCCAGCCCTCGGGGCGATGGACCTTTGCATGCCCGGCGCCTTTTCGCCCAGAGGGCTGAGCGCCTACAAGACAGCGGCGACTCCTGTTCAACGTTCATGCGTCGGCGTGGCCATCTTGACCATGCGCGTTAGTTCAACATCTGCCACACCATCGCCAGGCCCACACCCCACAGGTCAATGCGCGGTGAGGTGTCACCCGGCAAGGAAAAGTCGCCGCGTTGTTTTGCGTCACGCTGGGCTTGCAGGCGGTCGCGCTCGACCATGATCAAGGCATCGGCAAACTGCGGCATATCGACCACCCCGGTGGTGCTAACCGCTTTGGCATAGCCTTGCAGCGCCCGCTCCACGGCCTTGGGGTCAAGCAATGAAAACGCTGAGCGGCAATGCGGGCAGGCGTGGTCTTTGCGCAGGTCTACCGGAGCACCGCAACTGTTGCAGTAAATCACCGCCACACGCTGCGCCATGTCATCAATTTCGGGCTGGGTGAGTTGGCGCACAAAACCTTTTTCGATCATGAAGCTGGAAAACGCGCTGAAGCGCCCATGCCGCTGCGGGCAGCGGTAGGTGATGTAGCGCCCGCTCTTGACCACGTCAAAGCCCTGCGCCAGCGCGCCCCTGCAATGCGGGCAGGCCATCTTGAGCGCCAGCGCCTGACGGGTGTCACTCTGGTGCGCGTGCAGCAAGCGAAACAGTTCCACCACGGCGGCCGGTGAAAGCTTCAGGTTCTCTTGCGGGTCAAACCAGATGCCATGGCACGCAAAACACAGGTCAAGCAACACCGTGCCACCCGCCACGCTGGCGAGCGAATGTTTTTCCATGGGCACGTGGCAAGAAGGGCAGGAGCGGGGCTTAGACATGAGTGGCTCGGTGCGTGCGGGTAAAGAATGGGATTGGTTCAGTCACAAGGCGAATGTTAGCGACGCAAAGAACCTCTATGGAAAACTTGCCATGGACAAACGCGTGCATAGCACCACCCCCAAAGGTTCCTGCTACTGGCCACGCCCGCCAACCACCGCCTTGGCCGGCCCTGCGGCACACAGCCCGCACAGCATCATCGCCAGCCGTGCCAGCGCTTGCCAGGGCTCGGTCGGCCAGTCGGCTTGCTTCAATCCTTTGACGATGCCGTCCACCTGGTGCGCGCTTTGCAGCAGATGCGCCAGGGCCTGGTCGCTCAGACGCGGCAACACCCGCTCGAACAGGCGCTCTTTGTTGCCCCACACGCGCTGCTCACGCAAGGCCATCGGCAGCGGGCTGCCCCGGGCCATCGCATCTTTGACACGTTTGAGGGCGCGAATGTCTTCCGCCAGCGTGTAGTGCACCAGTACGGCGGCCTCGCCTTCGGCCTGCAGGCCGTCGAGCATGCGCTGCACGCGCACGTGTTGCCCGGCCAGCACCGACTCGCTCAGCTTGAACACGTCGTAGCGGGCCACATTGAGCACAGCGCTCTCGATCTGCTCAAAACTCAACGCACCGCCGGGGTGCAGCAAGGCCAGTTTCTGAATTTCCTGATGTGCCGCCAGCAGGTTGCCTTCGACCCGGTCGGCAAAAAACTGCAAGGTGCGCTGGCCTTCGACCCCGGCCACCACACGCTGGCCCTGGGCGCCCAGGCGCTGGGCAATCCACTGTGGCAGGGCGGCACGCTCCACTGGCGCCACTTCCAGCGTGACGCCGCTTTCAAGCGCGACAAACCAGGCGCTTGCTTTGGTGGCGCGGTCCAGCCGGGGCAACATCACCAATGTCAAGGTGCTGTCATTGCCACGCGATTGGTCCACCAACTGCTGCAGGGCGGTGCTGCCCTCTTTGCCGGGCTTGCCTGACGGGATGCGCAGCTCAAGGATTTGCTTGTCGGCAAAAAGGCTCAAGCTGCCACCGGCGGCCAACACCTCGCTCCAGTCAAAGTGGGCACCTGAAACGGTGTGCGAGCTGCGCTCGCTAAAGCCTTGGGCGCGCGCCGCGCTGCGAATGGCATCCAGCGCCTCTTGGATCAGCAGCGGCTCGTCACCATGCAGGGTGTAGAGGCTCTTGAGCCCCTTGTTCAGGTGGGCGCTCAGCTGGGCGGGGTTGAGTTGCACAGGCTTCCAGTGACGTCAGGGCTCAGTCGAGCTGGGATGCCTTCACCGCCGCCAGACGGCGCAGGATTTGCTGCACGATGTCGGACTGCATGTCGCGGAAAAGCAAGGCTTCTTCGGCTTCTTTGGCCAGCGCGGCGGTTTCGTAGTAACTGATGTCGCGCTGCTGCAAAATTTCATCGTCATTGATGATTTCTTTGCCCAGGCCCGTGGTGAGGCGCAAACGCACGCGCATGCGCAACTGCAACTCACGCACCTGACCCGACGCGTTGACACCCACCACCACGCGTTCGCGCAGCTCGTTGCCCACATTCAACACCAACTGCGCCTGCGTCAGCGGCTCATCCGGCGCCAACACCTGCACAACGGCACCAAACGAGCGGCGCAAGGCCTGCGCGACGTCCCCGCCGGGATTGGGCATGATGGCAATGCGGGTGAAGGCAAACGCCTGATAACCGCGCAACTTGAAACCGCAAGCGCTCAACGCAGCGCTGGCGGCCAGCGCACCCGCCAGATGCATGAAGGTACGCCGAGCGGTGGATTTTTGATTGACCATGGAAGGAAGGTGCGGCATGGCTCAGAGCACCAGGTTGACCAGGCGGCCCGGCACCACAATGACCTTTTTGGGTGCGGCACCCTCGCTGAACTTCTGGAACATCTCATGCGCGATGGCGGCTTGCTCAATGGTCGCCTTGTCGGCGCTGGCGCTGACCACAATCGAGCCGCGCAGCTTGCCGTTGACCTGCAGCATGAGCTCAATTTCGTCTTGCACCAAGGCACTGGGGTCAACCTGGGGCCAGGAGGCATCGAGCAAATCGCCCAGCACACCGGCATAACCCAGCTCAGACCACAACGCGTGGGCGATGTGCGGCGTGGCCGGGTACAGGCAGCGCAACAGAATGCCAAAACCTTCAAACAACGCGACCTGGGCACCGGCACAGTCGGGCGCCTTGACGTCGAGCGTGGCGGCAAAATTCTCCAACGCGTTGATCATCTTCATTGCGCCTGACACCACGGTGTTGTATTGCATGCGCTGGTAGTCGTAGTCCACCTGCTTGAGCACGCTGTGCAATTCCAGCCGCAAGGCTTTGGCCTCTTTCCCAAAATTTACATCTTTTAGGCTTGTAGCCCCCTTCAAACTTGCGTCAGCAGCTACCGAATCAATAGCGGACAGTTTGACGCCAAAGTTCCAGACGCGGCGCAAGAAACGGTAGCTGCCCTCTACTGCCGCATCGTTCCACTCCAGCGTGGCCTCGGGCGGCGCGGTGAACATGGTGTACAGGCGGGCGGTGTCGGCACCGTATTTTTCGATCAGGTCTTGCGGGTCCACGCCGTTGTTTTTCGACTTGGACATGGTGCCCACGCCCTCGTAATCAATCAGCGTACCCACCGCCAAATCGCCCACGGCCTTGATCAAACGGGCGCCGGTGACCTTGCCAGCCTCGTCACACACGTGTGCCACGTCAGCCGGCCAGAAGTAGTCTTTGCCGCCTTTTGCGGTGCGGCGCGAGTAAATGTGGTTGAGCACCATGCCTTGCGTGAGCAGCTTGGTAAAGGGTTCATCCACCTTGACGAGACCGAGGTCACGCATCACCTTGGTCCAGAAACGCGCGTACAGCAGGTGCAGGATGGCGTGTTCGATGCCGCCAATGTACTGGTCCATTGGCATCCAGTAGTCGGCGCCCTCGGCCACCATCTGGTCGGCGTTTTTCGGGTCGCAGTAGCGCATGAAGTACCAGGAGCTGTCGACAAACGTGTCCATGGTGTCGGTCTCGCGCCGCGCTGCTTTGCCGCAGATCGGGCACGCGACACGCTTGTCGCTTCCGGGACTCGCCGCGTGAAAGGCTTCGCACTTGACCAGCGGATTGCCCGAGCCGTCCGGCACCAGATCAACCGGCAACACCACGGGCAAATCTTTTTCGGGCACCGGCACGGCGCCGTGTTCGTCGCAGTGGATGATCGGAATGGGTGTGCCCCAGTAGCGCTGGCGGCTCACGCCCCAGTCGCGCAGGCGCCAGGTGATCTTTTTCTCGCCAAGGCCCAGCGCCGTCAGGTCGGCCAGCACGGCTGCCACACAATCCTTGAAGCTCAAGCCATCGTATTTGCCAGAGTTGATGGCAAACCCAGCGCCCTTTTCCGCGTACCAGTCTTGCCACATCAGGGCATCGAACACCAACGAGGCTGGGGTATCGGTTGCGCCGGGTGACGACTTCTGCTCGCAGTCTGAGGAACCCGGCGTAACCGGTGCCCCAGCCGGTGTCGTGATCGCCGCTTTGACCGCCGCCACGCCAACCACAGGTTTGATCGCCAGCGCATATTTCAACGCAAACGCAAAATCCCGCTCGTCATGCGCCGGCACGCCCATCACCGCGCCGTCGCCATACGACATCAGTACGTAATTGCCGACCCAGACTTCCACCTGCGCGCCCGTCAGCGGATGTGTCACAAACAGGCCGGTCGCCATGCCTTTTTTCTCTTGCGTGGCCAACTCGGCCTCGGTGGTGCCACCCCGTGCGCATTCCACAATAAATGCGGCCAGGGCCGGGTTGGACGCTGCCGCATGCAAAGCCAGCGGATGCTCAGCCGCCACCGCGCAAAAAGTCACCCCCATGATGGTGTCAGCCCGGGTGGTGAACACATACATGCGGCCCAATTCGCCCGTGGATGCGTCTGCCGTTGCCCCGATCAGTTTGCCATCGGCACCCCGGATGTCATGGGTGAATGCAAACCGCACGCCCTCGCTCTTGCCAATCCAGTTCTCCTGCATCAGCTTGACGCGCTCAGGCCAGCCGGGCATCTTGTCGCCGGTGACGTTGGCCAGCAGTTCTTCGGCGTACTGGGTAATGGCCAGGTAGTAGCCCGGAATCTCGCGCTTTTCTACCACCGCCCCGGTGCGCCAGCCCTTGCCGTCGATCACCTGTTCGTTGGCCAGCACCGTCATGTCAACCGGGTCCCAGTTCACCACCTGGGTCTTGCGGTAGGCAATGCCTTTTTCCAGCATCTTCAAAAACAGCCACTGGTTCCACTTGTAATACTCGGGCGTGCAGGTGGCCACCTCACGGCTCCAGTCGATGGCCAGGCCCATGGCCTGCATCTGCTGCTTCATGTAGGCAATGTTTTCAAACGTCCATTTGGCTGGCGGCACACCGTTTTTCAGGGCGGCGTTTTCAGCGGGCAGGCCAAAGGCGTCCCAGCCCATCGGCATCAACACGTTGTAGCCTTGCATGCGCAGCTGGCGCGTCAGCATGTCGTTGATGGTGTAGTTGCGCACGTGGCCCATGTGCAACTTGCCGCTCGGGTAAGGCAGCATGGAGCAGGCGTAAAACTTCTTCTTGGGCTTGCCGTTGACGTCAAGGGCGTTTTCGCGCACGCGGTAGGCGTCCAACGCGGTCCAATGGGCCTGGGCGGCGGGTTCAACGTCAAGGTGGTTGTATTTGTCTTGCATGGCAGTCTGGAGATGCGGCGCTTGAGGCCGCTTTAGCGTGAAATAGAAATCGATTTTAGGGTTTGGCTGCAGGCATCAGCACTGGCGCAACGGCTGCTGGCTTGGCCTGCGCGGGTGCAGCGGCAGGTACGGACGCATCGGCTACGAAACCAATGCGGTTCAGGCCCGCCTTTTGTGCCGCGCCCATGACCTCAACGATGCGGCCATAAGGCACGGTTTTGTCGGCACGCAACAGCACTTCGGTTTGAGGGTTGGCCTGGGCCGACAGGGCGAGCTGGCGCGCCAACTCATCCAGGGCAATAGCCTGGTCTTTGAGGTAAGTCTGGCCCGCCGCATCCATCACCACCGTGACCGACTTGGGCGCGTCACCCGCTTTGGCTGCGTCGGTTTTGGGCAGGTCCAGCTTGATGGAGCTGACCAACAAGGGCGCGGTGATGATAAAAATCACCACCAGCACCAGCATCACATCAATCAGCGGCGTCATGTTGATGTCGCTCATAGGCTGCGAGCCGGCAGTGCGATCCAGACGACCAAAAGACATGACTGGCCTGTGCCTTCAGTGAACAGTGGCGCGGGAATCCGCGCCTGCGCTGCCAAGCTCACGCAGGTCACGGGCAAAACCCTCCAGCTCGGCCTCAATCCCTGCCACCGCGCGGCCCAGCACATTGAAGGCCAGCACCGCAGGAATCGCCACCATCAAGCCCGCCGCCGTCATGATCAACGACTCGCCCACCGGGCCGGAAATTTTGTCAATGGTGACCTGACCCGCGCTGGCAATGCCAATCAGCGCGTGGTAGATGCCCCAGACGGTGCCGAGCAAGCCCACAAATGGCGCCGTGGCACCCACGGTGGCCAGCAACACTTGGCCGTGCTGCAACTTGGCCAACGCCTCGTGCAGGGCATTGCGCAGCACGCGGGTCAGTTGCTGGGCCCGGTCACCGGCGCTGGCCAAAGTGCCGTCTGCTTCAATTTTTATAGCTAGAACCATAGGAAGAACGAGGGCTTCACGGTCAAAAGCCTTTATTTTTGGGGTGGCTTCATCGACGGTGGAAGACTGCCAGAAGGCGGCCACGCAACGCGCCACATCCGCACTGGCCCGGTGCAACAGCCAGGACTTCCACAAAATCACCACCCAGCTGCCCACCGACATGGCCAGCAACAACAGCGCCACCGAGCGCGCCAGCGCGTCACCCTGCCAAAAAAACTCGGCCAGGTTCATTTCAGGTTCAGCACATCAGCCATGTCAAACAAACCGGCTTTGCGCCCTTGCAAAAACCGCACGGCGCGCAGGCTGCCTTCGGCGTAAGACACCCGGCTACCTGACTTGTGACTGATTTCGATGCGCTCACCGGTCCCGGCAAACAACACGGTGTGGTCACCCACGATGTCGCCACCGCGAATGGTGGCAAAACCGATGCTGGACGGGTCACGCTCGCCGGTGACGCCTTGGCGGGCGTAAACGGCGCACTCCTTCAGGTCGCGACCCAGCGCGTTGGCGATGACTTCGCCCATTTTCAGGGCGGTGCCCGAGGGTGCGTCCACCTTGTGGCGGTGATGCGCCTCGATGATTTCGATGTCATAACCGGTGTTGAGTGCCTTGGCGGCCATTTCCAGCAGCTTCAGGGTCACGTTCACGCCCACGCTCATGTTCGGGGCCATGACGATCGCCATGTCTTTGGCGATTTCAGCAATTTCCTGCTTTTGCGCCTCACTGAAACCGGTGGTGCCAATCACGGCATTCACCCCCAGCGCGCGGCAAGCCGCCAGATGCGCCATGGTGCCTTCAGGCCGGGTGAAATCAATCAGGGCATGGGCGTGGTTCAAGCCGGTGAGCAGATCAGCACTGATGGCAATGCCGCTGCTGCGCCCGAGAAAAGCCGCCGGGTCCAAGCCCACGGCTGGACTGATGGGCACATCGAGGGCGCCGCTGAGCTGGCAATCGTCCGCCTGGGTCACGGCCTCAATCAGCATGCGGCCCATGCGCCCGCTGGCACCAGCCACGCAAATGTGGTGAAGAGTAGACACGGTCATGGTCGAGTTCAGTTAGGGGCAGTTTCAAGCGGCGGGTAGCTTGTGGGCAGCGGCGGCAGTGGTTTGATCTCAAGGGGTTGGGCGACCGCCGTGGTTTTCAGGCTGTCTTCGGACATTTCAAGCACTGGCACTTTGCCTGCCTTGCGACCCGAATCCAGTGACGCCACAAACTCGGCCTCACTTGGCAGGGCGTCGGCCTCTATTTTTGCCAGCACGTCGTCCTTGAAATACACCGTGACCCGGCGTGCCTGGGACGGTGCACCCTGGCGCTTGAAGGTGAACACGTAGTCCCAACGGTCGGCGTGAAAGATGCTGGTGAGCAGGGGTGTGCCCAAAATGTCGCGCACCTGGGCTCGACTCATGCCCTCTTTGAGCGCGGCAGCTTGCTCACGCGACACAAAGTTGCCCTGCACGATGTCAATCTTGTACGGTGTGATCACATTCACCAAACGGTTGCTGGCACTGTCGACACTGCCACAGGCAGACAAGGTGACCAAGAGCGCGCCAAGCGAACTCAACCAGACGCAACGAGCGAGAGAATCAAACATAGGCAAATCAAGTGACAATAAGAGCAGAACATTGTACTGTTAGCCCCATGCCGGGCTCATACAGACAAAACCCGACCACCCCCCCGAACGCCACATGACCAAGATCGACGAACTTAAAAGCACCGGGCTCAAAGCCACCCTGCCCCGGCTGAAGATTCTGGAAATTTTTCAGAAAGGCCAGCAACGCCACATGACGGCCGAGGATGTGTTTCGCGTGCTGCTGCTGGAACACTCGGACGTCGGGCTGGCCACGGTGTACCGGGTGCTGGCGCAATTTGAGCAAGCAGATATTTTGGTGCGCAGCCATTTTGAGAGCGGCAAAGCGGTTTATGAACTCAACGAAGGCCAGCACCATGACCATCTGGTCTGCCTGGACTGTGGCCGGGTGGAAGAGTTTTTTGATGCCGAAATTGAGCAGCGCCAGCATGCTGTGGCCAAGGCCAAAGGGTTCACCATTGCCGACCACGCCCTCAGCCTTTACGCCCATTGCACGCGCGAGGCCTGCCCGCACCGACCCGCTGCCAGCTAAGGTGATTTCCTGCGAAAAATATACCCATCTGACTTGTCTTTTTGTCCATCTGCTGCGTTGCAAAAACGGTTGTATAGCTCGCTATACGCCCATTTTTACGCCTTGCAGCTGAACAAAAATCCTGCGTCATCTGGGC
>JBBQSS010000012.1:0-29328 GCA_038213665.1 Burkholderiales bacterium | reverse complement strand
CCTGGGTCACACCCTGGTGGCCGAAGGCATTGAACAAGCCGACCAGCGTGCGCATTTGGCAGCTTTGGGCTGTGAGCTGGGTCAGGGCTACCTGTTTGGCCGTGCCGTGAGCGCGCCTGAGTTCTCGGCGCGCTGGCTGACACCGTTGGCGTCCGAGTAGCGCCGGGCGCACGAAAAAAAGCATGGCAGGCATGCTGCGGGTGGTTTCGGTGGAAGCATCGGCAGCACTGATTTTTATAAGAAATAGGGCTCTAGCCCTTTAGAAACATGCGCTAACAGCTATAAATAATATAGCTTAATCGGTGTGACTAACTTTCATGGACTCATGCCCGCCCTCGGGACATGAAAGTTATTTCACGTTAACCGCCCGGCGTCTCATTGCGAAACTTGTCGTGGCAGCTCTTGCAGCTTTTTTGCACGGCGTCAACGCTTGAGCGGATGGCGGGCATGTCGTTGCTGCCCGACACGTTGACCAGTTGGTCCACGGCCGCCAGGTAGCTCACCTGTGCCTGCTTGAAGTCTGCCGCCTGGCGCCAGACTTCAGGCTTGGCGCGGGTTGGCGGGTAATTGCCGTCGGCGGTGAAGTAGGCCCAGGGCTGGGTGGAGAGCTCTTGCAGAGCCTGCGCATTGGCCATGAATTCAACCCTGACGTAGTCCTGCCGGTCGCGCGCCACCATGCCCAAGGGCTCCAGCGATTTGGTGAATTTTTTGAAGATGGCCTGGCGTTTGCTCACCAGTTGTTGTGGGTGCGTGTCTTTGACGCGGTCGCTGCAGGCGCCCAGCAGGGCGGTGGCAGCAATGAGGGTGAGCAGGGTGATTTTTTGCATCGGAAAAATAAGCGTGAAGGATCAGGAGGAAGGGGTAAACACGGTGTGCCAAAGCGCCAGAATGGCTTGCCGCTGGGCTTGCAGGCGCTCAGGCGCCACATGGCTGGGGGCATCGTCCAGGCGCGCCTTGTGCTGCATCTGGCGCATGGTGCGGTAGGCGCTGGCGGCCGCGTGGCCAATGCCGTCGGGCAACAGCCCCAGCGCCTGGGCGCGCTCCAGCAAGGCAATGTTGCCGGCATTGGCCAGCAGTTCAGGGTGGCTGCCGGCTTGGGAGAGCACCAGAAACTGCATCACAAACTCGGCGTCAATCATGCCGCCGGCGCTGTATTTGATGTCAAATTTGCCCGGTTTTTCCGGGTGCGCTGCCGCCATGCGTTCGCGCATGGTGGCAATCTCCTGGCGCAGGCTGTCAGCGTCGCGGGGCGCGGTGATGACCGCCAGTCGAACCGTGTCAAAGCGCGTGCGCAGGGCGGCGTCCCCCAGCACGCAGCGTGCCCGCGTCATGGCCTGGTGCTCCCAGGTCCAGGCGGTGTTGGAGCCGCGTTGCTGCTGGTAGTTGGCGTAAGCGTCAAAGCTGGTGATCAGCAGGCCGGCGTTGCCGTTGGGGCGCAGCGCGGTGTCAATTTCATAGAGGTCGCCCTCACCGGTTTTTACTGTCAGCCAGTTGATGAGCTTGCGCACCAGGGCGGCGTAGACCTCGGGGGCGCGTTCGTCGTCGTCGTCAAAGACAAACACAATGTCGAGGTCGCTGCCGTAGCCGAGTTCCTTGCCGCCGAGTTTGCCGTAGGCAATGATGCCAAACTGCGGGTGCGCCCGGTGGGCTTTTTTCAGCAGTGACCAACACCAGCGGGTGGTGATGCGCAGCACGGCATCGGCCAGCGCACTCAGGTCATCGGCCACTTCTTCGACACTGAGCTTGCCTTCCACATCGCGCGCCAGGGTGCGAAACACTTCAGCGTGGTGGGCGCGGCGCAGCAAGTTGAGCAGGGCCTCGTCATCATCTTCGCCGGTGCCCTTGAGGGCGTTGCGGCGGTGGTCCAGGTCGGCTTCAAATTCTTCTGGGTTGAAGCGCTCAAAAAAGATGTCGGCGCTGGCCAGTTCGTCAATCACGCCGGGGTGCAGCAGCAGGTATTTGGCTGGCCAGCGCGCGGCGCCCAGCAGGCGCAACAGGCGCTCATGGATGTTGGGGCGCTCCAGCAGCAAGGCCAGGTAGCTTTCGCGGCGCAGCAGGGGTTCGATCCAGTCCAGCAGGCGCACCGCCGCGTCTTCACTGACGGTGCCCTCTTTGACCCACTGCGCGGTGCGCGACAGCAGCCTGGTGAGGCGCAGCCGGGCCTCGTCGCGCAGGGCCAGAATACGCGGGTGCTCGCGCCATTCTTCCAGCCGCTGGCGCAACACCTGCCCGACCTGTGGCAACAAGTCGTCCATGGCGTTGCTGGCGCTCACCGGCTTGTTGCCGTTGCAGCCTTTGCAGTCGGCCTCAGGGCCGCCCAGCAGCTTGTCAAACTCTTGCGCCACCAGCTCGCGGTGGGCATCAAGCTGGCTGAGCAGTTGTTGTGAGGTCTCAAAGCCCATGGTCTGGGCGATCCAGGTAAGGTCGTGGTCTTGCGTGGGCAGCACATGGGTTTGCTGGTCATCCAGGTACTGAATGCGGTGTTCCAGCTGACGCAAAAAGACATAGGCTTTGGCCAGGCCGTCCGCTGCGGCCGCTTGCATCAGCCCGGCGCGCACCAGGCGTGGCAAGGCGTTCAAGGTGGGGCGGGTGCGCAGTTCGGGGAACTGGCCGCCGCGCACCACCTGCAGCAGTTGCACGGTGAACTCGATCTCGCGGATGCCGCCGCGCGAGAGCTTCACATCATTGGCGCGCTCGGGGTGGCCGGCACTGCGCCGGGTGGCATGCTCGCGGATTTGCCGGTGCAGCACGCGCAAGGAGTCAAACACACTGTAGTCCAGGTAGCGCCTGAAGACAAAGGGCATCACGACCTCGCGCAGGGGCTGGATGGCGCCGCTTTTGACGCTCTCGGTGGGGGCGACCACGCGGCTTTTCAGCCAGGCAAAACGCTCCCATTCGCGCCCCTGCACGTGCAGGTACTCTTCCAGCGCGTCAAGTGACACGGCTGCTGGCCCGGAGTTGCCGTTGGGACGCAGGGCCAGGTCCACCCGGAACACAAAGCCGTGCTCGGTGCTGTCGCCCACCAGCGCGTACACGGCGCGCACCACTTTGCCAAAGTACTCGTGGTTGGTGATGCGGCCGCGCCCGAGTTCGGTTCCTGCGGTATCGCCGTCTTCGTCGTAGATGTAAATCAGGTCAATGTCGCTTGACACATTGAGCTCACGCGCGCCAAGTTTGCCCATGCCGACAATCCACACCTGGGCGCGCTGGCCCAAGGGCGTCAGGGGTGCGCCGTGGACCAGGTCAAGTGCGGCTTGTGCCTCGGTCAGGGCAAGATTCAACGCAAACTCAGCCAGGTCGGTCATGGCCTGGGTCACGTGCGCCAGCGCGAGGTGTTCCCCGCAGTCAAGTTGCAGCAAACGCTCAATGACCAACTGGCGCGTGATGCGCAGCGCGCTGGCGCTGCTTTGGCCCTGCGCTTTGAGTGCCTCAAAGCTGGCTTTCAGGTGGGCCGGTGCGGGCGTGCCGGGTGGCAAGACATGCAGCTGGCCCTCGTAGCGGCGGTGCACGCGCTGGGCAAATCGGGAGTGGGTGGTCTGGGGTGGGCGGGTCATAATTCTGCTTGAACAACTACTTTTTGATCAATGTGTCGCTCCTTCCCATCAAACTGCTGAAAACCTGGTCTGGCCTGACCCGCTGGTTGCTGGGTGGGGTGGTGCTGGCCTGGCTGCTGTTGGGCTTGGTTTGGGGAGCGCTTCACTGGTTGATTGTGCCGCGAATCGACGAATTTCGCCCGCAGCTGGAGGCGCAGGCCACGCGGGCTCTGGGTGTTCCCGTGCGCGTGGGGGCCATCACCGCCCAGTCCGGCGGCTTGGTGCCGTCGTTTGCGCTGACCGATGTGACGCTGCTTGATGCCCAGAACCGGGTGGCCTTGAGTTTGCCGCGCGTGCTGGTGGCGATTTCGCCGCGCTCCTTAATGCGCCTGGGGTTTGAGCAGGTCACGATTGACCAACCCAAGCTTGATGTGCGGCGCTTGCCGGACGGGCGCATCACCGTGGCCGGGCTCGACCTGCGTGCGCCCGCTGGCGCGGATTCTGCCGTGTCGGACTGGTTTTTCTCGCAAATTGAGTTTGTCATTCGTGGCGGCGTGGTGCGCTGGACCGATGAGCAGCGGGGAATTGAGCCCCTTGTGCTGCAAAACGTGGATGCCGTGGCGCGCAACCGTGGGCGTCACCATGACCTGCGGCTGGACGCCACACCGCCTGCAGCCTGGGGCGAGCGCTTCAGTGTGCGCGGGCGCTTTTTGCAGCCTTTGCTGTCCCGCCAGAATGGGCGCTGGCAAACCTGGGACGGCCAGCTGTATGCCGCGTTTGCGCGTGTCGACCTGTCTGAACTGCGCCGCTATGTCGATGTGGGTGTCGACATCAGCCAGGGGCGGGGTGGCTTGCGGGCCTGGGTCGATGTCAGTCAGGGCAATGCCATCGGTGCCACGGCGGACATGGCGCTGACGGAGGCGAATGTGACGTTGGGCAAAGATCTGCAGCCGCTGGCACTGCGGCAACTGCAGGGGCGAGTTGGCTGGCATTTGCTTGCCGGGGGGTTTGATGTGACGACGCAAAACCTGGCATTTGAGGCGTCCGATGGCCTGCGCTGGCCCGCCAGCCATGTGCAAGTGCTGTTCATGCGGGGTGAAGGCCGGGTCCCGGCGCGTGGTGAGGTGCGCGCTGACAAGCTTGACCTGGCGGCGCTGGCGCAGGTGCTGCAACGCTTGCCGGTGGATGCGGCGCTGCGCGACAGCGTGTTGCGCTACGCACCCAAAGGCACGGCGGAACAATTGGCGCTGACCTGGACAGGTCCGCTGAGCGCGCCGCAACGCTACACCGCCAAAGGCAAATTCAGTCAGCTCGAATTTGCGGCAGTGGCGCCAACGCCCGGTGTGCGCGGCCTGAACGCAGACTTTGACCTGAACGAAAAATCGGGCCGGGCCAGCCTGCGCATGGACCAGGGCGCGGTCGACCTGCCCGGGATTTTTCAGGAAAGCTTGGTTGATATGGCGCAACTCACTGCGCAGGCGCGCTGGCAGCTCAAGGATGAGCACATCGCGGTGCAGGTCTCGGACGTGAATTTTGTCAACGCCGATGCCCAGGGCCAGGCGCACCTCAAATGGGAGACCGCAGACCCCGCCAAGTCGGCCAACCACCGCCGGTTTCCCGGTGTACTGGACCTGCAGGCCACGCTCAGCCGGGCCAATGGCACCCGCGTGCACCGCTATTTGCCGTTGGTGATTGGTCAGGCTGCGCGCAACTATGTGAAGGACGCTATCACGGCGGGTGCCGCCAGCCATGTGCGTTTTGACATCAAGGGCGAGATTGACCAGTTGCCTTTGGTTGACCCGCGTCAGGGCAGCTTCAAAATCACTGCCGATGTGAGCGATGCGGCCATGGCCTTTGTGCCGCGCACGCTGCAGGGCGCAAAAGAGCTGCCGTGGCCGACCTTGACCGATCTCAGCGGCGAACTGGTCATTGACCGCATGCAACTGCAAGTGAAGGGCGCGCGGGCCAAACTGGCAGAAGCCCCCGGGGTTCAGGTGACCCGGGCTAATGTGACGATTGCTGACCTGAGCCAGACCTCTGTTTTGGTCGATGCCGACTTCAAAGGCCCGCTGCCCGATGCCCTGCGGGTGGTCAATGGCTCGCCGATTGGCGGGCTCATCGGGGGCGTGTTGGCGCACTCGGTAACCAGTGGTGGCGCTGACATCAAGCTCAAATTGGCGTTGCCGATTGCGCAGCTCAACACGTCCACGGTGCAGGGCAGTGTGCTGCTGGCTGGCAACGACGTACAGGTCACGCCGGACAGTCCCAGGCTCTCGAAGGTGCGCGGGGCCATTCACTTTACCCAGACCGGCTTTCAGTTGGCGGCGGTGCAGGCGCGTCTGTTGGGTGGCGACGCGCGCCTGGAAGGTGGCCTGGTGCTGGCCCCGGGCGGTGACACCACAACGGCCACACCCAGGGTGATGCGCGCCACCGGCAGCGCCAGCGCCGAGGGCTTGCGCCAGGCCAGCGAGCTTGGCTTTGTGGCCCGCCTGGCGCAGCAGGCCAGCGGCAGCGCCGCCTACGCGGCTACGCTGGGTTTTCGTCGTGGCTTGCCCGAGTTGCTGGTGCAAAGCAATTTGCAGGGCATGGCCTTGAACTTGCCGCCACCGCTGCAAAAAAGCGCAGCGGCACCATTGGCGCTGCGCTTGCAAACCGAGCTGTTGAATGCCGCGCCAGAAGGTGCGGCACCCTTGGTGTCACAGACCGATCGTTTGAGCCTGAGTCTGGGGCCGCTGGGCAGTGCGGTGTACGAGCGCGAGGTGTCGGGCGCGGTCCCGCGCGTGCTGCGTGGAACCATCGGGGTCGGGCTAGACAATGGAGAGGCCGTGACGATGCCGACGCTTGGGGTCAGCGCCAACCTCAAGTTGTCGCAGCTCAATGTCGACGCCTGGCAAGATGTGTTGTCGCAGCTCACCGGGGCTGACGTGACGGCGTTGCCCACGCAGCGGCAAGCGGGCGACTTGGCCAGCCAGGCCTTGGGGTATTTACCCAGCACCCTGGCGGTGCGCGCCGATGTGCTGACCGTGGGTGGGCGCCAGTTCAACCATGTGGTGGCCGGTGGCGGGCGTGACGACAGCTTGTGGCGCGCCAACCTTGCCGCAGATGAAATGAACGGCTACCTGGAGTACCGCCAGGGCAGCGGCAGTGCCGTGGCCAGCAGCGCGGGTCGGGTCTACGCCCGGCTGGCGCGTCTGACGATTGCCCCGGCGGTGGCCACGGAAGTGGAAGCCCTGCTGGACGCCCAGCCCGCCAGCATTCCGGCCCTTGACATCGTGGTGGATGATTTCGAGTTGCGCGGCAAACGCTTTGGCCGCCTTGAAGTAGAGGCCATCAACCGCATGGCAACTGGCAGCGGGGTGGCGGCTGGTGTGCGCGAGTGGCGCTTGAACAAGCTCAACCTGAGCGTGCCAGAGGCGACCCTCACCGCCAGCGGCAACTGGACCCGGCTCCAGGGCACCCCATCTCCGCCGGCTGCCGGTGCGACGGCTTCGGAGCGTCGGCGCACCGTGCTGAATTTCAAGCTTGACATTGCCGATGGCGGCGCGCTGCTGGCGCGTTTGGGCATGAAAGACGTGGTGCGCCGGGCCAGCGGCAAGATGGAAGGCCGGGTCGGCTGGTTGGGCTCGCCCCTGAATCTGGATTACCCGACGCTTGGCGGCGCCTTCACCATCAATGTTGCCTCCGGCCAGTTTCTCAAAGCCGACCCCGGCATTGCCAAGCTGTTTGGCGTGTTGAGCCTGCAGTCTTTGCCGCGGCGGCTGGTGCTGGATTTTCGGGATGTTTTCAGCGACGGTTTTGCCTTTGATTTTTTGCGCGGCGATGTCACGGTCGAGCAAGGCATTGCCCGCACCAACAACTTGCAGATGAAAGGTGTCAACGCCGCCGTGTTGATGGAGGGCCAAGCCGATATTGCCAACGAAACCCAAGACTTGAAGGTGGTGGTGGTGCCGGAAATCAACGCCGGTACGGCGTCGCTGATTGCCACCGTGATCAACCCTGCCGTTGGGCTGGGCACCTTTTTGGCGCAAATGTTTTTGCGTCGCCCCTTGATTGAATCCAACACCCAGCAGTTCCATGTGGACGGCAGCTGGACCGATCCCCGGGTGACCAAGGTCGCCCGAACGCCTGCTCAACCCAAGGAAACCCCCCCATGAAAATTGCCGTGATTCAGATGGTGTCTGGCTCGGATGTACAGGCCAATGTGGCACAAGCCCGCACGCTGCTGCAGTCGGCAGCGCACATGGGGGCCGAGCTGGCGGTGCTGCCCGAGTATTTTTGCCTGATGGGCAAGCACGATGCCGACAAATTGGCCATCAGCGAGACCTTTGGCAGCGGCCCACTGCAGCAATTTTTGGCGGAAAGTGCGCGCAGTCTCGGCCTGTGGCTGGTGGCGGGCACCCTGCCGCTAAAAAGCTCGGCAAGCGGATCAGTGGCGACGCCAGCGCCAGGCGTCGCACGTGTCAGCAACAGCAGCCTGGTGTTCTCGCCGGCGGGTGCTTGTGTGGCGCGTTACGACAAAATCCATCTGTTCCGTTTTGACAATGACCTGGAGCGCTACGACGAGTCACAGGTGCTCAGCGCTGGCAGCGAGCTGGTGACCTTTGACTTGCCCGCCAAAGACGGCCACACCTGGCGCATTGGTTTGAGCGTGTGTTACGACCTGCGTTTTCCCGAGTTGTACCGCGCCTACGCCAGCTTGGGCGCCCACCTGATGCTGGTGCCCAGCGCCTTCACCTTCACCACCGGGCAAGACCATTGGGAGCTGCTGCTGCGCGCCCGTGCCATTGAAAACCTGTCGTTTGTGGCGGCCGCCGCGCAAGGCGGGCGGCATGACAACCAGCGCCGCACCTGGGGTCACGCCATGCTGATTGACCCGTGGGGCAGGGTGTTGGCGCAACGTGCGCAAGAGGCCGGTGTGGTGCTGGCCGACCTTGATTTCGACCTGTTGACTGCCTGCCGCAAGCGTTTGCCTGCGTTGCAGCACCGCGTCTTATGAAAAACGTCATGGTCTGGTTACGGTGGGCCGGTCTGGCCAGTGTGGTGGTGGTCTTGGTGGCTTGTGGCAGCACGCCGCGCACCCCTTTGTCGGCGCCAGCGGCGGTGCCCACTGCTGTGGCAGCGGGCCCGGCGGCGGCGCCAGTCGAGGCGAATGCCGCGCAAGACGTGAGCACGCTGCCCAGCCTGCTGCGCGGCAACAGCCGCTGGGTGGCCGTGCCTTGGAGCGAGTTGCCCGGCTTTGCCGGCGACCCCCTGTTTGAAGCCTGGAATGCTTGGCTCAAAAGCTGCGAGCGCCCCGGCCCGGTGTTTGCCCCGCTGTGCCCCGAGGTCAGGCGCCTCAGCATTGCCGGCGAAGAGGCCCAGCGTCAGTGGCTGCTGGCGCGCTTGCAGCCGTACCGGGTGGAGCCATTGCAGGGCAGCGCCAATGGGCTGCTGACGGCTTACTATGAGCCTGAATTTGAGGCGCGGCGCACCCCATCCCCGGGTTTTGAGGTGCCCTTGTACCAGCCCCCGGCTGGCTTGAACGTGCGCAAGCCCTGGTTCACCCGGCAAGACATGGACACCCTGCCCGAGGCGCAGGCGGCTTTGCGCGGTCGGGAAATCGTTTACCTGGCGGACCCGGTGCAAGCCATGGTGCTGCACATTCAGGGCTCGGGGCGGATGCGCGTGACCGAACCCGACGGCCGCCAGCAACTGGTGCGGCTGGCCTATGCCGGCAACAACGGCCAAGGCTACCAAAGCATTGGCCGCTGGCTGCTTGACCAGGGTGAAGTGCGTGATGCGTCCTGGCCCGGCATTCAGTCCTGGCTGCTGCAAAACCCGCGGCGTGTGCAAGAGTTGCTGTGGCGCAACCCGCGCGTGGTCTTTTTCAAGGAAGAGCGCCTGAGTGAATTTGACAGCGGTTTTGGCCCGCGCGGCGCCCAGGGGGTGCCGCTGACGCCGGGCCGCTCCATTGCCGTTGACCCCGACAGCATTCCTTACGGTACCCCGGTCTGGCTGGCCTCCGAAGGGGCACAGCTTTCCCTCAATCGGCTGGTGCTGGCGCAAGACACCGGCAGCGCCATTCGCGGTGCGGTGCGGGCCGATTATTTCGCTGGCTGGGGGGCCGCTGCAGGCGACATGGCGGGTCGCATGAAGCAGCCGCTGCGCCTGTGGGTGCTTTTGCCCAGGCCCCGTTGAAGGCGTTACCATAGAACCCATCACCCCCCTCTGTGTCAGCTTCAACCGGACCCTCCTTCATGAACAAAGCAAGCAGCAAATCCACCATGCGCGATATTGATGAGCGCACCAACCTGGCGGGCAACAGCATGTTTGAGCTGTTGCTGTTCCGTTTGGGAGAGGCCCCAGGCACCGACAAACGCGAGCTGTTTGGCATCAATGTGTTCAAGGTGCGTGAGATTTTGGTGATGCCTGAGATCACCGCCATGGTGAACTCGCCACCCTCGGTGATGGGCGTGGCCAACATTCGCGGTCAGATGATCACCGTGATCAACCTGCCGCAACTCGTGGGCACCAACCCCGCCAAAGGCCTGGGCATCTTGCTGGTGACGGAATTTGCCCGCACCACGCAGGCCTTTGCCGTTGAAGAAGTCAATGAAATCGTGCGCCTGGAGTGGAAGAATGTGCTGTCGGCGGAAGGCCGTGGCGGTGGTCTGGTGACCAGCATTGCGCGCCTGGACGGTGCCGCAGAAAACACCCGGCTGGCGCAGGTGCTTGACGTTGAGCAAATCTTGCGCGATGTGTTTCCGGAGCAGCATCAGGTTGAGATTGAGAGCACCACCAAGCTGCACATTCCGCCCGGCACCGTGGTGCTGGCAGCTGATGACTCTGCCGTGGCGCGCATGATGATTGAGCAAGGCCTCAAAGCCATGGGGGTGCCCTTCATCATGACCAAAACCGGCCAGGAAGCCTGGGACCGTCTGAAAGCCATCGCCTCTGAGGCCGAAGCGCAAGGGCTCACCATCAAAGACAAGGTGGCGCTGGTGCTCACCGACCTTGAAATGCCCGAGATGGACGGCTTCACCCTGACGCGCAACATCAAGCAAGACCCGCGTTTCAGCGGCGTTCCGGTGGTGATTCACTCCTCTCTGACGGGCACCACCAACGAAGAGCATGTGAAAAAAGTGGGTGCCGATGCCTACGTCGCCAAATTTGTCGCTGAAGAATTGGCCGAGACCCTTCGCAAAGTATTGACACGCTAGTCGGGTGTCTTGCCATGCTATATTTTTTATAGCTGTTAGCGCACATGCAATAAGGGCTAGAGCCTAAAAAAGCTTAAAAAATTGTGGGTTTGTCCAGCGCGACACCTGCCATGCCGAGGCTGGCATGAAAAAATGAACCGTTCTTTTGGCGCGTTTTTGGTCCGGTACCGGGTGACAAGCTGGTGCCAAAAACGGCCCGCATACAATGGCAAGTTGCCTGATTTTTGTGCGAATGCGCGCAAAGGTCGGGCAGTTTGCCTTTTTTATTGATTCAAATCCTTGGAGTTTGCCGTGTTTATTTCTTCTGCTATTGCCCAAACCGCCCCCGCCGCTGCCGCTGGTGGTGACCTGCAATCGTCCCTGATGGGCATGTTGCCCTTGGTGCTGATGTTTGTGGTGTTGTACTTCGTGATGATTCGCCCGCAAATGAAAAAAGCCAAAGAGCACAAAGTCATGGTCGAGTCTCTGGCCAAAGGTGACGAGGTCGCCACGGCCGGCGGTATTTTGGGCAGGGTCACCAAATTGGGCGACAGCTTCATCAACATTGAAGTGGCCAACGGCGTTGAAGTTCAGTTGCAACGCAGTGCTGTGGTGCAAGTTTTGCCCAAAGGCAGTATCAAGTAATTCCATTTCTAAATCATTTCTGTCGTCGCTGTTTCGTCTTGTCGTGCCAACGCACTGCCTGCGGCTTCACGCCTGGACACGAATGGTTTTGAAGCGGAACCGAACAGTTTTATGCCGCACCCTTGAACGGGTGCTGTTGTCTCTCAGTTTGATGTCAGAAGGGCGATCATGAATCGTTACCCGGTTTGGAAGTACGCGGTCATCTTGATTGCGTTGGTGGTGGGCTTTGTCTATGCCCTGCCGAATTTTTTTGGTGAGTCGCCGGCGGTGCAGGTGTCCGCAGCCAAGCCGCTGGTCAAGGTCGACACCGGCACGCTGGCTCAGGTGGAGGCAGCGCTGAAAGCCGCCAACATTGCCGCCGACCTGGTGACGCTGGAGGGCAACTCGATCAAGGTCCGTCTGACCGACACCGATGCCCAGCTCAAGGCCAAGGACGCGATCCAAAAGGCGCTGGTGCCCGACGCCACCAACCCGGGTTATGTGGTGGCGTTGAACCTGCTGTCGCGCTCACCCGCCTGGTTGTCCGGCTTGCACGCCTCGCCGATGTACCTGGGGCTGGATTTGCGCGGTGGCGTGCACTTCATGCTGCAAGTCGACATGCAGGCAGCGCTGACCAAACGCGCCGAGTCGCTCTCGGGCGATGTGCGCACCAGCCTGCGTGAGAAAAATATCCGTCACAGTGGCATCAGCCGCAACGCGCAAACCCTTGAGGTGCGCTTTCGCGATGTCGCCACCTTGGAAGCGGCCAAAGCGGTGTTTCAGGACCAGTTTGCCGACTTGCAAACGGTCGATGCTGCCGATGGGGCTGAATTCAAGCTCACCGCCTCCATCAAGCCTGAGGCGGCGCGCCGCATCCAGGACCAGGCGCTCAAGCAAAACATCACCACCCTGCACAACCGGATCAACGAGTTGGGTGTGGCCGAACCGGTGATCCAGCAACAGGGCCTGGACCGCATTGTGGTGCAGTTGCCGGGGGTGCAAGACACCGCCAAGGCCAAAGACATTTTGGGTCGTACCGCCACCCTTGAAGTGCGCATGGTGGATGAAAGCACCGAGGCCCGCGCGGCAGAGAACGGCAGCGGCATGGTGCCCTTTGGTTCGGAGCGCTATCTTGAGCGCAACGGCCAGCCGGTGATTGTCAAGAAACAGGTCATCCTGACTGGCGAGAACCTGACCGATGCACAACCCGGCTTCGACAGCCAGACCCAGGAACCCACCGTCAACCTGAACCTCGACGCCAAGGGCACCCGGATTTTCCGCGATGTGACGCGCGAAAACGTGGGCAAGCGCATGGCCATTTTGCTGTTTGAAAAAGGCCGTGGCGAAGTGGTCACCGCGCCGGTGATCCGCTCTGAAATCGGCGGTGGCCGGGTGCAAATCTCGGGCCGCATGACGACCATGGAAGCCAACGACACAGCCCTGCTGCTGCGTGCCGGGTCGCTGGCGGCGCCAATGGAAATCATTGAGGAAACCACGATTGGCCCAAGCCTGGGGGCCGAGAACATTGCCAAGGGCTTCGACAGCGTCACCTGGGGCTTTGTGGCGGTGGCAATTTTCATGTGTGCTTACTACATGCTGTTTGGTGTGTTCTCGAGCATTGCGCTGGCGTTCAACCTGTTGCTGCTGGTGGCGGTGCTCTCCATGCTGCAAGCCACCCTGACTTTGCCGGGTATGGCGGCGATGGCGCTGGTGCTGGGTATGGCGATTGATGCCAATGTGCTGATCAATGAGCGAATTCGTGAGGAATTGCGCGGCGGGGCTTCGCCACAGGCCGCCATTCACACCGGTTATGAGCGTGCCTGGGCCACCATTTTTGACTCCAACATCACCACCTTGATTGCCGGTATGGCTTTGCTGGCCTTCGGTTCCGGTCCGGTGCGCGGTTTTGCGGTGGTGCACGTGCTGGGCATCATGACCAGCATGTTCTCTGGCGTGTTTTTCTCGCGGGGCCTGGTCAACCTTTGGTACGGCCGCAAAAACCGTCTCAAAACCGTGTCGATCGGCACCATTTGGCGCCCTGACACGGACACGGCTGTTAAGAGCAACGATTAGAAAGAAAACATGGAATTTTTCAGAATCAAGCGCGACATTCCGTTCATGCGGCGTGCGCTCATTTTCAACATCGTGTCGCTCGTCACGTTTCTGGCCGCCGTGTTCTTTTTGTTTTCGCGCGGCTTGCACTTGTCGGTGGAGTTCACCGGCGGCACCTTGCTGGAGGTGACGTATTCACAGCCAGCTGACCTGGGGGGGGTGCGCGATGCGGTGGCCAAACTGGGGTTTGTGGATGTGCAGGTGCAAAACTTTGGCACTGCCAGCAATGTGCTGATTCGCCTGCCAGCGCAAAAAGGCGTCAGTTCCGCCCAGCAAAGCACCCAGGTGATGACGGCCTTGAAAGCGCTGGACGCGTCGGCCACGATGCGTCGTGCTGAATTTGTTGGCCCGCAGGTGGGGGAAGAACTCGCCGCTGACGGCCTCAAGGCGCTGGCCTTTGTGGTGATCGGTATCATGCTTTATCTGGCGATTCGCTTCGAGTGGAAGTTTGCCGTGGCGGCCATCATCGCCAACATGCATGACGTGATCATCATCCTGGGCTTTTTTGCGTATTTTCAGTGGGAGTTCTCGCTGCCGGTGCTGGCCGCCGTGCTGGCGGTGCTGGGCTACTCGGTGAACGAATCGGTGGTGATTTTTGACCGCATACGCGAGAACTTTCGCCGCTACCGCAAAATGAGCACGGAGGAAATCATCAACAACGCCATCACGTCTACCATCAGCCGCACCATCATCACCCATGGCTCGACGCAGATGATGGTGTTGTCGATGCTGTTGTTTGGCGGCGCCACGCTGCACTACTTTGCGCTGGCGCTGACAATTGGCATTTTGTTTGGCATTTACTCCTCGGTATTTGTGGCGGCGGCCATTGCCATGTGGCTGGGCATTGCGCGTGAAGACCTGGTCAAGGGCGGCGTGGCCAAAAAAGACACCGACCCGAATGACCCCAACGCCGGAGCCTCGGTCTAAAATTTTCGGCTATGGTCACTTCGATTCCACCCGGGACAGCACTGGCGTTCAAGGTTCGCAAACACCTGATCACGCAAGCGAGTGCTGCCATGGCATCGCTGCTGAATGCGGTGCAGGAGCGGCTGCTGGCCCTGATGGACGAGGCCGCCCCGTCACGCGAGAAGCAGCTTCGGCGTGACGCCTGGATGGCTTACCAGCGCGAGAAAAATCGCTGGTATGACGGTGTGCTGGGCGCTTGGCACAACACCTGGATGGCAGCGCCGGTGGCGCGGCCCGCGTCCCGGGCGGCTGATGGTGGCTTCGAGTTGATTGGCACCGAAGTGGTCGAGAACAAAATTGTGGCCTCCCGGCTGGCCTTGGGCTTGATGGAGATGGCGGCCACCGAGGTCAATGACCTGCGCACCCGGCTCAAGTCGCTCAACGCCGGACGTGAGCTCAACGCGCAAGACATTGTTCACCCGGAAGCCCTGTTTTTGGCCGTGGTTGAGCAATGGGCCGCTGTCGGCTTGCCCCGAGACGCTTGGTCTTTGGTCAATGAGGTGGTGCAGCGGCATTTGTTTGAGCCTTTCAAGGCCGCTTACGCCCAATGCAATGCGCAGTTGGTTGCGGAGGGTGTTTTGCCGGTGATTGAGTTCAATGCCAACGTCAAGCCGTCTGGCTTTGCAACGGCGAACTTTCCAGACCGATCGGCCGTCTCTGGCGCGGCTGGTGACGCGGCAAGCTCGCCCGCCGGGCAACGCCAGACAGGCGCGGCTGAACACCCGCAGGGCGGGCAACGTCCGCGAGGTGGCGCAGAACACGGACCAGGCGGCAGTGGTTTTGTCTCGAGCCTGAGTGCTTATTGGCGTGGTTCGCGCGCGCAAGGCCTGGTGGACCAGATCAGTCGGCTGCTGGTGGGCGGGGCACCGGCCAGTGGCACCATGCCGCTGTCGGCGGGCATGCACCACACCGGCAAAGGCGCACCTGGGACCTATGGCGACGCTGCCGATGGTGCTGCGATGGGGGCCATGGTGCAGGCGCAAGCGGGCGGGGCGTCGGTGACTTTGCTGACGGCGCTGGCCGAACTGCCCCGGCTGGGGGACGTCTACTACACCAGCCAGGTGGGTAGCGCCGCTCCGATGGCCGCGCCGCTGCTGGTTCAGCGGGTGGTCCAGCAGATGCTTCAGCAATCGGCCGAAGTTAAAAGCAAGGCCGGCACCGACGCCGAGAAAGCCATTGTGGAGCTGGTGGCGCTGATGTTTCTATCGATTCTGGAAGAGGAGCGCATTCCGACCGGTATCCGCGTCTGGTTTGCCCGCTTGCAGATGCCGGTGCTGCGCATGGCCTTGGATGACCCCGAATTTTTTGTCAAACTGGACCACCCGTCGCGCCAATTGATTGACCACATGGGCTCGTGCGTGCTGGGATTTGACGCCAGCGGCATCAGCAGCGCAGCGCTTGAAGTCGAGGTCAAGCGGATAGTGCAGGTGATTGAGCAGTACCCCGAAACTGGCGTGCGTGTGTACCGGCGCGTCTACGAAGAATTTCTGTTGTTTCTGAAAAAGCACCTGACGCAAAAGCCGGTCACGCAAAAATTGGTCGGCGTGGCCGAGCGGGTCGAGCAAAAGGAAACACTCACCATCCAGTACACCATTGAGTTGCGCAACCAGATCAAAGACATGCCGGTGCGCGATGAGATTCGCGAGTTTTTGTACAAGGTCTGGGCCGAGGTGCTGGCGGTTTCGGCGGTGCGCCATGGACCACAGCATGAAGAAACCCTGCTGTTGAAAAAAACTGCCTCCGACCTGATCTGGGCGGCCAGCGCCAAGCCCAACCGAGCCGACCGGGCGCGTGTGATTTCCGATTTGCCCGAGTTGCTGCAATCGCTGCGCCGCGGCTTGGCGCTGATGAATGTGGCGCAGGCGGGCCAGGAAGTGCACATCAAGGCCCTCAGCGCGATCCTGGTGGAGGCGTTCATGTCCAAGACGCAGGCCATTGCCGACGACCAGATACAGGCCTTGGCGGCGCGCCTGGCCCATCTGGAAGACTATGTGACCGATGACGGCGCGCAAGAGTTGCCGCTGGATGTCGACAGCATTGAGGAGTTGCTGGGCATTGATGCCTCGGGGCTGGATGTGGTCACGCAGGGCGGCGGCACCGCCAGCCCGGTCATGCTGGAGTGGGCGCGTGACCTGGTGCTGGGGTCCTGGTTTGTGTTGAGCTTTAACGCCCAGGAATCGCAAGTGCAGTATGTCTGGCGCAGCCCGCTGGGGCATCTGCACCTATTTGCGTCGAATTTGGGGCGCAGTTACCTGATTCAGACGGTTCGGCTGGCAGCTTATTTGCAGGTGGGGCTGCTAGAGCCGCAAGAGACCGAGTCACTCACGATGCGCGCCACCCGCCATGCCATGCGCAAAATCGAGGCCAATCCAGAGCGGCTGCTGGCCTGATGGTCGGTTGCATCACCGGAAGCTGGGCCGGGTGCACCGGGCCCTCAGTGAGCCACACGCTGGGCTGAGTTGTCACACAGTTCGTCGAGTACCAGGGCGTCGGGCTCTTCACCCAGACTCCAAAACACCATCAGCACGATCAACTTCAGGTCATCCACCGACAGCTCGGCCGCAGGCGTGGCCATGACGCGGTCCATCACCAGCTCAAGCCGGTGCCAGGGCAGGGCGCCTACCGACACCAGAAACGTCACCAGCCCCCAGCCATCGCGGCCCAAACAGGCAAGTTCGGCCTGGGTAAATACGCGCATGGCATGTGGGCCTGGGGTGGTGACCGCCACCTCTGCATCGGCCAGGTTGGCCTGGTTACACCGGTTGCCTGGCGCGTCAGCCAGTGCCGCGTGTGTGGCGGGCAGGTCGCGGGTGGCGCTTTTGAGGTCTTCCAGCCAACACAGCGCCTCCTGAATTTCGTCGTCGTCAAAGCCGACGGCATTGAGCTTGCGCTGCAGCGCAGGCAGTGCGGGGCAGGCTTCGCCGCTCCAGTAGTTCTCGAACACAAAGGCAAGGACTTCAAACATGGCTTGACTGTAGCGTGAAGTTTTTGTCGCAAAAGGGCGAACTGGGCGACTTATTCGACCTGGGCTATGGATTGGCCGACTGGTGCTGTCCAGCCAGTAACCAGGCAGTACCCAGGTAGCATTCAGAAGTCATTCAGACAGCGTCCCTGCAGCATTCAGGCCGCGTTCACGGCGCAGCCAGATGTCATTCCGTTTCCAAATCATTCGTGTCTAGGCACGAAGCCGCAGACAGTGCTGCAGCACGACAAGGCGAAGCAACTACGACATGGATGATTTAGAAATGGAATCAGGCCGGTGCCAGCCGTTGAAACAAGCCGCCGGGCAGCCTTGCCACGGCGCCATCAAGCTCCAGGCCCATCAATTGGGCTTGCAGGTCGGCGGTGTCCAGGCCGCAGCGCGCCTGCAGGGCATCGAGCCCGACTGGGTCAAACCCGAGGGCGGCAAGCAGCCCGGCATCGGTGGCAAAAAGACCAGGTGCGGTGCTGGCACGGGTATCGGCCTTGTCTGGGGGGGGCTGGGTGCTGCCCGCCAAGCCCAGTGGGCATTTGAGTTCTTCCAGAATGTCCTGTGCCGACTCCACCAGTTTGGCGCCCTGTTTGATCAGCGCATGGCAGCCGCGCGATTGCGCCGCATGAATCGAGCCGGGGATGGCAAACACCTCTTTACCCTGTTCGTTGGTCAGCCGCGCGGTGATCAGCGAGCCGGATTTGAGGGCCGCCTCCACCACCAGTGTGCCGTTGGACAGGCCGGCAATCAGCCGGTTGCGCTTGGGAAAATTGGCTGTGATTGGCGGCGTGCCCAGCGGGTATTCGCTCACCAGCAAGCCGTGGGCGGCAATGCGGTGCGCCAGGTCACGATGTGCTTTGGGGTAGACCCGATCCAGCCCGGTACCGACCACTGCCACGGTGGCGCCGCTTGTGCCATGCGCTGCGGCACCTTCGAGGGCACCAACGTGAGCTGCCGCGTCAATGCCAAGTGCCAGGCCACTCACCACGGTGAGGCCGGCTTGTGCCATGGCTTTGGCAAACAGCCGGGCGTTGGCGGCACCTTGCGGGGTCGGGTTGCGGCTGCCGACCACTGCCAGGCTCATGGCGGGGTCAATGCATGTTTTATTTGCTACTGTTTTAATAGCTGCTTGCGCTTTATCTATAAGGGCTAGAGGCTTATTCTCTATAAATTTTCCGGTGCCAAGCAGGTACAGCATCAGCGGTGGGTCATCCAGGCTGAGCAGGGCCTGCGGGTAGCCAGGGTCACCCAGTGCTGCGATCCGGTGGCGAATGCCGTCGGCCTCATCTTGCTGCAGCCAGGCCCAGGTGGTGGCCAGCAGGGCGTCGAGTTCAGGCGGCGTGCTGCGCAGGGCTTGCACTTGTGCGCTGCTGGCAACTTGCCCCAACGCGCTGACGGGTTGCTCAAAAATGGCCTGTGGCAGGCCAAAGGCGCCGAGCAGTTTGCGTGCCGTGATGTTGCCCACGCCGGGCACCAGCGTCAGGCGCAGCCAGGCGGCCAGTTCCTCGCGTTCCATTTGGGGCTGCGCTAAAGGTCAGTCGGGGTTGACCAGATGGTCGCCCACCTTGACACCGCTGGTGATGTCAAGCACCAGGCCGTAAGACAGGCGCTCGAAGGTACGAAACACCATCAGCAAGCCGTTGCGCTCGTCAGGCAGCTTGATTTGGGGCCGGTTGTCATCGGTTTTGTCGATCAGGCGCGCACCGTCTTTCAGGATTGCCAACACGTGGCCGCTTTCCATGCCGTCGCGCGTGCCACGGTTGATCACCACCACCTGATTTTGTGCGGCGTTGACCACGGCGCTGCCGTAAACCGACACAATGCGCGCGTCCACCGGCATGAGCGGCGCATGCGGCACGTAGTTTTGCAACTCACGTGGCGGCTCGGGCAGCAGGCGGTCGCCTACACGCATTTCTTCCTTGGCATGGGTGATGTCGATGGTGGCGGGAATGATCTCGGTGCGGCTCTTTCCGTCGGCATCGAGCCCATTCAAGGTGGTTTCGCTGCGCGCCAGCAAGGCCTTGCCGACATACTGGGCTTCATAACCCAGCACCTCGCCGGTCAGGGGGTCTTTCAGGGGGGTGGCGTTGCGAAACACCCGGTAGGCTTTTTGTTTTTGCGCAGGGTCGTCCAGCAACTCGGTGCCTGAGCTGCTGCGGGCATAGGCGCGGTCACCTTGGGTGAGCAAGACCCGGCTGTCCGGGGCCGCCACAATGCGCGGCGCGTTGCTCAAGCTCAGCTCGTCGACGATCACCGGTTCCGCCAGAAAGGGCTCAATCAGGTGGCTGTTGAGGGTGGGCAGCGCGCTGCCGGGCAAATTTTCAATGCGTGTGCGCGGCGACAACCGTACCGTAGGCAGGTCACGCCCTGACCCTGGACCTGCGCTTGAACCCGCGCGCATGCGCAGGCGGGCGCGGCCGTCACTGGTGTCGAGGAACAGCGTTTGTCCGGGGTAAATCAGGTGCGGATTTCTGATGTCAGCCAGGTTCATGCCCCACAGCTCCGGCCAGCGCCAGGCGCTTTTCAAAAACATGCCGGAAATGGCCCACAGCGTGTCGCCTGATTTCACCGTGTAGCTCTGTGGTGCATGGGGCTTAAGGTCACTCAGCGCGACACCGCTTTGCGCCACCTGCGCGGCAGTGGCGCGTTGCTGGGCGGTCACCGGGTAGTTTTGTGCCAGCACCGGCGCACTCAGCAGGCCAAGGCCCACGGCAATCCCTGCGGCCACCCGCGCGCGCCTAAAGGTAACTTTGGTCAAACTGAGTTTTGCCATGGTGTCGTGCATCCTGTTGAAGCCGTGTGATTCCATCGTCCTACCCATCCGACATGTTGTTGCAACGCCATGCCGTGCCAGTGCACTGTCTGCGGCTTCGCGCCTCATGTCGCATCGATCTGAAAACGGAATGAAATTTTGCGCCCTGGTCCCGGACCTTGTCTGAAACAACGATTGTCACCCGAGCCAAGAACGCTCCGGCGTAAAAATGGCGAAAATAGCAGACCTTTTGAAGTGACACCATGGCCTTACTCCCAATTCTTTGTTACCCCGACCCCAAGCTGCACACGAAGGCCTTGCCCGTGAAAGCGGTTGACGCGCGCATCCAGACCCTGGTTGCGAACATGTTCGAGACCATGTACGAGGCCAAAGGCATTGGCCTGGCCGCCACCCAGGTGGATGTGCATGAGCGTTTGATTGTGATGGACATCTCGGAGGGGCGCGATGTGCCGCTGGTGCTGATCAACCCCAAAATGCTCTGGGCCAGCCCGGAGATGCATTTGAACGAAGAGGGTTGCCTGTCGGTGCCTGGCATTTACGACGGCGTGCAACGGCATGACTCGGTCAAGGTGGAGGCGCTTGACGGCGACGGCAAACTGCACCTGGTCGAGGCCGACGGCTTGCTTTCGGTGTGCATTCAACATGAGATGGACCACCTGATGGGCAAGGTGTTTGTCGAGTATTTGTCGCCCCTGAAGCGCAACCGCATCAAAATTAAAATGGTCAAAGCCCAGCGCGAGGCCCGCGAGTGAAGCTGGTATTTGCCGGCACACCTGAGTTTGCCGCCGTCGCGTTGAGCGCTTTGCATGCCGCCGGTCATGAGGTGGTGCTGGTGCTGAGCCAGCCGGACCGCCCGGCCGGTCGGGGCCTCAAATTGCACGCCTCGCCGGTCAAGCAATTTGCGCTGGCGCACGGCATGGCGGTGGCGCAGCCGCGCAGCCTGCGCCTGGACGGCAAATACCCCGAAGACGCGCAAGCCGCTGCCCAAGCCATGGAGGCCGCGCAGGCCGACGCCATGGTGGTGGCGGCTTACGGCCTGATCTTGCCGCAGTGGGTGCTGGATGCGCCGCGTTTGGGCTGCTTCAACATCCACGCCTCCTTGCTGCCGCGTTGGCGCGGTGCCGCCCCGATTCACCGCGCCATTGAAGCCGGTGATGCCCAAACCGGCGTCACCATCATGCAAATGGATGCCGGGCTTGACACCGGCGACATGCTGCTGACGCAGGCGCTGCCGATTCTGCCCTCCGACACCACTGGCATGGTGCACGACCGCCTGGCCGAGGTGGGTGGCCAACTGATGGTGCAGGCGCTTGAGTTGGCCGCCCTTGGCAAGCTGCAAGCTGTGCCGCAACCGCCCGAGGGCATCAGCTACGCCCACAAAATTGACAAGGCCGAGGCAGCCATTGACTGGTCGCAGCCCGCGCACACCATCACTGCAAAAGTGCGCGCGTTCAATCCTTTTCCCGGTGCCAGTACCACGCTCAACGGTGAGGTGCTCAAAATCTGGGCGGCAGAGCCGGGCATTGGACCACCCGCTGCTGCCTATGTTTTTGGGAAAATAATGGCTCTAGACACCGTGGGTATTGCGGTAGCAGCTATTAATTCAGTAGTGATCATCACCGAGCTGCAGCGCCCCGGCGGCAAGCGTTTGGCGGCGGCTGATTTTCTGCGCGGCACCCCATTGCAGGTCGGGCAGGTGTTGGGCTGATGCGCCAGCTGCACGCACAGGCGCGTGGCTGGTGGCAGCACCCGGCATTAGGGCGGGGTATTCGTGAAATGGCTGCGGTGTCGCCGGGTTTGGCCGCCTGGGGCTTGATGACCGGCGTGGCCATGGTCAAGTCGGGCATGAGCACGTTTGAAGCGGTGGCCATGAGTTTGCTGGTGTTTGCCGGCAGCTCGCAACTCGCCGCCATGCCTTTGATTGCCGCCGGTGCGCCGGTGTGGG
Source organism: Burkholderiales bacterium (assembly GCA_038213665.1). Classification (GTDB taxonomy): domain Bacteria; phylum Pseudomonadota; class Gammaproteobacteria; order Burkholderiales; family Burkholderiaceae_C; genus Rhodoferax. The sequence continues at coordinate 7,226 of JBBQSS010000012.1, read as the reverse complement.
TGATTTTGTCGACCAGCTTTTGCGTCAACCTGCGCTTTGTCGTGTTCAGCGCCCACATGCGGCCCTACCTGATGCACCTGCCGTTGCGCTGGCGCCTGTTTCACGGCTACCTCACGGCCGATTTGAGTTATGTGCTGTTCACCCGGCACTACCACCACCCGCCTGCCACCGAGGTCGAGCGGCGCGAGCAGCTGGCCTACCTGAGCGGCGGCAGCCTGTTCAACTGGCTCAGTTGGCAAAGCGCCAGCCTGCTTGGCATTGCGCTGGCCAATGTGATTCCGACCCACTGGGGTCTGGGTTTTGCCGGCATTCTGGCGTTGCTGGGCGTGGGTTGCTCACTGGCGTCGAGCCATTTGCGCCGGGTGTCGGCCGGGGTGGCGGGCATGGCGGCGGTGGTGGCGTATGCCTTGCCGCTCAAGCTCAACATTGTGGTGGCAATTGCCAGCGCTGTGGCGCTGTGTTTGATCATTGAAGAAACCTGGCCCAAAGCGCCGAGGGTGCCCTCATGAGCGGGCCCAGCCTGGAAGCCACCGACCTTTGGACGCTGGCGGTGATCCTGGGGCTCGCCGTGGTCACGATCGTCACGCGCTGCTTCTTTTTCATGAGCAGCCAGCCCTGGCACCTGCCGCATTGGGCGCAACGCGGTCTGCAATATGCACCGATTGCCGCGCTGGCCGCCGTGGTGGCGCCCGAGGTGTTCATGATGCAGGGCGAACTCATCACCACCTGGCAGGACGCGCGCCCTTACGCCGCCTTGACTGGCGCCGCCTATTTTTTCTGGCGCAAAGGCCAAGGCCAGGCGGTACTGGGCACCATTGTGTCGGGCATGGCGGTGTACTTGCCGCTGCATCTGGGCCTGGGCTGGTAGGCTTGGTTGATCTGAATCCGCCGCGCGCCTTGGGGCGAGAAAGCCGCCTGTAAAATGACTCTTTCACATTGGGCAACACTCATGAGCGCTTACCCTTTTTCCAATCTTGATGTGGCACGTGGCGTGTCGATGATGGGTTCTGACGCCGCGCTGCGCAAGATTCTGAAAACGGTGCAGGACAGCATGGCTGGCAACTTGCCCGAGATGGCGCAAGCGCTGGCGCAGGGCGACGTGGCCGGGTTCAACCGCCTGCTGCACGCCATCAAGGGCTATGTGCCCATCTTTGCGTCTGATGCGCTGGCGGCGCAGGTCACCGCGCTTGAAAAGACCAGCAAGACAGAACCGGTCTCTGCGGTGGCCCCGCTTTACGCTGAGCTGGCGCCCCACATGGACGCCTTGCTTGCTGAAATTCGGCTTTTTCTGGCGGAAAGTTAGATTTCAAGTGGGTTTTTTTGACCCCGGAAAATACGGCTGAGCTGCCCGTAGAAACGGTGCTCGGGGATCATCAGGCGCTCAGGGCCTGCCCTCATTTCGAATCAACCAATCTGTCCGTCATGAATTTCAATTTCGCTCGAATTTTGGTGGTCGATGACGACGAAGTCATGCGCACCTTTGTGGTCAACAGCTTGCGCCGTCTGGGCTTGCAGCAGATCGAGACAGCCGTCGATGGTGGCACTGCGCTGCAAGCCATTGTGACCTTCAAGCCTGATCTGGTGTTGACCGATATTCACATGCAGCCCATGGACGGACTGGCGTTTGTGCGGCAGCTGCGCTCACATTCGAATCACATGGTCAAGCACATGAAAGTCATTTTCATGAGTGCCGATGCCAGTGCCGCCACGTTGAAAGACGCGATGCCGCTGGGCACCTTTGGCTACATCGTCAAGCCGCCGCGTCTTGACACGCTCAAAGAAAAGATTGAAGCGGCGCTCAAGTAATCACCGCCCGTTCTGGCGTTTTTTCGGACAGACTTCTCATGAACCTAGGACTTGCTGATCCAGACGCTGAAAACGGCTGCACGCGCCCAGCCACGCGCCCGTTATGCTATGTATTTAATAGCTTATTGCGCAGTAAATACGGGGGCTACAGCTAAAAAAGGCATAAAAAAACATGGCCCCGGCACTGGTTGGCGTACACGCCTTTGCCATGAACAAGCCGGTGGTCATTGGCAGTTCTACCGGTGGCACCCAGGCGCTGGAGCTGGTGCTGACCAACCTGCCCGCCGATGCCCCCGGCATTGCCATTACCCAGCACATGCCCGAGAAATTTACCACCATGTATGCCCAGCGGCTGGACGGTATTTGCGCCATGAGCGTGCGAGAAGCCAAAGACGGCGACCGCCTTGAGCGCGGCGTGGCGCTGATTGTCCTGGGCGCAACGCCCTGGTCATTCTCATGACCGGCATGGGCGACGACGGCGCGCGTGGCATGAAAACCATGCACGACGCGGGTGCGCGCTGCATTGCCCAAAACGAAGAAACCTGTGTGGTGTTCGGCATGCCCAAAGAGGCCATCAAACTGCAGGCAGTCGACGACATCTTGCCGTTGGATGCAATCGCACGGGCCATTTTGCAGTTTGACTCACGCGCTTGAGCTGCTAGCTGCTTGGCGCCAGGTTGACCTCGGCAGAAAACCCGTGGTTGTCTGCCAGGCCACGGACCAAGTCGGTGGCGGCCAACATGGCTTCAGTCTCGCCACCCTTTACGCTGATCTGGTCTGGCGTAGGCATGGGTGCACCGGCTGACATCTGCACAATGCTGGCTTTGCCTTCGCCGCGCACCGCGCCAAAATCTGCCACAAGAAAATATTTCCGGTAGCCCGTGGCGCCATCGTCGAGCGCGCTGGTCAGTGTGAGGGTGGCGGTAATCATTCGGGTAGGCCTTTGATTTGCTGTGACGGGCAAAGAATACCGCCGCTATGATCCGTCCACTATAAGGCCTTGTTTATGCGAATCATCATTTTGGGAGCAGGTCGGGTGGGCGAGAGCGTCGCCGAGAGTCTGGTCTCCGAGCAAAACGACATCACCCTGGTTGACCCTGACCCCGAGTTGCTGCGCGACCTGGAAGACCGGCTTGACCTGCGTGGCGTGCCCGGCAATGGCATTCAACCTTCGGTGCTGCGCCAGGCCGGCGCTGAAGACGCAGACATGTTCGTGGCTTGTGCGGCGCTTGACGAGACCAATCTAGCCGCCTGCAAAGTGGCGCATGACGTGTTTGGCATTCGGGTCACTGTGGCGCGCCTGCGCTCGCCCGAGTTTGAAGAAGGCGGCGCGCTGCTGGGCCCAAATGGTTTTGGCGTGACGCATGTGATTTGCCCGGAAGAGTCGGTGATGCACTACATCCACCAGCTCATTGACTACCCGCAAGCGCTGCAAGTGCTGGAGTTTTCGCGCCAGCGGGCGCACCTGATTGCCATGCGTGCGACGCAAGGCAGTGCTTTGGTGAACCACACCATTCGCGAATTTCGCGACCTCTTTCCTTGGGCTGAAATGCGCGTGGTGGCGGTCTACCGGCAAGAGGCTGAAGTTCCCCTGGCGCCCGACACCCGCGTGTTGCCCGGCGACGAGGTGTTTGTGCTGGCTGACAAGCGCAAAATCCGCGACGTGTTGCGCGCCATTCACAACAACGACCAACCCGTCAAACGGGTCATGATTGCTGGCGGCGGCAGGGTGGGCTTGCGCCTGGCCCGCAGCTTGGTGGGGCAGTGCCAGGTGAAGCTCATTGAGCGCGACCGCAAACGCTGCAAATACCTGGCTGGAGAGCTGCCCGCCGAGATGCTGGTGCTCGAAGGCGATGCGGCCGATGAAAACCTGCTGATGGATGAGGGTGTGAACAAGATGGATTTGTTCATCTCGCTGACCAACGACGATGAGGACAACATTCTGTCGGCCATGCTGGCCAAACGCCTGGGCGCCAAGCGCGTGATTGCCTTGATCAACCGGCGCATTTACGCCGAGATGATGCAGGGCAGCGCCATTGACATCACCATCTCCCCGGCACAAACCGTCATTGGCGAGCTGCTCGTCCATGTACGACGGGGTGCGCTGGCGGCGGTGCACAGCCTGCGCCGGGGCGAGGCCGAGGCGATCGAAGGTGTGGCCCGCGGCGATGCCAAGTCGTCGCAGCTGGTGGGGCTCCGTGTCGATCAGATCAAGTTGCCAGAGGGCGCGCGCTTTGGCGTAGTGGTGCGCGGCGAGGGCCGTGCCTGCGAGGTGCTGATGCCGCACCACAACCTGGTGATCCTGGCGGGGGACCACATCATCATCTACATTCCGACCAAGCGTTTGCTCAAAGCAGTGGAAAAGCTGTTTCAGGTCAGCGCCCATTTTTTCTGACACGCCATGGCAAGTCTGGCACCGGTTCTCAATATTCTGGCCCGCATCATGGTGGGTTTTTCGCTGATGTTTTTGGTGCCCATGGCCTGGGACTGGCTGCTTGACGATGGCGCCATGCACGACGTCTGGCTGCAAAGCCTGGCGCTGACGCTGGTTGTGGCTTTGTTGCTGGGCCTGTTGACCTCGCGCTCTCACCGCGAACTGCTGCCGCGCGACGGCTTCTTGCTGGTCAATCTGGTGTGGACGGTGTTGCCGGCCTTTTCCGCCGTACCGCTGATGCTGACCATTGATGACCTGAGTTTTACCGACGCTTATTTTGAAGCCATGAGCGGGCTGACTGCCACCGGGGCGACCGCCTTGTCGGGGCTGGACGCGCTGCCGGTGTCGGTGAATGTGTGGCGTTGTTTTCTGCAGCTGATCGGTGGCCTGGGCGTGATGCTGCTGGTGGTGGCGGTGCTGCCGCTGCTGGGCCTGGGGGGCGTGCAGTTGTACAAGGCCGAGACGCCCGGACCAATGAAAGACGCGCGCCTGACGCCACGCATTGCCGAAACCGCACGGGGCCTGTGGAGCGTGTATTTTGTGTTTTCGTTGGCTTGCATGCTGGCCTACCGCTATGCGGGCATGAGCTGGGCCGATGCTTTCATGCACATGTGCAGCACCATGGGTCTGGGTGGCTTCTCGTCGCACGATGCCAGCTTCGGTTATTGGGACTCGCGTGAGCTGGAGCTGTGGGCCATGCTGTTCATGGCGCTCTCGGGTATCAGCTTTGCACGCTATTTCATTGTGTGGCGGGCACGCTCTGTCAGGTCGTTGTGGCGTGACGCTGAAGTGCGCGCCTACGGGGCTGCGCTGTTTGTCTCCGCCGTGGGCCTGGCGATTGTGCTGCTGGCGCATGGCACCGTTGAACAGCCGCTGGACGCCCTGCACGTGGCCGCATTTCATGTGGTGTCGCTGGCCACAACCACTGGCTATGCCTCGGTTGACTACGTCATGTGGCCGGTGTTTGCGCCGGTGTGGCTGATGTTTTTGGGCACCTTTGTGTCATGTGCGGGCTCCACCGGGGGCGGCATCAAGATGGTTCGCATGGTGTTGCTCATCAAGCAGTCGCGCCGCGAACTGGTGCGCGCCATTCACCCGCGTGTGGTGAACCCGGTCACCATGGGGAGCGCCACCATACCTGCCACGGTGATTGCGGCGGTGATGGCGTTCATGCTGATTTATGGCGCCAGCATCATCGGGCTGACCATGTTGATGCTGTTGTCAGGGCTGGACATCATCACTGCATTTTCAGCGGTGGTGGCTACCGTGAACAACATCGGCCCCGGCTTGGGGCTGGTCGGGCCAGCCTCTAATTTTGGCGTGCTGACCGACTTTCAGACCTGGGTTTGCACCGTGGCCATGCTGCTGGGCCGCCTTGAGTTGCTGGCGGTGATGGTGCTGTTTGTGCCGCAGTTCTGGCGTAAATGATGGTGCAAAAGATGCCGCAAATGCTGGCGGCAAGTTCAAAAAACAACCAAGTTTTCCAAGGAGACATCTCATGCCAATCACCAAAGGGATCAAGGCGCTGGTGGCCGAGGCCATGGCCCAGGTAAAAACTTATTCGGTGGCCGACGTCCGGGCCCGTATGCCAGCCCCGACGCTGCAAATTGTGGACATTCGCGACGTGCGCGAGCTGGAGCGCGAAGGCACCGTGCCGGGCTGCTTCAATGCCCCGCGCGGCCTGCTGGAGTTTTGGGTGGACCCCGCATCACCCTATTACAAGCCAGTGTTTGGTGACGAATCCAAAGAGTACGTGCTGTTTTGCGGTGCTGGTTGGCGCAGCGCCTTGGCCGCAAAAACCTTGCAAGACATGGGCATGACGAACGTGGCGCACATTGACGGCGGCTTCACCGCCTGGGCTAAGCAGGGTGCGCCGGTCGAGACCTATGAGGCGCATAAGGCGCGTCGGCACCCCAAAGACTAGTTTTTTCGGGGAAAACAGGTTTGTTTCGGTGGTATGATTCAAACTTGAGTTTTTTTGTGGTGGTGGCTCCATACCGCTTCCAAACCACTATAAAAAGCATATCTCACGTGATAAGCTTTTTATGTTCAAACTTTTCCTCGATAGCTCAGTTGGTAGAGCGCCGGACTGTTAATCCGTAGGTCCCTGGTTCGAGCCCAGGTCGAGGAGCCAAAAATTACGAACAGAAACAAGCACTTAGTGGAAACGCTAGGTGCTTTTTTCTTGTCTGTACGGGTTCTGCATTGGGTCGGACGCATGAATATAAACCTCTCCTTGTCCATTCAACTTCAGAGGAACTTCCACACCATGAATGCTTTTTATAAACTGATTATCGGTATCTGCATTGTGCTGACCCTGCAAGCTTGCGCGGTGGTGGCCGTGGCCGATGCCGCAGTGACAGTGGTAGCCACCGGAGTAAAAGTCACAGCAAAGGCGGTCGGAGCAGTTGCCAGTGCAGTGATCCCTGGCGGCAGCTGATTGAAACGACGCGATTTCCTGACAGCTCAAGCGTAGGTATTGACTCGTGTCCCAACTGACCCTTGAGTAGCCAAAGCCGGGGTTGGTAAGGCTTGCAGCAAAGCCAACGCTGAGGTTGCTTGCTGGTCCAACGCCTTTTTAAGCACCAGAATATTCACGCTGTCAGCGGAGTCGCTTTGTGCATCAGAGGTTGCAGCTTGGACTGCTGGAGTGCTTGAGATGTTCATGAACTCCTTTGAACGCGGAAAAATATTCCTGATATTCGACACTTGCGAAAGAAGCTTGAGTCATTTTGTTACTTTCCTAGTTTTGCGGGCCCATGCCCTAACGAAGCAACGGAGGTTTCAGATAGCACTGTGCTGACAACAACCTTTTGAGGAAAGACATGATCGGATACACCACAGTTGTAACCGTTTAGACCCCCATTGAGAAAAAATAGATCAATGAAATCAATGGGTTACAAAAAGCATCTTTTCGCAAATATGCTGAAAATTTCGGATTTTCTTCGGGTTTTTCTTGATTTCCTCGTTTTTAGCTTGTTTTTTG
>JBBQSS010000011.1:0-30741 GCA_038213665.1 Burkholderiales bacterium | reverse complement strand
CAACGCCAGCGCCGCATGGATCGCCATTGACTTCAAACTGCGCGGGCCCAGCCTGACCTATTCAACCGCCTGCTCATCGTCTGCGGTGGCCATTGGCGAGGCCTGGCAACGCATTGCCAATGGCAGCCTTGATTTGGCCATGGCCGGGGGATGCGAGGCGCCGCTGGCGTTTGGCTCATTGAAGGCCTGGGAGGCACTGCACACACTGGCCACGATCGACGCCAACGACCCGTCCGCATCATGCAAACCCTTCTCAAAAGATCGCAGCGGCATGGTGCTGGGTGAAGGGGCGGCGATGCTGGTGCTTGAACCCTGGGACAGCGCGGTGGCGCGTGGCGCCACCCTCCACGGCGAGGTGCTGGGGTGTGGTCTGACCACCGACATCGGCCACATCACCCGTCCCAGCGTGGAAGGCCAGGCGGCGGCGATGCGGGCGGCGCTGCAATCGGCGTCCCTTGAGCCTTTGGCGATTGATGCCATCAATGCACACGGCACCGGCACACTGGCCAATGACGCGGCAGAAACTGCGGCGATCAAGGCGGTGTTTGGGGCACGCGCGCCAACCATTCCGATCAGCGCCACCAAGGCGATGCACGGCCACCTGCTGGGGGCGTCGGGTGCGCTTGAGGCCGTGTTGTCACTGCTGGCCATGCAGCATGCGGTGGCGTTGCCCACCCTGCACCTGTTCACGCCCGACCCAGCCTGCGACCTGGACTATGTGCCCCATGTGGTCCGCACGCAAGTGGCCGTTAGAACCATGTTGTCAAACTCGTTTGCGTTTGGCGGCACCAACGCGGTGCTGGTGTTGCGGGCGGCATTCTGACCTCTTGTCGTGTTTTATAGACAAAAAGTGCCTCTAGCCCTTGTGGGTACTGCGCAAGCAGCTATTTTTTAAATAGCAAAATAAACAGTTCAAGGTGTTCCAGACGTGTGCCCAGCAATCAACGCCCGCGCTTGTGCCCCACTTTGGGTGAGTCCGCCAGTACCAGCGTGGCGTTGAGCGCCAGGGCAATCTCGGTGCGCAGTTCCTGTTTGGCTTGTTCAATCTGGGCGCGGCGCTCTTTGGGCAGCGAGCGTGCTTCGTTCTCTGTCAAGGCCTGGCTTTTGACCCCCAGCAAGGTAAATACCAAGTGCCCGTTTTCGCGGTGTTGACATGGCGCAAGCGGGTCAAGGGCGCTATGTGGTCTGGCGCACCGACCGCTAAGCCAAAGTCAGGGAACATGTCGGCTTTGTTATAGGCGGGACGCGCGTTGGTGATCGCAGGTGGTCATGCCCGTCAAAGTTTCCCGCCAGACGCCAGACGCCAAACAGGTACAGGTACAGGTACAGGTACAGATACAGATACAGATACAGATACAGATACAGATACAGATACAGATACAGATACAGATGGTCAATCCACATTTCAATCCAAACGAAGACGCATCAGGGCCGCCCAGCCCCCAGGCCCTGCGCCAGCGGGCCGAGGCGAGCCTTCTGACTGACCCGCGCGCCAACATCGAGTGCGCCGATGCCCTGCCGGTGCAAGAAGCTCCTTGCCTGATTCATGACCTTCTGGTGCATCAGAATGAACTGGAAATGCAAAAAGAGGAACTGCGCCGTGCCCAGGCCGAGCTGACGGCGCTGCAGACGCACTATTTCGACCTGTTTGACCTGGCTCCGGTCGGCTACGTCAGCCCGCTGCGCAATCCGCAGGGCGCAGCGGGGTGCGGTTTCATGAGCCTGCCTGACAAATTGCGCCCTTTACGCGCCCTTCGTGCGCCAGGGCACAGACCATAGGGGCCTGGTTACGCAACATGCCCGATAGAGCAAAAGCTGTGCCAATACCCATGCATGGGTTGGTAAAAAATTTATATAAAAACAGCCTCTAACCCTCTATAAATAAGCGCAAACAGCTATACTTTTAATAGTATTAAAAGCGGAAAAATGAAAAGTGGAAAAGTGCAACATCAAGGACATCATCATGCCCATGACGATCGATATTCTCAAGGCGCGCATCCTGATTGTTGACGATCAGTCGGCCAATGTGCAATTGCTTGAGCAGCTGCTGGCTGACGCAGGCTACACCCGGGTCAGCGCGACCATGAACCCCGAAGAGGTCTGCGCCTTGCATCGCAAAGAGGCTTTTGATGTCATTTTGCTCGACCTGCAAATGCCTGTCATGGACGGCTTTGCGGTGATGGAAGGACTCAAAACCAACATCGACGATGACTACTTGCCGGTGATTGTGCTCACTGCCCAGCCAGGCCACAAGCTGCGCGCGCTAGCGGCGGGTGCCAAAGACTTCATCAGCAAGCCGTTTGACCTGGTCGAGGTCAAAACCCGCATTTACAACATGCTGGAAGTGCGCCTGCTGTACAAAAAGCTGGCTGACTACAACAGGCAGCTTGAAGCCACCGTGGCCGAGCGCACGGCAGAGTTGCGCGAAAGCGAGGCGCGTTACCGCAGCCTGACCGAGCTGGCCTCAGACTGGTACTGGGAGCAAGACGAAGCGGGCAATTTCACCAAGGTTTCTGGCCCGGTGCTGGAAATGCTGGGCTTGCAGGTAGAGTCGCTGCACGGTGAGGGCGATGGCACGCCAGCGAGCGGCTGGAACGAGGCCGAGCGCGTCAAATTGCGCGCCACCATTGCAAACCGCGAGCCGTTTCTTGATTACGTGTTTCACCGCGTGGGGCCGGACGGCAGCCAACAAAGTTTTCAAGTCAGCGGCGAACCCATGTTCAACAGCAGCAGCCGTTTTGTCGGCTACCGGGGCATAGGGGTGGAACTTCCTTCAAAACAATAGTTAAGCGAGTGGCAGGCAGCCAAGCGTTTGAAGCGCACTCCTAAAGTTGATAAATCGCATGTTTGCCTATCGGCAAAAACCGCAAAATAATATCTGATTAGTCCACATACCCATGGCCTCACCGCAACCCCTCCACCCAAATCCAAAGCAAAACCACCTGCTGGCGGCCTTGCCTGAGCAGGATTTTGAGCGGCTGGCCTCATCTCTGGAGCTGGTGCCGCTGGCACTGGGCCAGATGCTGCATGAGCCCGGCACACAAATGCGCCATGCCTACTTTCCGACCACATCGATCGTGTCGCTGCACTATGTGACAGAGTCCGGCGCGTCAGGTGAAACTGCCGGTGTAGGCAATGAAGGGGTGGTGGGCGTTGCGCTGTTCATGGGGGGTGACACCACGCCAAGCTCAGCCGTGGTGCAGACGGCGGGTCAGGCTTACCGGCTGGATCGCCATCTTTTGAAAGAAGCGTTTGACCAAGGTGGCGCGCTGCAACGCCTGCTGCTGCGCTACACCCAGGCCTTGATGACACAAATGGCCCAAATGGCCATTTGCAACCGTCACCACACAGTGGAGCAACAACTGTGTCGCTGGCTGCTGCTGACACTGGACCGGCTGCCTGAGCGTGAACTGGTCATGACCCAGGAACTGGTCGCCAGCATGCTGGGCGTGCGCCGTGAAAGCGTGACCGACGCTGCCGGACGCCTGCAAAGCCTGGGTTACATCCGCTACCGGCGCGGCCACATCGGGGTGCTGGACCGCGTCGGGCTTGGCGTCAGATCGTGCGAGTGTTACGGCGTCGTCAGAAAAGAACTCGACCGCCTGCTAAGCAACGAGCGCTAACCCGACACTGTTGCTCGGATGGCTGTAGGAGCCCAGGCCCCTGGGCGAATGCTCCTACAAAAGCACTTCAGTAGCGCCGCGCGACACCGTTGTCAATCTGCACCCGGTCACCCACCCGGATGTCATTCGCGCTGGTTTGTGTGATGGATTGGTAGCTGCCGTTGTTGAGCCGAATGTTCAACTTGTACGCATTGACCTGTTGTGCACCCTGGTTTTTTTCCATCTGGTTGCCAAGATAGGCGCCGCCGGCCGCACCCAGCACGGTGGCCGCAGTATTGCCAGAGCCACCGCCTACCTGGTGGCCCAGAATACCGCCCACCACGGCACCGGCAATGGTGCCTGCACCAACACCGCTGTTGGAGGCGACGCTTTGCTGCACCATCTCAATCGATTGCACTACGCCGTACTGCGTGTAGACATTGGTGTTTTGAGGGACAGCGCTGGTGTTTTGCGGGTAACTGGTGCTGCCCAACGGGGTACCGGTGTTCATGTTGGCGCAGCCACCGAGTGCCAGCATGGCGACCAGAGTGGCGACGGTCTTGGGCTTGTGTGTGTTCTTCATGATGAATGGTTTCCTTTACTTTTTAATGCTCATGTCATTGCTGACTTTAGTGACACCTTCAATGCCACGGGTGATTTCAAGGGCGCGGTCAATTTGCCCCTGATTGTTGACAAAGCCGCTCAATTGGACTTCACCGTTGCGCGTCACAACGGCAATGTCAGCACTTTTGACGCCTTCGTTTGTCATCAGCACGGTTTTAACCTTGGTGGTGATGACGCCGTCGTCCACCTTGGTGCCAATGCTGGTGGGCGCACCCTTGAGGCTGACCTTGTTGTCAATCGCCAACACGCCAGGCACGGCGCGCGCGACACTGACCGCATTGTCAATTTGCGCCTGGTTGTCAACAAAACCGCTCAACATCACTTCACCTTTGCGGGTTTCAACCTTGATGTCAAAGCTTTTGATCTCCATGTTGTCAGCCAATGCGGCCTTGACATGGGTGGTCAGCAGGCCGTCGTCAATTTCAGTGCCGACGCTGGTTGCCGTGCCAGGTGGGGTGAGGGGGGTCTCGGTTTTGCTGCACCCAGCCATATAAAAGCTCAGCGCGCCTACCAGCACGAGGCTCAGCTTACTGGGTCCAAAAGGGTTCTTCATCGCTTGGGTTCTCCGGGTCTTAAAGTAATTTGGTAACGCCTGACTATGAGCGTCTGCTGCTTGTAGCTCTGTGCGCTGGTTAACACTGTAGTCAACAGATTTGACCCGTCAGCCTGTGTGCGGTTGCGCACAGACTGGCGGCAGGGCCAGCCCTACGCTTGCGCGCTTCATGAAGCTCAACCCCCCTGCACCCTCAACGCCTCCCCAACCGACGGCGTTGGAACGCATAGGCCGCAGCACTGCCAGTGTGTTTGAGCAGGCTTGGGCCATGTTGGCGTTTACAGGTGAAACCGCACTGGTGTTTGCTGGCTGGCTGGCACACCCGGCGCGCATTCGCGCGCGGGTGGTGCTGTTCAACATACGCACGGCAGGGCTTGATGCCTTGCCGATTGTGGGTTTGCTGTCATTTCTGCTGGGCGTGGTGGTGGCCTACCAGGGGGCGGACCAGCTCAGGCAATACGGTGCCAACATTTTTGTGGCGGATCTGGTGGGTTTGTCGATGTTGCGGGAATTTGCGCCCCTGATCACGGCCATCATCGTGGCGGGGCGGTCTGGGTCGGCCTATGCCGCGCAGATCGGCACCATGTCGGTCACAGAAGAAATTGACGCCATGCGCACCATTGGCATTGAACCCCATGAGCTGCTGGTGCTGCCCAAAATTCTGGCCCTGGTGGTTGCGCTGCCCTTGCTGACGGTGTTTGCCGATGCGATGGGGGTGCTGGGTGGCATGGTCATGGCCAAGACGCAGTTAGGGGTGGGGTTTGCCGAGTTTTTTGACCGCATGGCCCTGGCGGTCAGCGTCACTTCATTCCTGGTTGGCATTGGCAAAGCGCCAGTGTTTGCCATCATCATTGCCATGGTGGGCTGCTTTCAGGGTTTTCGCACGCATGGTGGCGCCGACAGCGTAGGGCGTCAAACCACACGCAGCGTGGTGCAGTCTATTTTTCTGGTGATCGTGGCCGATGCCTTGTTCTCGATTGCGTTCAGTGTGCTGGACCTCTGACATGGCAAGCCTTTCACCTAATTTGTCCGCCAACTTATCTGCCAACTTATCCGCTCGCGCATCTACCAGCACAGTCACCACCGACCCAGTGATTGATATCCGCCATCTGTCTACACGTTTTGGTGCGCATGAGGTGCACCGCGACATCAACCTGCAGGTGCAGCATGCGGAAGTTTTTGCCATCATTGGCGGCAGTGGTTCGGGTAAATCGACCTTGCTGCGCGAGATGATCTTGCTGCACCAGCCCAGCTCAGGCAGCGTCAAGGTGTTGGGGGTCGACCTGAGCCACCTGTCGCGCGAAGCGGCGCTGGGTTTGCGACTACGCTGGGGCGTACTTTTTCAAAATGGGGGGCTGTTTGGCTCACTCACCGTGTTGGAAAACATTGGCTTGCCGCTGCGCGAACACACCAAATTGAGCGACACCGAGATTGATGGCATCGCCGCCGCCAAGCTGGCCCTGGCAGGCTTGAAGCCCGAGGCGGGTACCCAATACCCGGCGCAACTCAGTGGTGGCATGAGGAAACGCGCGTCCCTGGCCAGAGCGCTGGCGCTTGACCCGGAGCTGCTTTTTCTGGACGAGCCCACCGCCGGACTGGACCCGCAAAGCGCCGCTGGCGTGGATGACCTGGTGCTGCACTTGCGCGCGCAGTTGGGTTTGACCATTGTGATGATTTCGCATGACCTGGATTTGCTGTGGCAGGTCACCGACCGGGTTGCCGTGCTGGGCGACGGCACAGTGCAGGCCGTGGGCAGCATGGCGGAACTTGCCCAATTGGACAACCCGCTGGTGAAACCGTTTTTTGAAGGTGTGCGCGGCCGTGCCGCTCAGACCGCAGCGCACCTCAACACCCAACCTAAGGAGCCATCATCGAAACCAAAGTGAACTATGCAGCCGTGGGCGCCTTTGTGTTGGTGCTGGGTGCCGCGCTGATTGCCGGGGTGCTGTGGCTGGCATCGGGCGGTAATTGGCAAAAACACTACGAGCTGTACCAAGCAGCGCTGGATGAATCCGTGGCCGGACTGAACCTGAATGCGCCGGTGAAATACAACGGGGTGGATGTGGGCAAGGTACAAGACATTGCGCTTGACAGCGCCAACCCGCAGCGGGTGAACCTGTTGTTTGCCATTGAACAGGGCACGCCCATCCGCGAGGACACGGTGGCGGTGCTGAAAACACAGGGCTTGACCGGCATTGCCTATGTGGAACTCAGCGGCGGCACTGCGGGCTCACCCCCATTGCAGGCCAGTGTGGGTAACCGCTACCCGCAAATTCGCACCAAGCCTTCGCTGTCGGCCCGTTTGGAGAATGTGCTCACCAGCGTGCTGGGCAAGCTTGACAGCACATCAGATGGCATCAATGCCCTGCTGAGTGCCGAAAACCAGGCGGCTTTCAAAAACGCGCTGGCAGACCTGGCCGTGGTGGCGCATACCGTGGCAGCGCGCAAAGACCAGATTGACCAGGGGCTGACCCAGGCCGCCAAAACCTTTGAGAACACGGCCAAAGTCACGGCGCAGCTGGCGCCGGTGCTGGTGCGTATTGGCCGCAGTGCTGATGCGATTGAGAAAATGGGTGTGGAGGTGGCGCGCACCAGTGTCAGTGCCGGGCGTGCCGTGGATGCCATGGGGGCTGACGTGAAACGCTTCAGCGTGGACACCCTGCCTGAGATGGAGCGACTGATGGGTGAGCTGAGCGCGCTCACCACGTCACTGCGGCGCCTGAGCGACCAGACCGAGCGTGACCCCCGAGGTTTGATTTTTGGCCGTCAGCCGGTGCCTGCGGGCCCGGGAGAAAAAGGAGTTTCACCATGAACGGATCCGCATCTGGTTGCACGCCTTGCCATCACAAGCAGGGGTCAGCTGGCTCACTTATTCGGGGCCTGGCCGTGGGCCTGGCGCTGGCGGGATTGAGCGCCTGCAGCGCATTGCGTCCCACCGCGAGCCCGGCAACGGTCTTTTATGCGCTTGACCGCACACCGTTGGCCACCCAAGCGGCAACGCCAACCCCGCCCGGCGCCGCGCTTGCGGCGCTGACCTTGCTGGTCAATCCCCCGCACGCCGCAGCCGGTTTTGACAGTTCACGCATCATCTACCTGCGTGAACCGCACAAGCTGGACTATTTTGCGCAAAGCCAATGGGTGGACCCACCCGCGCGCATGTTGGGGCCGCTGTTGGTGGCCGCCATCGAAAAAACTGGGGCCTTTCGGGCGGTGGTATTGATGCCGGGGGCTGCCGCAGGCGAGGTGCGGCTTGACGTTGACCTGATTCGCCTGCAACACGAGTTTTTAGCGAACCCAAGCCAGGTGCGCCTGACGGTACGTGCCACGCTGGTACAAGAGCGCACCCGCCGGGTGTTGGCATGGCAAGAGTTTGAAGCGATAGAGCCTGCCACGTCTGAGGATGCCTATGGCGGGGTCTTGGCCGCCAACCGGGCCGTGCAACGCGTGCTGGCGCATCTGGCCAGTTTTTCAGCCGCTACAGCAGCCGTGCCCAAAACGTCGCCAGCCACTCCTTGAGTTTGAGGGCCGGGGGGCGGTCAGCCCAGGCTTGGGGTGTGATGCGGATGGAAGCGGCCAGGTCTTTTTGAAACATGGCTTGCATTTGTGCGGCGAATTCGTGGCCCAAAATCACCGCGTTGACCTCGTCGTTGTCCAGAAAACTGCGCCAATCGAGGTTGGTGGAGCCCACAGTGGACCAAACGCCGTCCACCATGGCGGTTTTTGAATGGAGCAGGGCGCCTTGACGCTCAAAAATCTGCACGCCGCCCTGCAACAAGCGGGTGTAGTGGGCACGCCCAGCGTGAAAAACCAGTTCGGAGTCGGAATGGCTGGGCAAAATCAGCTGGACTTGCACACCACGCGCCGCAGCATTGGTGAGGGCCGTGAGCAATTGAGGGTCGGGGACGAAATAAGCGTTGGTCAGGTGGACCTGCTTTTCGGCATTGCCAATGGCTGAGATCAGGGTCAGGTAAATCAGGCTGTAGGGGTCGTCAGGGGTGCTGCCGATGGCGCGCACGATGTCGCTTCCCTGGTGTGCCAGTGCCGGGAAATAGGTTTTTTCAGCCAGTGCCGGGCCGTGCTGTTTACGCCATGTTTGCAGGAACATTTTCTGAAACTCGACCACCACCGGGCCTTCAATTTGCAAGTCGGTGTCGCGCCAGGCCACCGTATTGGCGTCTGTTTTACCGGGTCGTCTGACCAGGGAGCCAGAGGCGTAGACGCTGCTGATGTTGATGCCGCCAAGGAAGACGGTGCGGCCGTCCACAATCAGCAGTTTGCGGTGGTCCCGGTGATTGAGCAGCCAGGCCTTTTTGGCGAGCAGCGGGTTGATGGGGTTGAATTCAAGCACCGCAATACCGGCTTGGGTCAGGCGCTCAAAAAAAGCCCTGGGTGTGTTCATGCCACCCACGCTGTCGTAAATCAGGTTGACTTGCACACCGCGTGCCTGGGCCGCCAAGAGCGCCTCGGCAAATTGGAGCCCGACGGCATCGTCTTCAATGATGTACGACTCCAGGTTGATGTGGTCTTGGGCCTGGGCAATGGCGGCAAACATGGCGGCGTAAGTGGCGCTGCCGTCTTCGAGTAAAGTGGTTTTATTGCCCAGTGTGAGCGGGCTGTCGCTGATGGCCTGCTCCAGCGCCAGCTGCTTGTCCAGAATGTCAATGTGGCCCGACTTGCGCTTGAGCTCTGCCAGAATGGCAGCGCTTTTTTGGATGGAAACCGGACCACGGGCATTCTCGAACCTGGCGGCTTGCGCGCTGTGCCGCGCAATCATGGCGTCCGCGTCGGGCAGGGTGGCGCAACCCGCCAACCCCATTGCAAGAATCAGCGCCGCAAGCAGCATCAAGCCGGACAGTTTTGGTCTCATTTTTTGCCTTGTAACCATTGCGCGCAATCGCTGTCCTGACCCGGGCCGGCATCAACCAGCGGGATCAGCATCAGCAGTGGGTTGATCACGCCCAAAGCCAGCGCACTCAAGGCGCGCACCGCCATACGGCCTTTGTCCACCTGGACCACCGGTTTGACAAAATAACCACCAATGTAAATGGGACTACGCAAAGCCAGCAGGCTGGTGTTTTTGGTATTTTGAGTCAGGGTTAAATCCAGCTTTTCTTGTGCCAGGTCGATGCTGCCCGTGCCCAGCAGCGTGGTGACCTGTGTGTCAAGCAGCAGCGTGTCCACGTTCATGTGGCCGGCCTTGACATCAAATTTGGCCACCGCGCAACGCAACTTGATCTGCTTGTCGCCGGTGACGGTGAGCCTCAATATTTCCCAAAGGTGCAAGCCGGCTTTCTCCATCATCATCTGGCTGATTTCACCGCCGGACACCAGCACCGCCAGTGTGCCGTTGGCGTGGGCCAGCATGCTTCCGACAGAGTTGCCGTTGCCGGCGAGGTTGATTTCACCACCAATCTGGCTCACGCTGGCCTGGCCTTTTTGGTCAGCCGGCAACAGTTTGGCCAGCGCCAGCCGCTTGATCTGTACCCGCGCCTTCGCATGAATCGGGTCATGGCGACCATCCAGGGTAATGGCCGCATTGAGTTGCCCACCGGCTATGCCAAACTGCAGCGGGTCAAGCGTGAGCACCGAATCTTTCAGGCTCAAGTGGGTGCTGAGGGCCTCCAGTGGCATGTACTGGGCCTGGCGCATGGATTTGGCTTTGAAATCCACTTCAGCATCGACCGTGTCCCAGTTTTTGAATTTGAAGGGTAGGTCTGGAATGACACGCTTGGACCTGGGTGTGACGGCCTCTGTGGTGCCCGCGCCTGCCACCGCTTTTTTGGCGCTGTTCACGCTGCCTGCCCGCGCACCAATCACCGGGCCCAGGTCTTCCAGGGTGAGTTTGGTCGAGACTAAATCAGCCGTTAACAAGGGCCGTTTGCCGCCGGTTTTGACCTGCCCCCAGCCGGCCACGTCACTGGTGCCCACACGTCCCGTGAACCCGTCATAACGCAGCGTGTTGCCCTTGCGCACCAGATGCCCCTGGGCGACATAGTCGCGTGTGGCGGGCAAGGCAATGCC
This sequence comes from Burkholderiales bacterium, assembly GCA_038213665.1. Classification (GTDB taxonomy): domain Bacteria; phylum Pseudomonadota; class Gammaproteobacteria; order Burkholderiales; family Burkholderiaceae_C; genus Rhodoferax. The sequence continues at coordinate 19,941 of JBBQSS010000011.1, read as the reverse complement.
GGTCAGTGTGTAGAGCTGGTTCAGGTTCTCGCCACTGAGCGCCAACTGCATGTCAATGGCACTGAATTTGACCAGGTTGGTGACGTGACCGGTGGCCAGAATGCGGGTTTGACCGATGGTGGCGTCCACGCTCAACCCATAGGGCGCGCGCGCATCGCGCAGGGCCAGCACCGAGTCACCGCTGCCCTTGGCCGTAAGGGCCAGCCCTTTGAATTTCCCCTTTGCGCTAAAACTCATGCCGGGGTCGCCTTTGCCCTGCGGCGGTGAGGCAGCGGTGGCAAGTTCCGCGAGGATGCTGGTGTTGCCGGCAACGTCCTCAAAACCAATGACGCCTTGGTCAAGCGTGAGCCGGTCAATCGTGACCTGGGCGTCTTCGTCCTGTTGCTTGGGGTCAAGCAGCCAGGATTTTCGGCCATCAACTGCGATTTCCAGAAAAACAATGGGTTTGACCACATGCAGGTTTGACATCACCAGGCTTTGGGCCAGAAGCTGCGGCAAGTGCAGGGAAAACGCCATACTGTCCGCAGACAGCAATTGCGCTTGTTTCGCCCACGCGGGGTTGGCAAACGTGACGCTGTTGGCGTGAACGCGCGGCCAAGGCCAACCCAGGGTGATGCCCAGGTCGCCTTTGATGAGCAGCACCCGCCCGGTTTGTGCCAGCACCTTTTTTTCAATGGGTGCGCGCAACCAGTTCCAGCCAAAGATGGTGATGAATAAAACAGCCAGGATGGCCAGTGCCAGCAACGCGCTGGCTGCCCACTTGAGCGTTCGCAAAATCATGGTGTGTGCTCAAAGTTAAAAAATGTTTTGAAGAAGAAGTCTGCCCGTACAGACTAATGCAAAGGGGCTGCGGACTCAGTGCGCCAACGCACTGACTGAATCGGGCCAAGCCACGAAGATAAGGTGGCAACGCATTTAAAAAGGTACGTATGAAAATTAAAAATTTGGTTCAAGGTCTGTCGCTGTCGCTGGCCTTGGTGGCTGGCAGCGCTGCCTTTGCGCAGATCAACATCAACATTTCTCTGGCACCACCCGCGCCTTTGCATGAATCGGTGCCTGCATTGTCACCCGGTCAGGTGTGGGCGCCAGGTTACTGGGTCGTGAACAGCGATCGCTATGTGTGGGTGCGCGGACGCTCCATGATGCAACGCACAGGCTACCTCTGGCAGCCTGACCGCTGGGAACAGCGCAACGGCAATTACTACCGCAATGTCGGCCACTGGGAGCGTGACACGGGCGTAAAGCCCGTTAAGGCTCAGAAAATGCAAAAACCCAAGCATGACAATGGGCGGCGTCATGAGGGCAAAAAAGACAAAGGACACCACAACGGGCGCCGCAACGACGATTGATGGCCACTGATGGTCATTGATGGCCATTGGTGGCTGATAAGTCCATGATCGAACCCCTGCTGTTGACGACAACGCAGATATCAACGTTTGATGTTGACCGGCAACTTAGCCAGGCAACGGGGTTCTTTTTTCAGCGTGATGGCCGCCTTTACCTGGTGACGAGCCGCCATGTGTTGTTTGACGAGCCCAGCGGTCATTTCCCAAATCGGATTGAAATCGAGTTTCATACCGACGCAGAAAACCTGACACTTTTTGCGGTGCGATCAATCCCCCTTTACCTGGAAGGCGAATGTGTCTGGCATCAGGGGCGTGATGCGGCAGGTGACATTGACGTGGCGTTGCTTGAGCTGGACCGCTCGGTGCAACCTGCGTCTGCCGTGTATATGTTCTTCACACCGGCACATCTTCGGATTACGCTCCATGAGGTCGAGGTGGGTGACTCCCTGTTGTTGGTGGGTTATCCACTGGGTTTTCAGGACACCCGCCACCACTTGCCGGTGGTTCGGCAGGCATTGATTGCCTCGTCTTTTGGGATCCGCTTTCAAGGCCAGGGGTACTTTTTGACCGACGCACGAACACACCGGGGCTCAAGTGGTGCACCTGTGGTGTTGCACGAAAAGGGGGTAGATTCGGGCTTGCCGTGGAAACTGCTGGGCGTGCACTCGGCGCGCCTGGACATGGGGCCGCGGGATAGGCAGCTCGACGACTCTTTGGGGCTCAATTGCGCCTGGTACGCTGACATTCTGTTGACGCTGACCAATGCACCACCTCATGATGTGAATGACCAAAAAAGAAGCCCCGTGACGCGATAGGCGAATCACGGGGCCACTACCAAACAAATCAATTATTGGCTACTTTTTGAGAAACCAACTCAATTGATTCATGCTGGCGCTGAACCTGACACAGGTTCAAGGACGGACAGCGATCTCGTTCTTGACGGACGTCACGTTGTTGACGCCGCGTGCGATGCTTTCAGCATCAGCCTTTTCACTGGCGCTTTTGGCAAAACCTGACAGCATCACCGTGCCGTTCAAGGTCTCAACGCTGATAGACGAGGCGCTAACCGCTTTGCTCTCGGCCATGCGGGCTTTAACCAGCGTGGTGATGCCAGCATCGTCAACGTAAGCGCCAACAGTTTCCTGACCCCGGCCAACAGCACATCCGGCGGTAGTGAGCAGGGCGGCAGCCATCATGGCGGCGGCGAGAGCGGTTTTGATTTGCATAGTAAAACTCCAAGGGATATGGATGGTGAAAGCCCCACCACCGATGGGCGAAACGCTGAGCCTTTCTCAGACGATGGGGTAACTATAAATGGCGGATGCCGTGTGATCGGTGCGCTGGCGCACTTAACGCAACGGTTGTTCAGCTTGGGGTGGCAGGGGAATCACAAAGCAGGTTTGTCCAGCCAGCTCAGGCCAATGCAGGGTCTGCCCGGGCTTGAGCAACTGTGCACCCCAGTGAGCGGTGGCCGCCAGCGCGTCAGAAGCGCTGGCGCGCATCAAAATGAAGCGCATCACTTGCGGCCCACGCGTCAGTGTCATTTCAGCTCGTGGCCAGTGGGACGGCAGGCAGGGCGTAAACGTGAGGGTTTGCGCTTCCTGTTTCAGACCAAAAATCGCTTCAATCGCGGCGCGGTGCATCCAGGCGGCAGCGCCGGTGTACCAGCTCCAGCCACCGCGCCCCACATAGGGCGGCTGGGTGCAGACGTCGCCCGCCATCACGTAAGGCTCCAGGCCATAGGCCGGACCGTGCGTGGGATGACTGGCACGGTGTGCCGGGCTGAGGTAGGTGAAGTAGCGGTAGGCAAGGTCACCGGCCTGGCTTGACTCGGGGTCCTGGGCTGTGAGCCTGGCCTGCGCAATCACCGCCCAAACGCCTGCGTGTGAATACTGGCCGCCGTTTTCACGCACACCAGGTGGATAGGCCTGGATGTAACCCGCACTGGGCACCGCGTTGACCAGCGGTGGGTCCAGCAGCTTGATCAGGCCATGCTCGTCGTCCACCAGATGGCTTGCCATGGCTGACATTGCCTGGCGTTGCTGATTCAGAGGGGCGGCGTTGGACAACACGGACCAGGCTTGTGCAATCAGGTCAATCCGGGCCTCGGGGTTGCCGCTGGCGCCAAGTGCCTCGCCGTTGTCAAAAAATGCCCGCTTGAACCATTGGCCATCCCAGGCGGTGCCATTCAAGGCGGCGCGCCAGCCCAGAGCGGCTTGTTCCCAGCGCAGGGCGCGCTGCGCCTCGCCACGCTGATGCGCCAGGGGCGCAAAGTTGTCGACCAGTTGGCACAAAAACCAGCCCAGCCAAACGGATTCGCCGCGGCCTTCAATGCCGACACGGTTCATGCCGTCGTTCCAGTCGCCGCTGCCCATCAAGGGCAAGCCGTGCACCCCCACGGCCAGGCTGCGGTCAATGGCGCGGGCCGCGTGGTCGTACACCGAAGCCTCTTGGGTGCTGATGGTGGGTTCAAAGTAAGCGTCTTCGGCGCCAGCGGGAATGGCCATGCCCTCAAGAAAGGGCACCTGCTCATCGAGCAGCGCGGCGTCCCCCGTGGCCTGCAGGTAATGCACACAGGCATGCGCCAGCCAAAGCAGGTCGTCAGAAAAATGCGTGCGCACCCCGACCCCGAGCGGTTCGTGCCACCAGTGCTGCACGTCGCCCTGGGCGAACTGGCGTGAGGCGTTCAAAATGATTTGTGCGCGCAGCACCTCAGGTGCTGCCCAGGCCAGCGCCATGGCGTCCTGCAACTGGTCCCGAAAGCCGGTGGCGCCACCCGCCTGGTAAAAACCGGCCTTGGCCCAGAGGCGGCATGACACCGCCTGGTACAGCAACCAGTGGTTGACCATCACATCAAACAAGGGGTCGGGGGTGCTGACGGTGGTTGCCCCCAACAACTTGCGCCAACCCGCACGCACGGCCTCAAGGCGTTGCGGGGCCGAGGTCTGGGTGGCCAGCGTGGCCAACTGGCGTGCCGCATCTGGCGTTTTGGCGTAACCCAACAAAAATGTGCGTATAACGGTGCTGCCGCTGTTCAGGCTGATGTGCGTGGACAGGGCGGCACAGGGGTCAAGCCCGTCACCGCAGTGCTGGCCAAAGTAATCGGGAATAACCAGGCGTCCGCGGGCATCAAAAAACTCGCGGCGGTCACAGGTCCAGTCCTCAGGTTCATCCATGTCGCTGGCTATTCCGAAGAAGGCTGTTCCGCCGCCAAAACCGGCGGAAGCGTCGCGCTGCGTGCTCAGCATGGCTGTCAATTTTTGTGGGTTTGCAGGCAGACGCTGGTGGTGCGATGCCGTGCGCACCGTGCCACGGTCACTGCGGTTAGCACCCATCAGCCATTCCACCATGCCGATCAGGCGCAGCTGTTTGGTCCTGTGCCCACGGTTCACCAGCGTCACCTGAATGTGCTTGACGCTACTGTGCGCATCCACACACCACACCACACTCACATCCAGGTCACCCTGGCGGTGGCTGATGGTGCTTGACCCTTGGCCGTGTGACACCTGAAAAGTAAGGCCATCTTCCACACCCGCTGAAGGCGACAGGCGCCAGACCTCGCGGGTTTTTGTGTTTTGCAGCAAGAACCACTCTGACGGTGGATCGCCAACCGGGTCATTGGACCAAGCCGTGAGCTGGTTCAAGCGGCTGTTGATGGCCCAGGTGTAGCCGCCGCCAGCCTCTGAAATCTGTGCGCCAAAGTTTGCATTGGCAAGCAGGTTGATCCAGGGGCGCACCGGACGCTGGGTGGTGCTGATCTCAAAGTCAAATTCCCCCGTGGCGTTGGCAAACTTGCCCACTGATGGCTGGGTGGTGGCTTGGCGGCTGGCCATGGTCAGCGCTGTGGTGGCGATGTTGTAGCGCTGCTCTTGGGCCAGCTCATGCCGATGGTTGAGCTCCTGCACGTGAAACGCCAGTGGACGGCCGTCTGCGTGCAGCAACACCCGGGCCAGGCTGTGCAGCGTGCTCAACTCGGCATGCGATAGTTCCACGGTGGGAATCAGATGAAAGCCGGTACTGAGCTGCCCCACGGTGGTGTTGCAGTCGGCGTTATGGCGGTCGCGCAAGGCGGTGATGTCCCGCTGCAAGGGCATCAGGTAAGAGGCTGGCTCGGCATTGACCACCACCAGGTCACAACCCTGTTGGCCCCAGGCCCATAAGTTCAAGGCCTGTGTCAGTGAGCGCAGCAGGCCCAAGCCTTCTGGTGCGCCGGCCAATACCAAAATGATGGGGCGGTCGCCTGAAATGCCAAAACGCCACAGCAAGCGGCGGTCACAGACCTCGGCGGCTGCACTCTCGGGCCGCACGGCCCGGGCTTGTACCCGTGTCAGGCTCAGTGCCAGAGCCGTGCTGAGGGTTTGCATGGCGGCAAAATTCTCAGGCGTGATGCGCAGCGCCCGCAACCGAATGCTGGTCATGGTCGCGGACATCAGCGATGCCCGTTGCACATTGCTGGTCAGGCGGTATTTGTCCACCACTGCCCGCAAGGTTTGGGTGTTCAGCGAGGCGGTGGTGGCAAAGGTCAGGTGGGCTTTGCCACCCGGTGCAATGCGCAGGGTCACGGCCAGGGCACAGACCGGGTCAAGGCCGGTATTGAGCGCCACGGCCGCAGCGTCGGGTGCCTGCGGGGCTGTGGCCAGACCCGCTGCCAGATGGCTGGTGCTCTGGTTACGCCCTTGCCAGGCTTGGCGATCCGTGGCCAGACGCACATCGCCCACGGGGCCGTTCATGTCGGTTAAAAAGTGCGCTACTTTCAGGCCCTGCTCGCTGGGCAAGCGGGGCTTGCGTTCAAACAGCAGTGTTTGCTGCGAGGCAAGCCATTGGGCTGTGACAAACAGGTTGGTAAATGCCGGATGGGCTTCGTCGGCACGCGGATCTGACAACGTGACCTCAAAGGCCGAGGTCAGTACCACGGTCAGCGTGTGATCGCTCAGGTTAAGAAGCTCCACCTGCCTGAATTCAATGTCATCTTCCGGACTGACCCACACCGTGGTGTGTGCTTGCAGGTCGGTCCACCGGGCCTCAAAACTCGCGCGGTCGGCATGAAACACACTTTGGTAGAGGGCCGCCGGGTCAGGCGCCGGGTGCTGGGTGACAGAGCGCGGGTGGCTTTGCCCATCCCACTGCAGGTAGAAGAAGCTGCCATGTGCATCGCGTAGCGCATCGTCTCGCCAGCGGGTGATGCCGGTCTGATCCAGGCGGCTCAAGCCGGCCCCGTTGGCGCGCAGGAACACGCTGTAACGCCCATTGGACAGGATGTGCGTGGGCTCAATGGCGGTCGTGCCAGGCACCAAGTCGCGCTGGAAGCCGGGTGCCCGGCGCCTGTCGCTGCGTGGTTCAAGGGCTGTGGGCAAGGCCCGTAGCACGGGTATCTCACGCGGCACCCGTTCATGCAGCAGGGAAGACACGGCCTGCACATGCGCATTGGCCATGCCCCAGCGCAGCACGGGGCCGCCCAGCAACACATTGGCCAGCGCAGTGATGCTCATGCCCTGGTGGTGCGCCATGACGGTGTCTACCGGCGTGAATGCCTCGGTGCCACTGCGGCCTGCCGCAGAGTAGTCAAGCGCTTCGATGAACCCGTACTGGCCACGGGCACCGAGCTCCTGCAAGATGTTGAAGTTCAGATAAGCGCAGTGCGGCGCGATTTGTGCCACCAGTGCGGTAGCGTAAGGTGCGATGACCAGCTCATCCGGTGGTGTGCGGCGCAACGCCAGTCGCGGCACGCCGTGGGGTGCATATTGGTAGGCTAGGGTGAAGTCGCTGGCCGCGTAGGCTGACTCTGAAATACCCCAAGGCACGCCCTGGGCTTTGGCGTAAGCCATTTGTTCGCGCAGCGCCGCGTGGCTGGCTTGGTGCAGCACGCTGCCATAGGGCTCGTCCATCACCACGCCCGGCATCAGGTATTCAAACATCGAGCCGGTCCATGACCGCAATCCGGCGCTGGTGCCGACTGCAAAAAATTGTCGGCCCAATGCGTTCCAGTGCCTTACCGGCACATCGCCCTTGGCGATGGCCAACAGGCTGGTCAGGCGCGATTCAGAGGCCAGCAAGTCGTAAAAACCAGCATCGCGCTGGTGCTCTGCCACGCGGTAACCAATGTGAAAAAGATGGCGACGGCGGCTGTACAAAAAGCTGAAATCGGCTTGCCAGGCCAGTTGCTCGAGCTTGGCCGCCAAGCTGCACAGGCGTTGGCTGGCCGTGGCGACATCGGGGGGCGTGGCCGTCTGCGCCTGGGTGTCGAGTTGCACGGAGGCCCTGGTGGCGCGCAGGTCTGCCAACAACCATCTGAGCTCTGAACGCTCTGCATTTGATAGTGACTTACGTTTATCCAAAAAGGGCTGCAGCCGACTTTTGCATTGAATAGAGGCCAACTGGCCCAGCGCGTCATCATACGGTGCGCTGGCCAACTCCCGGCAAGCCTGAGCCACCGCCAGCAGGTGCCCGCTGAGGTTGCCACTGTCCACTGTGGACACGTACATGGGCAGCAAAGGCTCGCCGCTTTGCGTGTCGTACCAATTCATGAAGTGGCCGCGATGGCGTTGCAGCGTCAGCAGCGAGTTATGCGTGGCCTCCAGGCGGGCCAGCAGGTCTTGCGTGCCGATCCAGCCAAATTGCCGGGCGCAGGCCACGCTCAGCAAATACAGGCCGATGTTGGTGGGCGAGGTGCGGTGGGCCACCATGTCGTGTGGCGTGGACTGCAGGTTGTCGGGCGGCAGGTGGCGGTCTTGGGGCCCCACGCAGCGCTCAAAAAAGCGCCAGGTGTCGCGCGCCACACCGGCCAGGTAGAGCTGTTCTGTGTCTGGTAATTGCGCGTCTTCATCGGTTGTCTGGGTTCGACTTACCCACCAGGTCCAAAGGGGTGACGCCGCCCACAGAAGGCACAGCGCCACGGCCAGCCCGGGCGTGGGCGTGCCAGCCCACAGCAGGGCCGCCAGTAAAGACAGGGCAACGACAGGCTCGGCGCGGTGTTGCCCAAGCACACCCAGGAAGTCTGTCTTAGCCTGCGCCTGAGCGGCCTCCGCCGTGGTCCACTGCAGCAAATGGCGGTGGCTCACACCCATACGGTAGAGCGCCCGCCCAATGGCATCCAGGGCCTGCATCGATTGCTGCAACAACTGCGCCAACAGCCACAGGCCACCCAACAGAGCCCGCGTCAGGTTGATGAACGCGGCCCGATAAAAATGGCCCTTGGCCACATCATCACGGCTGGGCGAAAAACCAGCGATGGAGCCCAACACGGGACCAGCGGAAAAAGCCGCAAAAACCAGTGCCAAAGCGACCCAGGGTGACATCGCCAGGCCAGACAAGGTGGCCAGCAACAGGGCCAAAGACAGGGGTGTCACCAGAGACCGGCGCAGGTTGTCAAGCATCTTCAAGACGTTGATGGCGCGCAGGTCGTAGGACTTGGGCTTGGACAAAAATGGCAGCAACTGCCAATCGCCCCGAGTCCAGCGGTGCACCCTTGAGGCCGCCACATCTGCATGAAAGGGTGCGTCTTCAAGCACCGCAATGTCACTCACCGCCGCGCAGCGGGCGATGGAGCCCTCCAGCAAGTCATGGCTCAGCACCTGGTCTTGCGGCAACCTGTTGGCGAGCACGGCATGCATGGCGTGCACGTTAAGCAGCCCCTTGCCGGTGAAAGTACCCTCGGAAAACACATCCTGATAAATCTCCGAGCTGGCCGCGCTGTAGGGGTCAATGCCGCATTGGCCGGCAAAAAGCCAGTGGTAAAGCGTAAATTCTTTCACTGCTGGCAGTGGCATGGCCACCCGCGGTTGCAGGATGCCATAGCCGCTCACGACTTTTTTGCCGCTTGCATCAAGCTGCGGCTGGTTGTGCGGGTGCGCGGCGATGCGCACCAGTTCACGAAGTCGCCCAGGCGGCAGTTGGGTGTCGCTGTCAAGGGTGACGATGTAGGGCGTGCCAGGCGCCATGAGGGATTGCGCGCCCAGGTCCAGAAACTCGCTCTGGCTGCCGCGTGCCAGCGCAGTCACCAGCAACTCCAGCTTGCCACGCTTGCGCTCCCACCCGATCCAGCGTTGTTCAGATGCGCTGAAAAGCCGGGCCCGGTGCAACACAATGAAACGCGGTGCCTGGCTGTCCTCATCGGCACCTATGGGGTGCAGGGCGTTGAGGTTTTTGATGGCGTCTATGGCGCCGGTCAGGTAGGCGGCGTCTGTTGGCGTGTGCTGTGTGTCTGCATCTGCCCAATCGGTCAACAGGGCGAACTGGGCATTCGCCTCCGGGTTGGCAAGGTAGTGCAATTGCAGCCGCTTGGCCAGCGCCAGTGTTGACGCCGTACCGGTGAGCATGCCCGGAATCACCACCAGCACCCGGTGCTCGGGCGGGATACCCTCAGCCAAGGCCAGACGCGGCAAGTGCCGGGGTCGGACGGATTCGCTGATCAAGCGGTGGATGACGGCCACCACCGCTTCAGAGGCCGGAAACAGTGCCAGGCAGATCACCAGCAGGGTCCAGCTGACTGAATCTGCCGTGCTGTGGCGCAGCAACAGCCAGAGCAGCAGGCCCAAGCTGCCAAAAAGTGCACCCACGTAGCCCGGCAAGAGCAAACGTGTGGACACCGCTTGCCAAGCCAGGGTCAAGGGGGCATGCAAACCCAGCGCACGCCACAAAATCGGCTTGCCCTTGCCTTGCAACCAGTGTGCCGCCGCTGAGCTTGCCGCATTTGACGCCATGGGCGTATTCATCAACGCCAGCAAGCTGCGCGCCACGGTGATTTCGGGCTGACGGCTGCGAATGGCCAAGTGCTCGATGGCGTGCAAGGTTTGATCCCGCGTGCTGGTGTCTTCCGCTTCAAACATGGGCGACTGCAACATCAGGTGCATCAGCACACTGGTGTGGGTGATGATGTCTGGCCAGTCGGCGTCTCCCAAAGCCCGCAGGGACGTGATGGCATTGCTCATGCTCAGGTTGTCGGCGGCCTGGTCGGCCCCGTGCTGCAGTTGGACCGCCGCAAGGTCCGGCAAGGCCTGGCGCAACCAGTCTTGAAATTTGTTTTGCTCAGCGGTGATTTCCACCTGGCGCAGGTTGTTCAGGCGTTGTGCCAATTGCACCAAAAAGACGTGACCCACACCACGCGCGTTGAGCAAGCCCAGCAGGCTGTTGAGTGTGTCAGGCGTATAAGCCTCAAGGCGGTCAAAGCACAGGTTGGCGGCTTCGCGCGCGGCCTTGTTGGTGGCGACCCGTTCGGCCAGACGACGCAAATTCTCGATCAGCACCACGCGCAAGGTGGTCGGCAGTGCCCACATCTCGCTCAAGTTGAGGTCACATGTTTCCTGGTAAGCACTCAGGAACGCCACCAGCATGGCTTCATCAAAAGCCCCGTCGGTGTGCGCCACAAAGGCCCACGCCACGCCGTAGACGCGGGGCAGACCGGCCAGCGGCTCATCGAGCAGCTTGGGTAGTTTTGAGAAATAGCTGCGCGGCAACCCGGCGCTGATTTCGGCGAGTTGGGATTCGATCAGGTGAAAGTTGTCCATCAGCCATTCGCCGGCCGGGCTGATGTCATACCCCGTGCTCGCTTGCACCCCGATGTAAAAGTGGGCTTCGCGCAAGGCACCAAGGTTGCTTTTGATGCGGGGAAAGAAATTGGCTGAACGCCGGGTGGACTGCGTGGCCCGATGCGTGAGCCCCAAACTGCGCCCATGCTGCTCAAAACGCTGCGGCCCGAAGATTTCGGCGCGAATCGGTGGCTGAACGGCACCCCGCTCACTGTCCAGAATCTGGTAAAAAAAGGCGGGTTCGTCAGGAACCAGTTCACCCAGAGTTGCGTGCTCCATGCGCGCTACAGCAGCCAATAGCCAAGGCCAAACAGCACCGCGACCACCGCCAGGGTGGACACAAAGCGGGTGGCGACAAAGCCGTGGATGGATTGCGCCACACCATGCAGGGTCATGAGGTGACGGTGTATTTGTGGGCAGGCGCTCAGGTGCTCACCCAGCACCAATAAATCAGTGTCGGAGGACTTGGTGGCGTCACTGTGTGAGGCGGTGCACCACGCATGGCGTGGGGCAGTTGTCGTTGGGTGTTGCATAGGGGGGCTCCTTGTTCGCACCGCTTATTCGCTGTGCGGGCTCCAGGTTAATGTTTGCCGGTGACTTCGATGTCCACACGACGGTCAGGTTGCAGGCAGGCCATCAAGGCGGGTGTAACTTTTCTGGCCACACAGTCGCCGGGCTTGGTGACCGGGTCAGACCCATTGACGCCCTTGGCGCTGATCTTGTTCGCCAGGATGCCCGCAGAAGTCACCAGGTAATTGCCGACCGCCTCGGCACGCTGGGTTGACAGCTTTTGGTTATAGGCCTGTCGGCCAATGCGGTCGGTGTGGCCGGTGATGTTGATCACGTCGAAGTCGACGCCGCGCAAATCAGCGGCCAGCTTGTCGAGGTCGGCACGGCCCGCAGGCTTGACGCGGGCGCTGTCAAAGTCAAACAGGGCGTCAGCAGACAACGTGATTTTGGTGGGCACTGGCGGGGGCGGTGGCGCCGCTGGCGCTGGCACGACCACCACTGGCGCTGGTGCCTGGGCCATCCTCACGGGTGCAGGTGCGTACTGGCGTGCCACAGGGGTGGGCGTCTTGGCACCAAAGCGGTACACCAGACCAATGGAGGCCAGGTCCACATCACCCTTGTTGCTCACGGCGTTGTCAATGCGGTAACGCTCAATTTCAGCGCGCAAACTTAAGGTGTCAGTGAGGGCGTATTGCACCCCCAAACCCACTTTGAGGTTGGCCTCGCGCGAGGTCGGGCTGGGGTTGAGCCCACTGACCGCACCCGTGCCCGTAAAACTCTCGTTAGCTTGGGTATAAGCCACGCCAACGCGCCCAAAGACAGAAAACTTGTCGGTGATGGGCAGGGTGCCTACCCCGTCCAGGTTCAGCCCTTTGAGCCGGATGTTGCCGCTCAAGGTGCCGACAGGCGTGGTGGTGGTGGTGTAACCAAACCGTCCCAGGTCGAAATAGCCTGCTTCGACGGACAGGTACTGGTTGTATCGGTAGCCGCCAAACAGCTTGTAGCCGCGGTCCTGGTCATCGTCGTTGATGGGCCCGGCCGTCAGCCCGCGGCTCAGCAGGTCGCTGGTGATGCGAGCGTCGTCGATGGTGGTGTCGGTCTGGCCAAGGCTAAGCCCGCCAAACCAACCCGGGTTGTCTGCCATGGCGAAAGGTGCCGCCACGAGCGCCAGGGTCAGCAGGCTGAGCTTGCCTGTGGTGCTGATGAATTTGCGTTGAGTGAATGTCATGAAGTTCTCCGGAAGGCCTCACACAAGGCAGCTGGCCAGGGCATGGTCCGGCAAGTATGGGCAGGAAGGGGTTGATGGGTCTGTGCGCCAGCCAACATAGGGTTGCAAGGGGGAGGATTGGATATGGGTTGACTAAAGTTCGCCAGCGCACAGACCCCTGGGTGTGGGCGCTGATAACTTCTACGTATGCAGACACCGAAGACACACCAGGAAAGCGCTGACACGCCGGGAACCGCACCGCAGGCAGCGCGCGCGGAGCGTCTTTTTGCCTCGGGCGCAGTCGATCCAGGCCGTCTGCTGGCGCAAGAAATGCGCAAGAACGACCGGTTTGTTGACTTGCTCAACGCGTTTCGACCCAGTGGCGGGCTGGCGAGGGTGACCGAGGTGGCGGCGCGGTTTCAAATGCACGGGGTGCAAGAGGTGTCGCCTTTGGCAGGCTGGATCAGCAGGCGTGAGGTGATCTGTTTCGAGTGGCAGTCAAGGTTGTGGCTGCCACTGTTTCAGTTCAATCCTGTGGGGTTGACGCTGCGCGCAGGCTTGGGCGACATCGTGGCCGAACTGCCAGAGGTTTATAGCGACTGGGAGGTTGCCACCTGGTTCGCCTACCCCAACCCCTTGCTTGAGCACCGCGCACCGGCTGACATGCTGGCCGTGGCCGCAGCGCAAGTGCGCGATGCCGCGCGAGTCGAGCGTTCTATGGCTGCCAGGTAAGTTTATTTTGCTATTAAAAAAATAGCTATCTGCGCTTGTTTTATAATGGCTACAGCCCTATTTACCATATAAAACGGCTGGCTTTCGGGTTCATGGCGAGTCAGGTGCGGCGGCGGGGGGGTGGCCGGTTCGTCGGTGCCAGGCTTTTTCGATCTCTACCGCCACACCCACCACTGCCGCCGCACCCAAGCAGATCGCCAACTCGGCCAGGCTCAAGGGCTCGGTTTTAAAAATCGGGTTCAGGAAGGGCACGTAAATGGTGGCCATCTGCAATAAAAAAGTAAGCAGCACGGCGCCCAGCAAAGGCCGGTTGGACAGCAGGCCAATTTGCCACAAGGCGTCTTGTTCAGACCGGATGACCATCACATGGGCCATTTGTGACAGCGTCAGCACCGTGAACACCATGGTTTGCCAGTGCGCGTGGCCGGTGGATAAGGCCCAGGCTTGCACCCCCAGGCACAGGCCGCCAATCAACAGGCCAATGCCCAGAATGTGCTGCCACATGCCGTTGGCAAACATGCTCTCGGTTTGCGCACGGGGCGGGCGTTGCATGACGCCGCGCTCGGCCGGTTCTGCCGCCAGCGCTAGGCCGGGCAGGCCATCGGTGACCAGATTGATCCACAAAATGTGAATGGGCAGCAGCGGAATCGGCAGAAACAGCAGTGGGGCCAGAAACAGCGTCCAGATTTCACCTGAGTTGCTGGTCATGGTGTAGCGCACAAACTTGCGGATGTTGTCGTAAATGCGCCGGCCCTCACGTACTGCCGCCACGATGGTGGCAAAGTTGTCGTCCAGCAGCACCATGCTGGCGGCTTCACGCGCCACGTCGGTGCCGCCCTTGCCCATGGCCACGCCAATGTCGGCGCGTTTAAGGGCCGGGGCATCGTTGACACCGTCGCCGGTCATGGCGACGATTTCACCTTGCGCCTGAAGGGCTTCCACAATGCGGATTTTCTGCGCCGGGTCGACCCGGGCATAGACCCGCACCTGCGCCACTTTTGAGCGCAGCGCGGCATCGTCGAGCGTGGCCAGGTCTTGCCCGGTGAGCACGTCGGCCTGCGCATCGGGCACGATGCCCAGGCGTTGCGCAATGGCGCGCGCGGTGGCGGGGTGGTCGCCCGTGATCATCACCGGGATGATGCCCGCGCTGATGCAGTCGCGCACTGCGGCAGCGGCTTCGGGGCGTGGCGGGTCAATCAGGGCGATCAGGCCGAGAAACTGCAGCGCTTGTTCGATCTGGTCGGGTGCCTGCATGTTGGGTAGCGCGGCGTGGTCACGCCGTGCCACTGCCAGCACCCGCAGGCCCTGGGCTGCCAGGCTGTCGGCCTGGGCGATGACTGCGTCGGAGTCGAGCGCTTGCGGGCCATCTGGCGACCATTGCGATTCACAGCACGCCAGCACGGATTCGGGCGCACCTTTGGTGTAGCCAACAAAACCCGCAGGACTGCGGTGCAGGGTGGTCATGCGCTTGCGCTCGGAATCAAAAGGCAGCTCTTTCAAGCGCGGCCATTGGGCCTCCAGCGCGGCTTTGTCAACACCGCCAGTCTGCGCTGCCACGACCAAGGCCGTCTCGGTCGGGTCACCTTGCCAGTCTTGCGCGGTGGCGGTGCTGGCTTCGCTGATGGCGTTGGCGTTGGCGTTGGCGCTTGCGTTGGCGTTGGCGTTGGCGTTGGCGTTGGCGTTGCCGATCCCTTGGCCGCTGCCGCTGCTACTGCTACTGTTGGTGTTGGTGTTGGTGTTGGTGTTGGTGTTGGTGTTGGTGTTGCGGTGCGCATCGTTGCACAGCGCTGCGGCGCGCAGGGCTTCTTGCAGCACCGGCCCCGGCTGCCCGTCACCCGGCAGCCAAGTCTGGCCGTTGACCCAAGCCAATTCGGCATGCATTTTGTTTTGCGTGAGGGTGCCGGTTTTGTCAGAGCAAATGGTGGTGACCGAGCCCAGGGTTTCCACCGAGGGCAAACGCCGCACCAGTGCGTTGACCGCCACCATGCGCCGCGCGCCCAGTGCCAGCAGCACCGACACCACGGCCGGCAAAGCCTCGGGGATGGCGGCCACGGCCAGGCTGATGGCGGTAAGGGCCATCAGCAGCGCCTGCTCGCCGCGCCAGATGCCCGCCACAAAAATCACCACACAAATGCCGATCACGATCAGTGCCAGCCGTTTGCCAAAGGCCGCCAGGCGCCGCTGCAGCGGGGTGGTGCGGTCTTCCTGATCCAGCAATTTGGCCACTTTGCCAAGCTCAGTGGCGCGGCCGGTGGCTACCACCAGGCCGCGCCCGCGGCCATGGGTGGCCGTGGTGCCTTTGAAGGCCATGTTGAGGCGGTCGCCCAGCGCGCTGTCGGCACCGTCGGGCAAGGCCGCTGTGTGTTTGGTCACCGTGACGGATTCACCTGTGAGCGCAGATTCATCCACATGGAGTTGCGCGGTGCGGATCAGTCGCAGGTCGGCCGGTATCTTGTTGCCGGCCTCCAGCAACACAATGTCGCCGGGTACCAGCTCACGCGCTGGCACTTCCTGTGTCTGGCTGCTGCGCAAGACGGTGGCCTGGGCTGCGGCCATTTGTTTGAGGGCGTCAAGCGCGCGGTCGGCGCGCCAGCTTTGCATAAAGCCGATCACGGCGTTGAGCAGCACAATCACCAAAATAGCCACGGTGTCAACCAGGTCGCCAATCACGCCCGACACCACAGCGGCCGCCAGCAGAATCAAGACCATGAAGTCGGTGAACTGGGCCACGAGCAAAGCCATTGGTCCACGGCGCGCCACGCTGGGCAGCTCGTTGGGGCCATGAATGTCCATGCGCCGCGTCACTTCGGCTGCATGCAGTCCGTGCTCGGGGTCTACGGCTTGTTCGGTGATGAGGTCATGTACCTCACGCTGGTGCCAGGCGCCTGGGTCGGGGGCTGTTGTCAGCGGTGTGTTTTCGGTTTTTTGCATGTGGATGGTTTCGCTGCCTTTAGAAGAATGTCAGAGGCAAACCGCAGCCTGTCAAACCGGTCGCAAGTGCTCTGGCTGTCGCTCAGGAAGTCGCGCTTGCAGCGATTGCACCTGGCGCTCCAGCTGTTCAATCTGAACCAGCTGGCCCAGCAAAATAGCCACGGTGAACAAGTCCAGATCAAAGTCCAGGCGCAGTTTGACGGCGGTGCGCAGAGGCATCACCCATTGGGCGCTGAACGCGGGCTCGGGCGTGCGGCTTAAAGGCACCAAGGCGTTGTAGTCCACCAGTTCATCGAGTTCGGCCACACTCAGGCCGCAGCACTGCGCCAGCTCGTTGAGGGTAATGGTGGTGCTGGCATCGAGGCTGAAAAAATCAAGGGATTCTTGTGACATGGGAACTCTCCTGGGACTAGACCGCACGCGGATTGAAGCTCGATACCTTGGCTAATTCCTGAAACAGCTCGCGCTCACGCGCTGACAAGGTGGCAGGCACGTCAAGGCGAACGATGGCGTACAGGTCGCTGTGGTCAGCCGCCAAACCGCGCCCGCGCAGGCGCAGCTTGCGCCCACAGCGTGTGCCCGGGGGCACGGTCAGCAGCACAGGCTGATCCAGCGTGGGCACCTCAACATCGGCCCCCAAGGCAGCTTCCCAAGGCGCCAGCGTCAGGTCAAAGTACAGGTCAAGGTGGTCAGGCCGAAACACCGGGTGCGGCGCCAGCTTGATGTGCAGGTAAATGTCGCCATCCGGCCCGCCGTGGCTGCCCTTGCCGCCTTTGCCGCGCAAGCGCAGCTTCTGGTCCTGGCTGGCGCCGGGTGGAATGGTGACTTGCAGCGTGCGCTCACCCGCGCCGTCTGCCACGTTCAGGTTGACGCTGACACCCCGCCTGGCCTCTTCGAGCGTGAGAGTGGCAGAGGTCTCAAAGTCCTGGCCTTTGCTGGGCATGGGCCTGTGCGGCTGCCCTCTTTGCCCGCCTTGACCACGCCCCATGGCGGCCAGCAAGTCTGCCAGGTCAAGGTCTTCAAACGACATGCCGTCCGGTGCAAAGTCTTCTTGCCATTGCGGTGGTGGTTTGAATTCGGCACCGGCTTTCGGGTGGCCCAGCTCATCGTAGGCGGCGCGCTTTGCCGTGTCTTTGAGGGTGGCGTAGGCCTCACCAATTTCCTTGAAGCGAAGTTCGGCATCCGGTGCTTTGGACATGTCCGGGTGGTGGGTGCGGGCCAGCTTGCGGTAGGCTTTCTTGATGTCATCCAGGCTGGCCGTGCGTGGCACACCCAGGGTGTCGTAATAGTCTTTGTATTTCATGGCGAGGGCAGTTTGAGAGCAAGAGGTTGGTCAGGTGTTGCGTTTACTCAAGCCAGGTCAATGCGTGCTGCCAAAAATATGCCAGACCGCAATGAACAAGGCCGCAATCAAGGGGCCCAGTACAAAGCCGTTGATGCCAAACACGGCCATGCCGCCCAGGGTGGTGACCATCACCACATAGTCGGGCATGAGGGTGTCTTTACCCACCAAAACTGGCCGCAGCAGGTTGTCCACCAGGCCAATCACCAGCACACCGTAGGCCATCAGTGCCAGACCTTGCCAGACTGCGCCGGTGCTCAGAAAGTACAGGGCCACAGGTAGCCACACCAAGGCCGCACCAATGGAGGGCAGCAGTGACAGTGCGGCCATCAGCACCGCCCACAGCAAGGCGCCGCCAATGCCAAGAAACCAGAACGCCAGCCCGCCCAGGGCGCCTTGGATGGCGGCCACCAACAGGTTGCCTTTGACCGTGGCCCGCACCACGGTAGAAAATTTTTCCCAGAGCAGCTGCTTGTGTATCGGCGCCAGCGGCATCGCCCGGCCAATGGCGCGCATCACCGACTTGCCGTCGCGGATCAGGAAAAAGGCCAGATACAGGGCAATGAAAAGGCTCACCACAAATTCAAACGTGTTTTGACCCATGTTGAAGACTTGGGTTGCCACAAACTGCGAACCCTGCGACATGGCGGCGGTCACGCGGCGTTGCAGCGTGGGAAAGTTCACCAGGCCCAAGCGGTCAAGCACCGCAGTGATCCAGTTGGGCAGCTGGTCAAAAATGTGGCGGAAATACACGGCTGGTTTGAGTTCGCCGGATTCCAGGCGTGTGTAAATACCAGATGCCTCCTGCGCCAGAGCGATCATGATCAGTGTGGCAGGCAGTACCACGATCAGGATCACCACCAACATGGTGCACAGCGCCGCCAGCGTCGGCTGGCGGCCGAGCTTGACCAGCATCCAGTTGTAAAGCGGGGTAAACAGCAGCGCCAAAATGACGCCCCACATGATGGCCGTGTAAAAGGGCAGCAAGATCACCACCATTGCGGCCGATACAGCCGCCAGCAGGGTCAGAATTGCGCGGTTTGCAAGTGAAGGGGGTGTGCTGGAATCCAAGCTCAACCTACGTCTTGGTTTGCTTGTTCAGCGCACTGATAACTTTGGGCAGCAGGCCCATTAACACCGCAGAACCCGATAACCAGGCCCCCGGACGTGCGCGCACCAGCAGCGCGCCCACCAGCGCGGCACCCAACACCAGGCGATAGGGGTGCGCTGTGGCGATGGGCTGCACGATGATTTCCGTGGCCTTGGCTGCCAGATTGGTGTGTTTGAGCACCTCTATGTCCGCCTTGAGTTGTTGGCGCGTCTGCGCGAAGGCGACCGGCTGTCGTTGCTTGTCTGCAGCCACCAGGCAGCCCACACCGGCGGCAAGAAATACCAGAGGTACGGCCAGCAGCAGCCAGGGGGCGTGAATTTGAACTGGCGGCACCACGGCCCACAGCATCAAGGCCATGCCCGTCAGGGTGCAGAAAACACCCAGACTGCAGGCACCCAAAACTTGTAAAGTGGTGCGATTGCGCCAATGGGTCTTGGACTGGGACCATTCATCCTGTATCAATTCACCATAGGCCCGGGCACGCTCAGCCAACTGCTGCGGCTTGGCCAGTATGTTGTCCAGCAGGGGTCGCATGGCAGGCGCAGGCATGTGGATCAGCGGCGATGACGTGAAGAACTGAACAGGCTGATCAAGGCCATGAGCACGGCACCGGTAGCGGCCGCAATCAGGATGGATTTGACGGGCTCATGCTTGATGTAATTGACTGTGCTTTCTGAGGCATGGCCGGCTTTCAAACGCAACTGGTGCGAGGTGTCCAGAACACTTTCCATGGCGTTGTTAGCCAGTTGCTGGGTGGCCCTGAGGGCTTGGTCAGCAGCGTGTGAGGTCTGGTTGATCAGGTTGCTGGAGGTGTCTGCGAGATTGTTGGTGAACATGTGGATTCCTTTAGGTTAAGTTGAGATAAAAATGAGACAAAAACCGGGGCAGTTGAGGTGATGTCAGACCAAGACAGGCTACCTTAACCCTTTTTGATCAGCCCGAACAGGAAACTGGCAACGGCCAGCACCAAAAATACAAAAAACAGAATCTTGGCGATGCTTACCGCTCCGGCGGCAATGCCACCAAAGCCGAACAGCGCGGCGATCAAAGCAATGACAAAAAATACAACGGCGTAGTGCAGCATGAGGTGTTCCTGGGTTAAGGTGATTTCCTGCGAAAAATATACCCATCTGACTTGTCTTTTTGTCCATCTGCTGCGTTGCAAAAACGGTTGTATAGCTCGCTATACGCCCATTTTTACGCCTTGCAGCTGAACAAAAATCCTGCGTCATCTGGGC
>JBBQSS010000010.1:0-31017 GCA_038213665.1 Burkholderiales bacterium | reverse complement strand
ACCCATCTGACTTGTCTTTTTGTCCATCTGCTGCGTTGCAAAAACGGTTGTATAGCTCGCTATACGCCCATTTTTACGCCTTGCAGCTGAACAAAAATCCTGCGTCATCTGGGCATATTTATTCTTGGAAATCACCTTAAGGTCGCTACTGACCCGCTGAATGACCAGATTTCGGCCCGCATCCTTGGCGCGCACCTGGTGGAACTCCAGCACCGCTTGAACCATCTGAAAGTAGCCTTCATAGGCGCAGGTAAAAATTTGCATCGACAGTTTGGGGTCGATTTGTCGTGCGCTGCTCAGGTAATTTTGAGCATTTGCAAGATAACGCGCCAGTGCTCCCGGGATCGGCGCGGCCACTTCAAGCGCATGGTTCTTGATCAGGTTTTGGTACTCAAGGGGCAGTTGCATGAGGCAGGATTTTTATTTTTTCAGAGCCCGCGATTTGCATCAGCACGGGGTCGGTTATTCGAAGATGGGCCCACTCTTCAGGTGCGTACAGGCTCAAATGGACGGGGCGACCCAGCTTGGTCTCGAGATCGTACAAGGCGCATGTCAAAAATGTAAGCCGCTGGCATGGATTCAGGTCGGTGCACCTGGGGGCGGGAACGCCGCCCACGCCGCATCGTGCCGCCACCGCTGTACCCACCCCGGCAACTGTTCAGCCGGCATGGGGCGGGCCACGCCAAAACCTTGCGCCAGCTCGCAGCCCAGCTGCAACAAGGCGGTGCCGTGGGCCACCGTCTCTACGCCTTCGGCAATCACCTCGCGCTTAAAGGCCCGGGCCAGGCCAATTACACCTTGCAAAATGGCCAGGTCGTCGGGGTCGTTGAGCATGCCGCAGACAAAGCTCCGGTCAATTTTGAGCAGGGCCACCGGCAGGCGCTTGAGGTAAGTGAGCGACGAATAACCGGTGCCAAAGTCATCCAGCGAAAACGCCACGCCCAGTGCGCGGCAGGCGTCAATCACCTGTGACACCCCGGCAATGTCTTCCAGCGCGCTGGTTTCCAGCACTTCAAGCTCCAGGCAGCCCGGCGGGCGGGCGGGGTAGTCCGCCAGAATGCTTTGCAGGCGCGCCACAAAGTCGTGCTGCTGCAACTGGCGCGCCCCCACATTGACACTTACCGGCAAGTCCAGTCCCACCGCGTGCCATGCCTGCATTTGGGACAGGGCCCGGCGCATCACCCATTCGCCCACGTCAATGGCCAGCGGGTGGTTTTCAATGTCCGGCAAAAAAAACCCGGGTGCCAGCAGGCCAAGCTCGGGGTGCTGCCAGCGCAGCAAGGCTTCGGCTCCCAAGACCTGGCCGGTGCGCATGTTGACCTTGGGTTGGTAATGCAGCACCAGTTCGTCATGGGCCAGGGCATGGCGAATGCGCGCGCGGCTTTCCTGGTGAACCCGCACACTGCGGTCATGCTCGGCATCAAACAGTTGGTAGCGGTTCTTGCCCAGCACCTTGGCCTGGTACATGGCCTGGTCGGCCTGGCGCTGCAGCTGGTCGGCATCAATGTCGTCATCTTGCGGGTAAAACGTGACGCCCAGGCTGGCCGACACCTGCAGCGTGACGCCTTCAAACGGCACCGGCTCGCTGGCCGCCGCCAGCAGCCGATCGAGCATGGCCATGCTCTCGGTGGTTTCCTTCAGGTCCGCCAGCACCGCGACAAACTCGTCGCCGCCAATGCGCGCCAGCGTGTCGCCTTCGCGCAGGCTTTGCGCCATGCGCTTGGCAAGCGCCATCAGCAGATGGTCGCCGGCGTCATGGCCATGGCGGTCATTGACGGCCTTGAAGCCATCCAGGTCAAGAAAAACCACGGCCAACTTCAGGCCGCGCCGACGCGCTTGCGTCATGGACTGGGACAGGCGATCGGCCAGCAGCACGCGGTTGGGCAAATGGGTCAGGGCGTCGAAATACGCAATGTTTTCGAGTTGCTGCTCATGGTGTTTTGCAGCGGTGATGTCCGAGAACAGCGACACGTAATACTGCGGCTGACTGTTGGCATCGCGCACGGTGCTGATGGTTTGCAATTCTGCGTACACCTCGCCGTTTTTGCGCCGGTTCCAGACCTCGCCGCACCAGTGGCCTCTTTCGGTCAGACTTCGCCACATGGCGGCGTAATGGGCCTCTTTTTGGCGGCCCGAGCTCAGGATGCGCGGGTTTCGCCCCACCACTTCGTCATGGCCATAACCAGTGATGTGGCTGAAGGCCTCATTGACATCCACGATGGTGCCATCGGTGCCGGTGATCATGATGCCTTCACGCGAGTTGCTGAAAACGCTGGCGGCCAGGCGCATGTTTTCTTCGGCACGTCGGCGCTCGGTAATGTCAGAGATGAACCCGTGCCAGAGCACCGCGCCGTCGGCTTCTTGCTCCGGCATGGCGTTGCAAAGCAGCCAGCGCACCGTGGCGTCCTCACCTTCTATCCGGAACTCATGGTGCCAGAGGGTGAGTTTGGCAGCCGACTGCGCAATGGTATGGCGCACGCCCGCGAGGTCGTCCGGGTGGATCAGGGCAAACACCGGGCTGGCATCCTCGCGGATACCGGCCGGGCTCAACCGGTGGCCGAAAAAGGCACAGATGGCCTCGCTGGCGTATGGGAACGAAGCGCTGCCATCGGAGTCGAGCCGGTATTCATACAGAACCCCCGGCACGCGGTTGGCGATCTGGGTGAGGCGCCTGAGCGCCTGATCACGTGCCAGCAGGTTGCGAATGCGCTGGCGCGCAATCTGCACGTTGACGGGTTTGTTGAGGTAGTCCGCGGCACCCAGGGCCAGGCCCGTCATTTCCGAATCCTCGTCATGCGAGGCGGTGACAAACACCACCGGAATGTCTTTGAGTTTGGGGTCGGCCTTCAAACGCCGACACACCTCAAAGCCATCCATCTCCGGCATCATGACGTCCAGCAGGATCAGGTGGGGTGGGTTTTGCGCCGCCAGTGCCAGCCCGACCGCGCCGGAGGTGGCGATCTGCATGGCAAACTCATTGGCCAGGGCGGCCCCAAGCAGCATCAGGTTCTGCGGGGCATCGTCAATGGCGAGGATTCTGGGCTTGGACTGGCTCATGACGGCGCTCCTTCGTCCAGGTTTTTCGTCAGGTGTTCGGCCAGTTGGCTCAAGCGCGCCAGCGCCACATCAAAGCGCAATGCCTCCAAGACCTGCGCAATGTCGTCAAGCTCCGCCGCAATGGCCGTGCCGTCTGCCAACGTCTGCAGCGCCCCGAAACGCGTCACGGCCTCAAACATGTTTTGGGCCAGCAAGGGTTTGATGTGCGCGACCAGGCTCAGGAACAGCGCACGGTCCAGAGGTTTCACGGTCTGCTCAGCGGGGGGTGCCGTGGCGGGCCCCTGCGTCACATCGAGCCACCGGGCCAAGGCTGTTTTCAGGGTCAGCAGGGACACGGGTTTGGTCAAAAAGTCGTCCATGCCGACGTTTAAGGCATGCTGGCGGTCATCCTCAAAGGCATCGGCGGTCAGGGCAATGATGGGTATTCGGGGGCGCTTGTGGTCGGCTTCCCACTGCCGAATCTGCAGGGTGGCGGTCAAACCATCCATCACCGGCATTTGCAGGTCCATCAAGATCACGTCCGGCCCCTTTTCGGTGGGGGTTGCAGAACCCCGCGTGATGGCATTCACCGCCTGCTGGCCGTCAGTGACAAGCTGCATGGTGAGGCCAAGTTTGCCCAGGAACGACTCAATCACCAGGCAGTTGATGGGGTTGTCCTCTGCCACCAGCACCCGACCGCCCGACTGGCTGGTGCGTGGCATTGCCGTGGCAGGCGCTGTCTGGAGCGCAGGCAGACGATCTGGCGTGGGGCTATCCTGGCCGTCCAGAATCCATTTGGCGCGCACGCGACACCAGAACCGCGAGCCTTTGCCTGCCACGCTTTCCACCCCGACCGCGCCACCCATGGCCCGGGCCAGATGGCTCACAATCGACAAGCCCAGACCGGAGCCGCCAAATTCCCGCGTGGTGGCACTGTCGGTTTGCGAGAACGGCTTGAACAGCAGGCCCAGTTTGTCCTGCGCAATGCCAATGCCGGTGTCGCTGACTGAAAACTCCAGCAGGGCGCTGTCGCCTTGACGTTCGACCTCGGTGCCCTCCAGCCGGACATGACCTTGCGGCGTGAACTTGATGGCGTTGCCGACCAGGTTGGCGAGCATTTGGCGCACGCGGTGCGCATCGGCCTGATAGCGTTGACCCGTCAAGCCATGCCACTGGCAGTCGAGCTGCAGTTGTTTGGCCTGTGCCGCGCCCGAGAACAGGGTTCGGGTGTCGCGCAGCAGGGCGTCAGGTGCGAAGACGACGTCATCGGGCTGGAATTTACCGGACTCGATTTTTGACAGGTCAAGAATGTCGTTGAGCAGGGTCAGCAAAGTCTGGCCGCTAGACATGATGGTCCGCGCATAGTCGCGGCTCTGGTGCTCGGTCACGCCTGGCATCAAAAGCAACTGCGCCATGCCCAGCACACCGTTCATGGGGGTGCGGATTTCGTGGCTCATGGTGGCCAGGAAGCGGCTTTTGGCGATGTTGGCGGCCTCGGCCTGCAAGCGTGCGTCAACCAGGACGGCCTCGTTCGTTTTTTGGGCGCTGATGTCTTGGTGTGTGCCCGACATCAGCAGCGCCTGGCCCTCTGGTGTTTTGCTCGACACCCGGCCACGGTCCAGCACCCAAATCCAGTGGCCGTCTTTGTGGCGCATGCGCGTTTCGCATTCGTAGTACGGCAGCGTTCCCGAAAAATGCGCTTGCAGCAGTTGGGCGCAGCGCGCAAGGTCCTCGGGGTGGGTGAACTGGCGCCAGGTGTCGATGGACAGCGGTGCGAGTTCGGCCAGGCTGTGGCCGAGCATTTGTGCCCAGCGCTCATTGACCACAATCTCTCCAGTGGGAACGCGCCATTCCCAGGTGCCCACGTTGGTGCCTTCGATGATGTCGGCAAGGTGGCGACGTTGCTCAATGATTTTGGATTCGTTCAACTTGCGACGGGTGATGTCGGCCATCACGCCGACGTGGTACAGCACACGGCCCGTCGCATCACGGGCGAGGCTGACCGACAAATGGGCGTCGTAGAGCGTGCCGTCCTTGCGGCGGTTGAGCAACTCACCTTGCCAGCGTCCGGTTTGTACCAATTGCACCCACATATGCTGGTAAAACCCCGCGTCTTGTTGGCCTGAGCCCAGCATGCGGGGGTTATGGCCCATCACCTCTTGTTCGCCATACCCGGTGATCAGGGTGAAGGCGGCATTCACAGACACGATGTTGGCGTCGGCATCGGTGATGATGATTGACTCGGCGCTGGTGTCAAACACCGTGGCGTTGATGCGCAGCAGGCGTTCCACTTCGGCGCGCTGCTGGGCCAGCGCCAGCAGGCGCCGGTAAAAGGCAGCGGCCAGCAGGCTGATCACCAGCAGCACCGGTGTCAGCACCCCGAGCAAGGTTTTGGCCTCGGTTCGCCAGGGCATCAAGGCATGCTCACGGTCAAGGTGGGTGACCACCACAAAGGGGTAAAGGCGAGACGCGCGAAAGGCGGTCAGTACCGGGCGCTCATGCGCGTCGTTTTGCGCAAGCGTGCCATTTTCAAACTCGGTCAGCCGCAAGTCTTGCGTGACATAGGCTTCCAGCGAACCGACCCGTGCCTGGGGCGCCGTGCTCATCAGCAGGGTGCCGTCATAGCGCAAGATCTCGACCGCGCCTTCTTCAATCTTCAGCGCGCCTGCCATGTGGTTGAGAAAATAGTCGGGGTTGAGCGCAATCAGCAGCCGCAGTTTGAGCGAACCAAGCTGCAGCGGCTGTGTGATTGGCACAAAGCTTTGCTCGTCGGTACCGACGGGCATCTGGTCGCTGGTGGCTCGCCCAAGCGCAAAGTCGCGTCCGGCCCATGGCGGACCAATGCGCAAGAGGTCTTGGGTGTCCGGTGCCTGCGGCAGGAAACTTTGCGTGCCAACAACGAGGCCGACGTTGGCCGGGTTTGAGCTTGCCAAAATGCGCCCAGCATTGTCCTGCAGTGACATAGAGCGCAGAAAAGGGGTGTGCCGCAGCGTGGCGGCAAAGGTGCTTTCAACACGTCGCCAGTCAAGCCCGGCTTGGTTGGGCGGGCTGATGTTGGCGGCGGCCAACTCGGTGACGCGCAGGCTCTGCGTCAAAAAACCTTCAAAACTCCGTGCATGCAGTGCCGATACCTGCAGGCCATTGGCAATGGCGTCCGCGCGAAGCCGCCACAGGGTGTAGGCGGTGATGCTCAGCGTGCTGACGATGAGCACGATCAGTCCAAAAACAAACGCTTGGCGCAGTTGGCGCGCGCGTGACTTCATGGTGCCACGATGGGGTCGAGTTTGTGGCGTTTGGCAGCTAGCATCAAGCGACCATCTTGCCTGATGGCGCTCACAAATTGTTCAAGGCGGGCGTGCCAGACCTCATCACCCGGTTTGATGGCATAGGCGTAGGGGGTGATGTGGTAAACGCCTGGGGGCGACACCAGCCGCGCCCAGTCGGCATTGGCCAGAAAACGCTGGCTGTAGGGGTAGTCG
This sequence comes from Burkholderiales bacterium, assembly GCA_038213665.1. Lineage (GTDB taxonomy): Bacteria > Pseudomonadota > Gammaproteobacteria > Burkholderiales > Burkholderiaceae_C > Rhodoferax. The sequence goes on along the minus strand of JBBQSS010000010.1, from coordinate 24,502 downwards.
GTGATGAACACGTCGGCACGGCCGGACTGCACTTCTTGCTCCCTGGCAAACGGCGTGTCCAGAACCAGCAGTTGCGCCGCCTTGAGCTTGTCTTTCATGACCGGCTCATGCAGCGTGCCCTTGGCCACGGCGACCACTGAGCCGGGTTTGTCAATGTCGTCCCACACTTTGATGCGGCGGTTGGTCTTGGTGGTGACCGCATAGATGTCACTGGCCAGGTGCGGCTTGGTAAAGCGGAGTTTTTCAGCGCGCATGGGCGTGATGCCAATGGCAAACATGGCCACGTCACAACGGTCCTGGGTCACGTCATCAACGAGTTTGGCAAATGAACTGTCCACAAATTGAACCGCCACGCCCAGGTCTTGGCCGAGTTCACGGGCCAGGTCAATCTCAATGCCCGACAGCACTTGCGTCTTGGGGTTGCGGTAAGAGATGCTGTAGTAGTCGGGCCAGATGCAGACCCGCACCGTCTTGGTCGATTGAATGTGGGCCAGATGACTGGCTGCCGGGGTTTGCGCCGAAGTGCAGAGCGAAGTACTCACGGAGGCGACGAAGGCCAGAAGCAGGAAGCGTGGATGCATAGGGTTTTCAACTTTCAGGACAGCTGGCAGTGTAATTGCCCCCAAAAACGCAGCCACAGCCTCACGGCAACTCGCGGTTTTCTCCTGCCAAGCTGCCACGCGGGCCAATCAGCCCCAGACGGCTCTTGAGCGACTGCGTTTTGCCGCTGATCATGGCCGCATACACGGTGGTGTTGGCCAGCACTTTCTTGACATAGTCACGGGTTTCGCTGAACGGCACGTTCTCGGCCCAGATGGCAGCTTCCATCACGGGCGCGCCAGTTTGGCCACGCCAGGCGCGGGGTCTGCCTGGCCCGGCGTTGTAGGCGGCAGCGGCCATCGGCATGGAGCCGGCAAAGTCATCCAGCACCAATTTGAGGTAACCGGTGCCAATGGCAATGTTGGTGTCACGCTCGGTGATTTGATGCGCTCTGAAGTCGGTCAGGCCGATCTTTTTGGCCGTCCAGCTGGCGGTGGCGGGCATCACCTGCATCAGGCCGGACGCGCCCACGCCGGAGCGGGCGTCCATGATGAAGCGGCTTTCCTGGCGGATCAGGCCGTAGACGTAGGCTGGGTCAAGCCCGATGTCACGGCTGCGCGCCAGCACCGCCTGTTTGTGCGGCATGGGGAAGCGCTGGCTCAGGTCGATCACATCCTTGGTGCGTTCGCTGGTGTTGATGCAGCGGTCCCAGACCTCGCGCTGGCAAGCCAGATCGGCCGCAGCCAGCAGCTCGCGGTCATTCATGCCGCCTTTTTGGTGCAGGTTGGTGGTGTAGTTCCACTCGCGCACACCTTCAGAGCGCAGGCCGATGTCAATGGCGGCCAGTGCCCGCTGCAAGCCGGGGTTGGCGCGTGCTGCGCTTTTTTCTGCGACGGTCAGGGGCTCTGGTGTGGCGGGCGGGGTGATCGGGCGGCCCAACTCCTCTTGCGCCAGCAGTTCGTAAAAACCGCGTACACCGGCAATGCTTTCCAGCAACTGTCTGGCTTGCTGTTGTTCGGACTCGCTGATGGCCAGCACCTTCAGGGCACGGGCGTGCCAATAAACCCAGGACGCCTCGCTTTTGCCGTCTTCACTCATGGCGTCAATGGCGGCGCGTACCTGCGGCCATTTGCCCATACGCAGGGCAGCGCGGGCACGCCAGGCCAGGTGCTCGTCGTTCATGTCTGTCGGGCTGGCGTTGTCGAACAGCGCCACGGCGTTGGGCGCGAGCTTTTGTGCGGCTTGTTGGCCAATGGCGCCCCAAGCCCAGGCACGTTGTTGCACATCAAGCGATTGGGCCCAGCGATTTTGCAGCAAGCTGGCAGCCGCATCCAAGTCGGTTTGCGCCAGCCGGATGAGCGCCAACACGGCCAGTTCCTGCGTGCTGCGCAGACCGCCGGGGGCGGTTCTGTTCAAAAAGAGCGCCGGCTTGGCAAGCATGTCGGTCATTGCGGGGCCCATTTGCGGTGCCACCATGTCCACCGCCAGGCGGGCGGCGTTGACCTGGCGCGCTTCCAGCGCCAGACGGGCCTTGCGCCAGATGTCGGCGGGGGTGAGTTTCTGACTGTCAAAGTGCACCTGGGCGGCCAGGGTGCAGCCGTCACCCGATGCTTTTTGCATGTACCACTGGTCCTTAGCCTCACGTGCCATGTCGACCTTGGCCAAGATTTGTTCCATGGCCAAGGTGTAGCAGCGCACCTCGCGGTCGTCTTTCATGCGAAAGCCAGGTGCCGCCATCACAAAACGGCTCCAGTCGCGGTTTTGGCCGAGCAACAGCAGCCAGTCGTTGCGCAGGCGGTCCTCCTGGTAGGTGCCTTGGTAGCGCTTTAAAAATGCCGCAATCTCGTCCGGGCTGGCAGTTTCCAGGCGCGCGCGCAACTCCCAGTAGGCGGCCCACGGCTCCAGCACATGGCTGCGGGCTTGTGGCAATAACTCGCTCAAACGGGTAGATTGGCCCTTTTTGAAGGCCTGGCTCATCTCCAGCAACACGTTGTCTGCGGCACCAGCCGTGCTGGCTGCGGCCAACGCTGTGCCCGATGTCCCGAAGAGGGTGCCGCTGAGTGCAATCGATGTCAAAATAGTTAAGAACTTCATTGGGACATTATGAGTAATTCTGAAGAAAAAAGAGCGCTAGAGAAAAAAGCTTTGCGCCAACAATTGATTGGGCAGCGCCTGCGCCTGCCAGACCGCGAGCAGCGCATCGCCAATTTGCAGCAAGTTCTGCGCATCTGGCTGGTGGGTCGCCCCGACATGGTGATTGGCGCCTACTGGCCCATCAAGGGTGAATTTGACCCGCTGCCCGCGCTGCACCGCTGGAAAGAGGACGGCGAACTCATCGAACAATCTCAGTTGCGCAAGATTGGACTGCCGGTGGTGGATAAAGTTCATAAAACCATGACGTTTCACACCTGGTACCCGGGTTGCCCGATGGAAGACGATGCCTATGGCATTTCCAAGCCCAAAGACACCGAGGTGATTGTGCCCAGCCTGCTGTTCGTGGCCTGTGTGGGGTATGCGGCGGGTGGCTACCGGCTGGGCTACGGCGGCGGTTTCTATGACCGCATGCTGGCAGGTCTGTCACCCCGGCCATTCACCGTGGGTCTGGGATTTGGCACCGATTTTTTGCCCGACTTTGAGCCCGAGCCGCACGACTTGCCCATGAACGCCATTTTGAACGACCACGGGGTGGTGTGGCCGGTGTAGGCGCGTCTGGGTCATCAGGGGGGTTTGTGGCCATTCAGGCATGGCTTGCATCTTTTGACGCAAATGCCAACACCAAAGCCAGTTCAGCTTCACAGGCCACCGGGTCGGCATCAAACAACTGGCCGATCCAGGCGGCCTCGCGGGTGCGCACGGTGTCAAGAAACGCCGTGACGGCACCGCGTTTGGCCATGCCTGAAAAGTTGTCAAAGCCAGACTCCAGAAACGACTGCAGGGCGCCCAGCCCGGCCATTTCAGCCGGTTTGCGCATCATTTTCAGCATCAGGCGCAGGCCGGGTTTGCGGGTGAGTTGGCCCAGCGCCTGGCCAATGTCAAGTGCTGCGGCCAATTGCCAGTGGCGCGCCGGGCGCTGGCCCACAGCCCGCCACGCTGCCAGATAAGCTGCGGTGTGGCTCAGGCTGCCCGTTTGCAGCCAGCGCTGCGCCATCGCCAGGTCAAGTTCTTCGGTTTGCCGGTGCAGCTTGGCCAGCGCCAGCACGGTGCACACCACAGACGCTGGAAAGGTGCGCTCAACGGCACCGGCAATGCGTGCAAACTGGGCGTCACGGCTGCTGTAGTCTCTGGCGCTGTAGAGTTCTTCCAGGAAAAAAGTGGCGCTGGGCGCAAACAGGGGGTCGGCCAGCAGGTCGGGGTAGGTGCCGGCAAAGCGCTGCGCCTGCAGGTGTTTGACGGCTTGCAGCGCGTGAGCCAAAGCGCCTGGCACGCTTACGGCCTGGCGCAACTCGGCCACCCGGGCCAGCGCTTCACGAATCTCCTCGGCAGCTTTCATAGGTGTAGAAGTCTATCTGTGCGATGCCGCACAAATCGTGTCAAACAAACAACGATGAAAAAATTGGGCAGTTTAGGGCTTAATGCCTAGGGAAAACCCTTATATTCGAGCGCATGTATGAAACATCCTCCTCCCGCCAAGCCACCATGACTGACCCAACCCAGCCCTTTGGGGAGAGGCCGCATCAGGCCGACGGCGCCCCGGTGCTTAAAAAACAGGATGTGGTGGTGCCCATCCGGTCGCTGGGCGAGAACCACCGCGAGCGCATCGCCGCACACCTGAAGGCGCTGGATGCGCATGACCGCTATTTCCGTTTTGGCTTTACCGCCAACGACGAGCAGATTGACCGTTACGTGGCCGGTCTGAACTTTGAGCGCGATGAGATTTTTGGCATTTACAACCGGCATCTGCAACTGATTGCCATGGCGCACCTGGCGTATTCAAGTGATGAGCGGCTCAATGCCTGCGCTGAGTTTGGCGTGTCGGTGCTGGCGCAGGCGCGTGGTCGGGGGTTTGGCAAACGGCTGTTTGAGCGCGCCATGATGCACGCCCGCAACCAGGGCGTGTGCATGATGTTTTTGCATGTGCTCAGTGAAAACGCCGTCATGCTCAAAATTGCCCGCCACGCTGGCGCCACAGTAGAGCGCGATGGTGCCGAGTCTGAGGCGCACCTGGTCTTGCCCCCGGCAACCATGCATACCCACATGACCGAGTTGGTGGAAGAGCACCTGGCCCAGGCCAACTACCGGATCAAGGTGCAGGCCAAGCAGTTTCGCGACATGCTGTCGCGCATGCAGATTGGCTGGCGCAGCACCTCGCGCGGCGATCAACTGCATTGAGGCCAGTCTTGGCGGTCGGTCCAAATCCGGGCCTTGCAGGGGCATTGCGGCAATCCGCTATCCTTATGGCCTGTTCAACAACCGCATGTCCTGCCTGACTGGCTGTGTCTGACCCTAACCCCACGCGTCCCGACCGGGAAGATAACCGCACTTTTTTGCAAAAAATTGCCGAGTTCATTCACCCCGGTCCGGACTCGACCGACGAGCTGCTCGACACCCTGATCGAGGCTGAGCACAACCAACTGATAGGTGCCGATTCGCGCAAGATGCTTGAAGGCGTCATTCGCATGGCGGACATGAGCGCCGGCGACGTGATGGTGCCCACCCTGCGCATGGAGCTGGTCAACATCGAAGACCCCTACGACACCATGATGCACGGGGTGATCAACACCGCGCATTCGCGCTTTCCGGTCTATGAGGGCGAGCGCGAAAACATCATTGGCATCCTGATGGCCAAAGACCTGCTCAAGCTGCAGCGCGCGCCCGAGCTCAACATCCGCGCCCTGTTGCGCCCGGCGGTGTTTGTGCCCGAGAGCAAGGGCCTGAACGACTTGCTGCGCGACTTTCAAAGCAACCACAACCACCTGGCGATCGTGATTGACGAGTTTGGCCGGGTTGCCGGGCTGGTCACCATTGAAGACGTGCTGGAGCAAATTGTGGGTGAAATCGAGGACGAATTTGACATCGCCTGCGACGACGGCGACATCTTCGGCCTACCTGACCGCAGCTACCGGGTCAGCGGCGACACCACCATTGAGCGCGTTGAGAACACCTTTGACGTGACCCTTGACAGCACCGACCTGGAAGAAGACTTTGACACCATTGGCGGCCTGATCGCGCATGAAATGGGCCATGTGCCCAAGCGCGGCGAGCACCATGTGATGGCTGGCCTGGACTTTGTGGTGATGCACACCAAGGGTGGCGCGGTGAAGTGGTTCAAAGTGGCCCCCGTGCCTGCGGCGCCGGTCTAGCCCGTTGGTGCGCACACGCAGCTTGTTTGTCGGCCAGCGTCAAAGCGCGGAGATTTGGCCTTCGCTACTGGCCTTGCTGGCCGGTGCCTTGCAAGCCGCCAGCCTGGCCTGGCCGGTGGCCATGCCGGTCTTTCTTCAAACCGTTGGCTTATCAAAAGGCCAACCGCTGTGGTGGGGCCAGACGCTGGCGCTTGGCGTTCTGGTGCACCTGCTGCTGGGCAGTGCCAACCCGCGCCGTGCCGCTTGGTGCGGCTGGTTGTTTGTCACCGCTTGGCTGGCCTGCACCTTTGCCTGGCTGTATACCTCGATGCACGTCTATGGCGGCCTGGCGGCACCGCTGGCCGTGTTGGCGGTGCTGGCGCTGGCGGCCTTGCTGGCGCTTTATTATGCCGGTGCTTTATGGTGTTTTAGGGCTCTAGCCCATATAGGTAAAGCGCAGACAGCTATTTATTTTGTAGCATTGTGGGTGCTGGCCGAAATGGCGCGTGGCATGCTGCTCACCGGTTTTGGTTGGGGTGCCGTGGGCTACGCGCACATCGACGGGCCGCTGGCGCCAGCCTTGCCGTGGCTGGGCCTGTATGGCACCAGCGCGCTGGCGGCGCTGCTGGCGGTGTTGTTGGCTTTTGCGCTGCGGGCGCGCAGCGGGCTTGCGCTGCTGCAACCGGTGCTTGCGATGGCGGCTATGCTGGCGCTGGTGCAGGTCTTGCCGGCGTCAAATGGCACGTTCACCGGCACTTTAGATGTCACCCTGCTGCAGGGCAATATTGCCCAAAATGAAAAGTTTGACCAGACCAGTGGCGTGCCCAAGGCGTTGCGCTGGTATGGCGAGCAACTCAACGCCAGCCGCACGTCGCTCATCATCACCCCCGAGACCGGCGTGGCCTTGTTGCCCGAGCAGTTGCCGCCAGGCTACTGGCAGGCGCTGCAACAACGCTTTGCCACCGGCGAGCAAGCCGCGCTGGTGGGCCTGCCGATGGGTGACTATGACACCGGTTACACCAATTCGGCAGTCGGCCTCAAGCCGGGTCAAGCCGAACTGTGGCGCTACGACAAGTACCACCTGGTGCCGTTTGGCGAGTTCATTCCGCCGCTGTTTCGCTGGTTTACCACGCTGATGAACATTCCGCTGGGCGACTTCAACCGCGGCGCCTTGGCACAACCCACCTTTAACTGGCAGGGCCAGCGTCTGGCTACCTCCATTTGTTTTGAGAACCTGTTTGGCGAAGAAATGGCGGCGCAGTTCACGGATATGACAAAAGCCCCCACCATGCTGGTGAACATCAGCAACCTGGCCTGGTTTGGTGAACATCTGGCGATGGATCAGCACCTGGTGGTTGCCAGAATGCGTGCGCTGGAGTTTGACCGGCCCTTTTTGCTGGCCACCAACACCGGGCGCACGGCGGTGGTAGACCATCTGGGCCGGGTCACGCACGCGCTACCCAACCATGTGGCGCAGGCTTTGACGGCTGACGTGCAGGGGCGCGAGGGCATCACGCCGTATGTCTGGTGGGTGTCGCGCTGGGGGCAGTGGCCGGTGGCGATTTTGGCTTTATTGGTGGTGTTTCCGATTTTTGTTTTTGGGAAAAGACGGCTTGAACAGCCCGATCATTTTTGAGTTCTTTGCTGCTCTCAGGCACGGATTCTTTTCGGCTTTTTCCCCACTCACTCCCCCGCCCTCTCCCGCCCCGCCGGGCGGAAGAGGGCGCCAACAGCCGTATTTGGCCTCGTGTTTTTTGTGAGGACGTACACGCCCACTGGCCAGTGGCTTGGGGCATGTCGCTGAGTTTGAATATTATTTTTATAAAAATGATAGCTGCTAGCGCTTATTCGGTAAGGGCTGCAGCTTTATTTTGTATATAAAATGGACGCTGACCCCAATCAGCCGGGGCCAGCCAGCAAACTGCGCCTCCACAATCCGCCCATTTGGCCGTCGCGTGCTACGTCTTCGGTTTTGAGTGTTGGCCAAATAGGGCTGTTAGCCCCCCTTTCCGCTCCGGCGGGGGTGGACAGGGGTTGGGGGATAGGGGGGGATGACAACGACAGAAAACACGACAGCTCGAAAACACAAATGCACCGCAGCCCACCCACGATGAATTCGCACCCCATTGAGAGAATGAGAACGCAAGCCCCAAGCCCGTAAAATCGCCACCTTTCATGCATGCACCTGCATGACCTGTGTTTACCTCCAGCCACATGCCACGTGGACCAAAAAATTATGTTGACCTTCCAGCAAATCATTTTGAAACTGCAGTCGTATTGGGATGCCCAAGGCTGTGCGTTGTTGCAGCCCTACGACATGGAGGTGGGCGCGGGCACCTCACACACCGCCACGTTTTTGCGGGCGCTCGGCCCTGAGCCCTGGAAAGCCGCCTACGTGCAGCCCAGCCACCGCCCGAAAGACGGCCGCTATGGTGAGAACCCGAACCGCCTGCAGCACTACTACCAATACCAGGTCGTCTTGAAGCCAGCCCCGAGCAACATCCTTGAGCTGTACCTGGGCAGCCTGGAAGCACTGGGCTTCGATCTGAAGAAAAACGACATCCGTTTTGTCGAAGACGACTGGGAAAACCCCACGTTGGGCGCCTGGGGCCTGGGCTGGGAAGTCTGGCTCAACGGCATGGAAGTAACCCAATTCACCTACTTCCAACAGGTCGGTGGCATTGACTGCAAGCCGATCACCGGCGAGATCACCTACGGCCTGGAGCGCCTGGCGATGTACCTGCAAGGCGTCGACAACGTCTACAACCTGACCTGGACCGAGTTGCCCGACGGCACCAAGCTGAGCTACGGTGACGTTTACCTGCAAAACGAAAAAGAACAATCCGCCTACAACTTCGAGCACAGCGACGCCGACTTTTTGTTCACGGCGTTTACCGCCCATGAAAAGCAGGCCAAACACTTGATGGAAGTCCAGCTGGCGCTGCCTGCTTATGAACAGGTGCTGAAATGTGCGCACAGCTTTAATTTGCTCGACGCACGCGGCGCCATCAGCGTGACCGAGCGCGCCGCCTACATTGGCCGCATTCGCAACCTGGCGCGCGGTGTGGCGCAAAGTTACCGTGACAGCCGGGCGCGCTTGGGCTACCCCATGGCCAGCGCCCACATTGCGGCCATGGTGCTGGCGCAGCAAGGCATTGATGCGGTGGCTGACTCGGGTCGCAAGGCCGCCCTCAGTGCCGCCTTGCTTGACGGCGCGTCGCAGCAAAAAAACCAAGCTAACCAAGCCAATGACGCTAAAAAAAAGGTGGCCCTGTGAGAAATTTGCTCGTTGAATTGTTCGTTGAAGAGCTGCCGCCCAAAGCACTCAAGAAACTCGGTGAGGTGTTTGCCAGCCAGTTGTGTGCCCAGTTGCGCACGCTGGGTTTGGCGTGTGCTGACTCGGTGGTCACGCCCTTTGCCTCGCCGCGCCGGCTGGCCGCGCACATCACCCATGTGGCCGCCAAAGCCGCCGACAAAACGGTGCAGCAAAAGCTGATGCCGGTGAGCGTCGGGCTGGACGCCAATGGCCTGGCCACACCGGCCCTGTTGAAGAAGCTGCAAGCCCTGGGTGCCGACGTGTCTGACCCGGTGTTTGCCGTGGCCGCCTTGCGCAAAGCGCCCGATGGCAAGGCCGAGGCGCTGTTTTTTGAGAGCCTGGTCAACGGTGCCACGCTCGATGATGGCTTGCAGCCAGCCCTGGTGGCCACACTGGCCCAGCTGCCGATTCCCAAAATGATGAGCTACCAGCTGGAAACCGATTGCGAGCTGCCGGGCTGGAGCAGCGTGAACTTTGTGCGCCCGGCGCATGGCCTTCTGGCCTTGCACGGCAGCACGGTGGTGCCGTGCAAGGTGCTGGGCTTAAGCTCTGGCAATGTCACGCAGGGCCATCGTTTTGAGGCCAAGATGTCACCGGTGGTGGTGGCAGATGCTGACCAATATGCCCAAATCCTGTTGCGTGACGGTGCCGTGATGGCCAGCTTTGGCGACCGGCGGTTTGCCATCGTACAGCAGCTGGCGCAAGCGGCAGAGCGCCTGGGGCCGGGTTTTGAGGTGCTGCTGGACGAGGCTTTGCTGGACGAAGTCACGGCGCTGGTGGAGCGCCCGAATGTGTTGACCTGTGCCTTTGAGGCACAGTTTCTTGACGTGCCGCAAGAGTGCCTGATCCTCACCATGAAGGCCAACCAGAAGTACTTTCCGCTGGTGGACACCAAGGGAAAGCTCACCAACCAGTTCCTGGTGGTGAGCAACATCAGCCCCGAGGATGCCAGCTTTGTCATTGGTGGCAACGAACGTGTGGTGCGCCCGCGCCTGAGTGATGCCAAGTTCTTCTTTGACCAGGACTGCAAAAAGACGCTCGCATCCCGCGTGGCCGGGCTTGATAAAGTGGTCTACCACAACAAGCTCGGCACGCAGGGCGCGCGCATGGCCCGTGTCTGTGACATCGCCCGCGCCATCGCACAGCAGCTTGAGCCCGGCTGCGCCGTCTCAGATCCGAAGGGTCTGGTTCAAAAGGCCGACACCGCAGCCCGCCTGGCCAAGACCGACTTGCTGACTGACATGGTGGGCGAATTCCCCGAACTGCAAGGCATCATGGGTGGCTATTACGCCCTCAATGACGGCCTGAGCGCCAACGTGGCGCACGCCATTGAAGACCACTACAAGCCGCGTTTTGCCGGCGACAGCCTGCCGCGCAACATGACCGGTGTGGTGGTGGCGCTGGCCGACAAGCTGGAAACGTTGGTGGGCATGTTTGGCATTGGCAACCTGCCCACCGGTGACAAAGACCCGTTTGCGCTGCGCCGCCACGCCCTGGGCGTGATCCGCATGTGGGTTGAAAAAGACTTATCCCTTGACCTGACGACCTTGATCGCTGCGGCCAGTGCGTCGTTTAACGATCTGGCGCCAGGCCCGGCAAACGCTGAGGCAGATCAGGCAGCGCATAAGTCCGCATGGCAGCTGGACGCACCCGCAACCGATGCCTTGCTGCAATTCATTTATGACCGTCTGGCCGGCGTCCTGCGCGAGCAAGGCTACAGCGCGTTGGAAGTTGATGCCGTGCTGGCCCTGCGCCCGCAGCGCCTGGGTGACGTGCCACGCCGCCTGGCCGCCGTGCGCGCCTTTACCGCCCTGGCCGAGGCCCCGGCGCTGGCGGCTGCCAACAAGCGCATCGCCAACATCCTGAAAAAAGCCGACGACGTGGATGCCCATGTCAGCACGCTGCTGCTGCAAGAGCCAGCCGAGATCGCGTTGTATGCCGCCATGCAAGGGGTGCTGCCGCAAGCGCAGGCGCAATTTCAGGCGCAGGACTACACCGCTGCGCTGCAATCCCTGGCGGCCTTGCGGGCCCCGGTGGATGCGTTTTTTGAGGGCGTGATGGTCAACGCCGACGCGCTTGACCTGCGCCTGAACCGCCTGGGCCTGCTCAAGACCCTGCACCTCGCCATGAACCAGGTGGCTGACTTGTCGCGCCTGGCCGCCTGACCGGCACAGCACCTGCACACCCCTGACGCAAGGCACCCATGACCCCGATCAAACTTGTCATTCTGGACCGCGACGGCACCATCAACGAGGACAGCGCTGAGTTTGTCAAATCGGCTGACGAGTGGCTGCCGCTGCCCGGCGCGCTGGACGCCATTGCCCGGCTCAACCATGGTGGCTGGCATGTGGTGGTGGCCAGCAACCAGTCGGGCCTGGGGCGCGGGCTGTTTGAGGTGTCCGACCTCAATGACATTCACGCCAAGATGCACCGCTTGCTGGCGGCCTCGGGGGGGCGCATCGATGCGGTGTTTTATTGCCCGCATGCGCCCAGCGAGGGCTGCCACTGCCGCAAGCCTGAATCCGGCTTGTTCGAGCAAATTTCTGACCGCTACGGTTTGGCTCTTAAAAACGTGCCGGTGGTGGGCGACTCGGCGCGCGACCTGGTGGCCGGGGTGGCCGTGGGCTGCGAGCCCCATCTGGTGCTGACTGGCAAGGCCGCCGCCTACAAGGGTCAAAGTTTGCCCGCTGACTATCCGCCCACCACCCGGGTGCACGCCGACCTGGCGGCTTTTGCCGAATTTTTGCTAGTCCGTGAAGAACAGGCGGCATGAGTGCGCATTGGCCTCGGTGTGGCGACGCCATGGCGCCGGTCTATGCTACTAAAATAATAGCTGCTTACGCTCTATCTATAAGGGCTAGAGCCCTAAAAAGCTTGTAAATTTTATGTTTCGTTCCGTACTTCACATGGTCTGGATGGTGACCACCGTGGTGCCCTGGACGCTGGCCGTGCTGCTGGTGTCTTGGGTGGCCCCGCGCCGCTTTGCCTGGTGGACGGCGGTCAACTGGTTTCGGGTGGTGATGTGGGGCACCCGGGTGATTTTGGGGGTGCAGTTCAAGGTGCTGGGGTATGCGCACCTGCCGGTGGGCAAAACCAGTGCGGCGGTGCTGCTGTCAAACCACCAGTCGACGCTGGAAACCCTGCTGCTGCCCACGCTGATGCCGCACCCGCTGGCCTTTGTGTTCAAGCGCGAGCTGCTGAAGGTGCCATTTTTTGGCTGGTCGATGGCGCGGCTTGACATGATCCACATCGACCGCGAATCGCGCACCGAGGCCATGAAACACGTCATTGCGCAAGGCTGCCGGCTGCTCTCGCAAGGCACCTGGGTGATCATGTTCCCCGAAGGCACGCGCATGCCACGGGGTCAAAAAGGCACGTTTCAGACCGCCGGCACGCGCCTTGCCGTGCAGTCCGGCGCACCGGTGATCCCGATCGCCGTGGCCACCGCGCGCTGCTGGCCTAAAGCGGGTTTTGTCAAACACGCCGGGGTGGCCACGGTGTCGATTGGCCCGGCCATCCCCAGCGTGGGCCGTGACCCCAAAGCTTTGATGCGCGAGGTGGAGGCCTGGATTGAGGCCGAGCTGCGTCGCATTGACCCCGAGGCTTACCGCGAGTCTTGAGGGCCGCACCGCGCCATGCACCCGTTGCTTCGTTTTACACTCGATTTATTTGAGCCAAATAAGCCGTTATCCCTTGCAGATAAAGCGCAAGCAGCTATTGAAAAAATAGCAAAAAAAGCACCAGGAAAAACCACTGCGAGGCAGCCTATTCACCTGGGTAACGCACCAAAAGTGTCGCCAATGTTGCCGCAAGAGATGCCGCAAATGCTGCAAATGCCGCAAATGCCGCAAATGCCGCCGCAATTGTTACCGTCAGAGATGCCGTCAGTGGTGTCGGGCATCGTGCATTTTCAGCATCCGCGTGCCAGCCGTGACGTGCGTCTGGGCCATGCGCTGGTGGCCTATGAATTCAAGCGCGGCCAGCGGCGCAGCATTGGTTTCAGTGTGGGCGCAGAGGGGTTGACCGTGCGTGCGCCCAAGTGGGTCAGCTTAGTCGAGGTGGATGTGGCGCTGCAGTCCAAGTCCGCCTGGATTTTGCGCAAGCTGCAGGAAATCCGTGAGCGCCATACGCGCCTGGCGACACAGGTGATTGAGTGGCGCGACGGCGCCAGCCTGTTGTTTTTGGGGCAGACGGTGACGATCCGGCTGGACCCCCAACACCGCTTTGGCGCTGCCGGTGTGGCGCTGCAGCAGTTGCCTGAGGCTGCGACGGCTGACGCCGACAGCGCCAAACCGGTGCTTTCGGTGCTGCTGGTCAGCCTGCCAAGCAGTGCCAGCCCGGCGCAAATCAAGGACATGGTGCAAGCCTGGCTGATGCGCCAGGCCACGCAGGTGTTCAAGGATCGGCTTGACCACTTTGCCCCGCAACTCGGTGTGCAATGGCAAAAACTGAGCCTGAGCAACGCCGGCACGCGCTGGGGCAGCGCCCGCAGTGACGGCTCAATCCGGCTGAACTGGCGCTTGATCCACCTGCGCCTGTCGGTGCTGGATTACGTGGTGGCACATGAACTCAGCCACCTGCGGGTGATGGACCACAGCCCGCGCTTTTGGGACACCGTGCGCTCGGTGGTGCCCGATTACGCGCTGCTGCGCAAGCAACTCAAAGACGAGGCTTCCCCGCGTTAGGTGATTTCCTGCGAAAAATATACCCATCTGACTTGTCTTTTTGTCTATCTGCTGCGTTGCAAAAACGGTTGTATAGCTCGCTATACGCCCATTTTTACGCCTTGCAGCTGAACAAAAATCCTGCGTCATCTGGGCATATTTATTCTTGGAAATCACCTTAACTGGCATGGCGGCAAAGCCACTGCACGTCAGATGGCGTCCGGCATCCCCGCCGGCGGGTTTTTTGCTGCGCGTTCAGGTCAAAAGTCTGGCAGGGTGTGCTTGCCCGCTGCCATTTGCACTGTCGGCGCCCGATTTTCACCCTTTAAAATCCAGCCAACTTTCAAGGATGTGCTGCCATGCGTTGGTTGTTGATTTGTAGTGCTGTTTCTTTGCTGGCTGCCTGTGCAGCACCCAAATACACCACCGATGACGGCCGCCAGGTCGACGAGGTGCTGTTGGGCCACATCAAAACCTATGGCACGGGTGAACGCGTGTTGCGCCCGGCCATTGCGCGCTCTGCGGCGCTGCAAGACCCCCAGTGCGACACCCAGTGGGAGCTGCCTTTTTCAGTGGCCAGCAGTGACCGCTGGAGCGAGGATGAGCGCGTCGCCTGGGTGCGCGGCTTGGGTGTGGACGAGCGCCTGACGGTGGTGGGCGCAGCGCTTGAGAGCCCGCTCAAGGTGGGCGACAAGTTGCAGGAAGTGGCTGGCTACCACAAGGAAAATGCCGAAAAAATGTTGCTCAAGCTGGTTGACCTGCGCGATGCGGGCAAACCCTTTGAGGTAAAACTTGTCAGCGGCGATGTGCGCCAGGTCAAGCCGTTCCAGGTGTGCCGGGGCTACGCCCGCTGGGCCCCGCCCAACAGCCCGCAAACGCAAGATTACCACTGGCTTTTAAGCGTGCATCCGCTCGAAGTGGCGCAGGCTGACCTGACAGATGATGAGGCATTGTGGGCCGTGCTGTGGTCGCAAGGGGTGTCGGAAGAGGGCGGTGCGCGCATGAAAACCTACCACTACGGCAGCAAGGTGGCGGGCACGCTGTACAACCTGTTCACCATTGCCTCGGGCATCAAAGGCGCGGCCCTGGCAGCCGATGCGGCCATCGCAGCGGCACAAACCGCTGCGGCGAGCGTGGCCACTGAAATTCTCAAGAAACAACTCATCGAGCAAGCCACCGCCGCTGCCGCCGCCCGCATGCGCGACCAGGCGCTGGGTGTGGCGCGCAAACTCACCCAGCAGCAAGTGGTGGGCGCCATGCAGGCAGCCGCAGCCAACCGGGGTGCACTCTCGGGTGTGGCCTGGGTGGCGTCTACCGTGTTTGAGCAGGCCGATGCCTGGGCCTACACCCGTCTGGCGCAGTTAAACGCCAACCCACTGGCGGGCTTCACCCTGCACCAAAAGTTGATCGAGAAAACGTTGGTGAGCAATTCCATGGTGTTTGATGCCGACCGTCTTGCCGCCCTGAACACGCTGGCCCAAGCGCGTGGCCGTGGCGATGATGTGGTGGCGGTGCTGCAAGGCCTCAAGCCGGACGACCTTCAAATCGCCATGGCCGACATGCCGGTGGCCTCGGCCCCGGTCGGGTTTGCTTACGAAGACGCCGCGCTTGACGCCCGCAGTACGCTGCCTTTTGCCCGGGGCCTGGTGGATGGCATGTTGAACATGCCGGTGGCCTCTTCATCTTCCTTGTAGGCATTGACCATGAACACGTTTGCTGATTTTTATCGTCGTCACCGCGCCTGCGTTGGCATCTTGCTTTTGGGCAGCTTGTTGCAGGTGCCAGTGCACGGGCAAACGCCCGCCGGTGGGCCTTTCGGCGGCTTGGTGTCAGGCCTTTCGGTGGTGCGCGCAGAGGATGCGTCGGTACCCGCAACACCCGAGGTCAACGTGCTGCCAGCTTCAGCCGCAGCCTTAACTGCTGGTACAGCGGCAGGTGCAGGTGCCGCACTTGCATCTGAGGGTTGCACCCCGGTGTCGGATCAGGCCATGACCACT
This sequence comes from Burkholderiales bacterium, assembly GCA_038213665.1. Lineage (GTDB taxonomy): Bacteria > Pseudomonadota > Gammaproteobacteria > Burkholderiales > Burkholderiaceae_C > Rhodoferax. The sequence goes on along the minus strand of JBBQSS010000010.1, from coordinate 8,706 downwards.
GACCTGGCCGCCGTCACGGCGCAGTCCCAAAAAGCCGACCTCGGTGAGCAGGTCAAGCTGTTCAGGCAAGCCACTGACTTGTGGGCGCAGGCTGTCACACAGTGCAGCGGCCGGGCGCAGGCGCGCGCCGTGCGCAACCGCGACGACAGCCAGCACATGCTTGACCGCTTGGTCGAAAAGCTCGATGCCGGCCCGCAATGCGCCAGCGCACATAAAAACGCCAGCCTGTTGCAAGACATAGCTCGCCAGGCCTTGTCCGAGCGCCGCTGGGCGGAAGCCGGGGCGCTGTTTCGCAAGGCAGAAAACACCTGGGACCTGGCCGCAGAGCGCTGCACCGGCAGCCAGCAAGACACCGCCCGCCGGCACCGTGAGCAGTCTGCCCAGGACGGGCACAACGCCCAGTTTTGTGCGCCCTTGTTTGAGAAAGCCCGCGAACACACGCAAAAACTGCGTGCCAACGGCGCCACTTTGACGCGCGAAGACAAGCACGATGCCTCCCTTGTGGCCGAAACGCTGTGGCGCGATGCGCTGACCCATTGCCAGGGCACTGCGGTGCTGGACATTGCCTCAAACAACGCCAAAGCGCTGGCGCGTGAGCGTGGCACGCCCTGGGTCGCGCGTTTGCCGTCTGCCGCGCCGGTGGCGGTGGCATCTGCGGGTCAGCCCGGCCCCGCGACCAAGCCGGGCACCGTCCCAACGACGCAGCCGCAGCCATTGCCCGCCCCTTCCTCGGCGCAGGCTGCTGAAACACCGTCTTTTTTAAGTTCGGCACTGTCGGGCGTGCGCGCGGCCATGTCCCCCGCCACACCCTCTGCCACTCTCGACGAGCCGACCAAAACCGTTGCGCTTGTCGCCATTGCGCCCGGGGTGCTCACAGTCGGCAGTACCCGCTACGCCGGGCAGTTCGCGCGCGATGCCGTGGCCACCACGGTGTCCGGCACGGGTCAGGTCACTTGGGCGAGCGGGGATGTGTTTGAGGGCACCATCGTCAACGGACTGCGCCACGGCACCGGCACCTTTGTCTGGGCTAATGGCCAAAGCTACGCCGGTGACTGGGTGCAAGACAAGTCCACCGGTCGGGCCAAAGTGCACTTTGTCAATGGCGATGACTATGAGGGCCAGGTGCAAGAGGGAAGGCCACAGGGTGCGGGCCGCATGCGTTATGCGTCGGGCGATCAGTTTGATGGCCAGTTCACTCAGGGCGAGCCGGATGTGCACGGCGCGTACCTCTGGCGCAATGGCCAGCGGTTTGAGGGCAGTTGGAAAAACAGCCGACCCAATGGGCAGGGCACGCTCAAATTTGCCACCGGCAACCAATACGTTGGTCAAGTGCAAGACGGCGTGCCGCAAGGTCAGGGGCGCATGGTGTTTTCAGGCGGAGAAATTTACGAGGGGCAGTTTCGCCAGGGTGAGCCCGATGGCCAGGGCAGCTTCAGCTGGCCGTCGGGGGACCGCTATGTGGGCCAATGGCAGGCAGGCAAAAGGCACGGGCGAGGTGTGTTCACCTGGAAAAGCGGCGAGCGCTGGGAGGGTGTGTACGAGCAGAATGTGCAGAAAACCCAAACGCTTGCCGCAGAGCCGTCAACGCCGGGTTAAATCTCGTCAGCCTGACGTTTGCGCAAACCCGCCGGCATGCTCAAAGTGGCGCGGTCCCATTTCTCAATGTCGAGGATTTTGTCCATGCAGTCTTCCATGAGGGCGTGCGCCGCTTGTGCGGCCTTGGCGATCTCCTCGTGCACCGTTGGGTCATTTTTCGGGTCGGTGAGGCAGTTTTTCTGGTAGTCAAACAACGCGCGCAAGTTGCGAATATTTTGCGCCACCTGCGCCGGGCACGCGCACATGTAAACCATGCCCTCGTCGATGACTTTTTCAAGCTGTTCGTTGGTAAACCGACTGGGGACATTCATGGCTGGCTCATTTCAAAATCAGGATACCCTGCATTTTTTCGTCTCCAAAGCATGCCTGTCCAGGCACGGGGCCGCTGGCAGGGCTGTTGGACAACAGGGCGTTGCAACAGCGACATGGATGGTTGAGACATCAAATTATCCCCTTGTTTGTTGGCGCGCACAGTGCCCTGGCGCACCAAGCGCCACTTGACACGTTTGCCAGGGCGCAGGGGCCGCTGGCGTTACGCCATAATTATCGTTGACGTTAACGTCAATCAAAACGGATCACGCCCATGGCACCCACCTACAGCATCAGCGATCTGGCCAAAGAGTTCGATCTGACCACGCGCGCCATGCGGTTTTATGAAGACATGGGACTGTTGTGCCCCGAGCGCACCGGCCCGGGCGGTCGCTGCCGCGTTTACAGCAACCGCGACCGCACGCGCCTGAAACTCACCTTGCGCGCCAAGCGCCTGGGCCTGAGCCTGGCCGAAGCCAAAGACATCATTGACATGTACGACAGCCCGCGCGACACGGCGGCCCGGCTGGAGAAATTTTTGCAGGTGCTCGACATTCACCAGCAGCAGATGCAAAAACAGATGACCGACCTGCAGGCCAACATGGATGAGCTCAAGGTGCATCAGCGCGAGGCCCGCGCCCTGCTTGTCAAAAGCCAGCTGCCCGGCGCGAGCAATGCCAATGCCAATGCCAATGCCAATGCCAATGCCAATGCCATGACCACGTCTGAAACGCTAACGCAGCTTTCCGTGACGGGTCAAGGGCGGTGACGCTCTGCAATCGGCTCTTCATGGCGCCCGTCGATAATGTGAACAGACTCAAACTGACACAACCCGGAGATTTGCATGACAGGGATTCAAGCGATGGTTAAGGACACCCCGATCGACGTGGTGGTGATGGCGGCAGGCAAGGGCACCCGCATGAAAAGCAAGCTGCCCAAGGTGCTGCACCGCTTGGCCGGGCGGGCGCTGCTGCAACATGTGGTGGACACGGCGGCCGAACTCAACGCCCGCCAGGTGACCGTGATCACGGGCCATGGTGCTATAGAAGTAGAAGCTGCTCTCGCAGGTAGGACAGGGGCTGGAGGCCAATTTGACTTAAATTTTGTGCGCCAGGAGCCACAACTGGGCACCGGTCACGCGGTGCAGCAAGCGGTGCCGGTGTTGCAGGATGACGGCGTGGTGGTGGTGCTCTCAGGTGACGTACCCTTGACCCAGGCCGACACCCTGCACCAACTCATTGCCGCCTGCGCGGGCACCCAGCTGGCGTTGCTGACCATTGAGTTTGCCGACCCCACGGGTTATGGCCGCATCGTGCGTGAGGGTCAAAAAGTGCAGGCCATCGTTGAGCAAAAAGACGCCACGCCAGAGCAGCGCCAGATCACCGAGGTCTACAGCGGCATCATGGCGCTGCCGGCGGCCCAGCTCAAAAAGTGGCTGGCCCGGCTGGACAACAAAAACGCCCAGGGCGAGTTTTACCTGACCGACATTGTCAAATTTGCCGTGTTGGACGGTGTGCCGGTGGTGGCGCACAAGATTGCAGATGCGGTTCAGGTGGCGGGTGTCAACAGCCCGGTGCAACTCGCCGAGCTGGAGCGCGCCTACCAGCGTCGCATGGCGCTGCAGCTGATGGAACAAGGCGTGCGCCTGGCTGACCCGGCGCGCCTCGATGTGCGCGGCGTGTTGACCTGCGCGCAAGACGTGTCGATTGACGTCAACTGCGTGTTTGAAGGCCAGGTGACTTTGGGCGAGGGCGTTTGCATCGGTGCCCATTGCGTGATTCGCAACGCGGGAATAGCCGCTGGTGCCGTGATTCACCCCTTCACCCACATCGAAGGCGGCCAGACCGGCAGCAAAGATGCCGTCGAAGTGGGTGAGGGCGCCCTGATTGGCCCGTTTGCCCGCCTGCGCCCTGGTGCCAAACTGGGTGCCGGGGTGCACATTGGCAATTTTGTCGAGGTAAAAAATTCCACCCTGGCCAAGGGTGCCAAGGCCAACCACCTGGCTTACCTGGGGGACGCCACGGTGGGCGAGCGCGTCAACTACGGCGCGGGCAGCATCACCGCCAACTACGACGGCGCCTTCAAACACCGCACCGTCATTGAGGCCGATGTGCATGTGGGCAGCAACTGCGTGCTGGTGGCGCCGCTGACGATTGGCGCGGGCGGCACGGTCGGCGGCGGCTCGACCGTGACCAAAGACGCCCCACCGCTGGCGCTGACCGTGGCACGGGGTCGCCAGGTCAGCATTGCCAACTGGAAACGCCCCAGCAAATGACAACACGCGACGGGCCTGCGCCACGTGAAAGAACCGTGCGACGCGATCGGCCAGGCAGTTGCAAGTCGGCCCTGCAACCGCTCATAAAGCCAACCCGATGAGCCCCAGCGTGTTGCCCGTCGACGTACCAGAACCCGCGTCAGCCGTTGAAGTTGAGCGCCTGACGCGTGAGCTGGCGCAGGTGCGTGCCGAGTTTCAGGACTTTGTGCACAGCGTGTCGCATGACTTGCGCGCGCCACTGCGCCACATCAGCGCGTTCACCTTGATCATTGAAGAAGACCTGGCCCATCCCCCGCCTGACATCGTGGGGCATCTGACCACCATTCGCCAGGCGGCGCAGTTGCTGACGCAGCAGTTGGACGGGCTGACGCAACTCTCAAGAATCAGCCAGCAGCCTTTCAATAGGACTGCCGTCGATACCGCCGCGCTGGTGCGCGCTGTGGTCGATGAACTCATACAAAAATACCCGCAGCGCCCCGTGCAGTGGCACATTGCCCCTGACTTGCCGGTGGTGCAGGCTGATGCCGCCATGCTGCGCCAAGTGCTGGTCAACGTGCTGGACAACGCGCTGAAATTCACCCGGCCTGTGGCGGTAGCACACATCAGCGTGGCGTGGCAAGCGCTGGAAAGCGGCCAGTGCCGCATCAGCGTGCAAGACAATGGCGTGGGCTTTGCCCCGCAGCAGGCGGATAAGTTGTTCAGGGTGTTTGGCAAGCTGCACCGGCCGCGTGATTTTGAAGGTCTGGGCCTAGGGCTGGTGCAAGCACGCAAACTCATGGCGCGCATGGGCGGGCACATCAGCGCCACCGCAGACGTGCAGCAGGGCTGCGATGTGCGTTTGCAGATTGCTATCAAATGAATATCTACTTACGCTTTATCCATAAGGTGTAGAGGCCGTTTTTTCATTTTTTTCAGCGTCACGCCAGCGCTGCATCTGGTCGTCAGACGGGGGTCAGCAGTGCCAGCACGTTCAGCACATCAGCTTGCGTGCGGTAGTGGCCAAAGGCTTTGAGGTCTTGCTCGCGCACGATCGGGAAGGTGTCCATGACGTAGGCCGCATCGGCCGCGTCCAGCCCGTAGAGGTAGAAAAACAGCGCATCCAGCGCTGCCAGGCGCGTGCGGCGCTCGTCTTCGTTCCATACAAAGGGTGGCAATACCGTGCCTTGCGCATCCACATAGCCCAGGTCGCGCGCGAACGGGGCCATATCAAAGGCGGTGTAGGTCAGCGCCAGCACCTGCGGAATGACAAAGTCGGCCACCGTGGGGTGGTCGTGGTGGCCGTTCATGAGTTTGGCCGCGCGCATGGCCTGGGCAAAGGCGGCGGGCAGGGCTTCGTTGAAGCGCTCGGGGGCGATGACCGGGAGCTGCTCAATGATGAACCAGTTGAGGTTTTGCCCCTGCACTTTCTGGCGTAAGGCAAAGTCACATGCCAAGCTGCCCAGATTGGCCATGAGCAGGGGCGCCCAGCTTGCATAGCTTGCTTGCGAGTCAGCTTCGGGTACCAACATGGCCATGCTGTTGCCCACGCCACATTTGGGCACGATGGCGGCGATCATGGTGCGCATGTTGCTTGGTGCCGTGACAGATTTGTAAGCAATGCACCAGTCGCCTGCCCAAGTCTTTTCGACTTGTGCATCCTGAACCCAATACTGCGGCATGGGATACCTGGTGGCGCTGAATTTTTCAAGCTGAGAAATGGTTTCTTGCTGTGCGGCGCGTTTGAGGTTCGCTGTGTTCACCACCACGTCGGCTGCCCGGTGGTCAAACATCTGAACCATTTTGCCTTCATACAGCGGCACGGCCAGCTGGACTTCATCCTGGCGCTTGTCTTTGCTTGTGGCTGGTTTTTCCCAACGATTGAGCGCTACGGGTATCCAGCCATGCGTTTGCAACTCGTCGGCTTTCATAAACAACCCGGAGTCGTTGGTCATGTCGAACATGCGGGCGTACTTCACCGGCCAGGTTTTCTCATCCGACTGCTCGCCCAGGGAGTTGCTGACGGCGCCATGCCGCACCAGCACCGGGTGTTGGGCATAAAGTTTCAGGGTGATGTTGGCATCGCGGCGATTGCGAAAGATGGGTGCGGCACCGGTGTTGGGGTTGACGCGCACGAAATCTTGCGCGCCCAGCAGCAGGGTGCGGCTGGGGTCGTCGAGCTCAGCCAAACTGTGCAAATAGAAGGCGCAGCGCGTGGGCAGTGGCAGCCGCTCGGGTGGGATTGACCCAGTGTTCTCGGTTACTTCACTATCAATAGCTTCAAGCGCTTGATTAGCAAGGGTTACAGGCTGATTTGGCTTTGAACTTAATGGGCCTTCAGGAACTGGCGCAAAGCGCGGGGCGTTGCCAAACACCAGTGCGCAAAATTTGAAGCTGGCGTGCACATCGGGGAAAAACACCTTGCGGTTTTCAAAATCAAACAGGGCGCGCAGTTTGCCGGTGCTGCTGATGGAGCGGAAAAACTCCGCCGCACCCTTGTCTGCCGCAATGCCGCTGGGGGTGATGAGTGCCACCACGCCTTGGGGCTGAATCAGCGCCTGTGCCCGCTCAACAAACAAGCTGTAGAGGTTGACATCGCCGCCGCCCAAGAGCGGGTAGTCGCCACTGCCGAGCTTGCCGTTGCCAAGCACGCGGGCGTTGGCCTCGGCGCGCTCGCTGGCGTCCTGGTAGTGCGCCCACAAGTCCACCATGGGCGGGGTGTTGACGCCGGTTTGCGTCATGTTGACACCTTGCAGGGCGGCAATCATGCGTTTGCGGTCGGCCGCACGCGGCTGGGCGGCAATGGCGGGTGAGCGTTCGGCAAACCATTCCACCTCTTGCAGCTTGATGCGGTCCCACGGTGGGTTGCCAATGATGGCGTCAAAGCCGCCCTTGGCGCTTGCGCCAATGCCACCGCCTGCCCCCGCGCCAAACACGGTGGGAAAGCTGGTCTGCCAGTGAAAGAAGGTTTCGCGCTGGGCCAGCGCGCGGGCGCGGGCGATCAGCGCATTGGCGGCCTGCGTGGCGGCATCGGCACCGTCGAGTCGGCCTGCGCCCAGCACGGTCACCAGGTTGTGGCTGGGGTCGAGCAGCCGGCGCAAGGCGTTGTAGGTGGCGTGCTGCCCGGCTTTGATCTCGGCTTCGCGGACGGTTTCGTCTTTGGGTAGTTTGAAGAGCTGCACCAACTTGGCGGCCTTGTCTACCGGCCAGCCGGGTATCAGCCAGCGCAGGGCGCGCCAGAAGTCCAGCACGGCATGAATCGGTGCCAACTGTTCGGCCGCCTCGGTGGCCAGTTGTTTGGAGAGTTGCGCCTCGCCAATGTCCACGTCGGTCAGGTCGGCCACTTGCGCCAGCGCTTTGGCCGACAAGGTGAGCCGGTCAAATTCGGATTTAAGCAGCAGTGCGCCCAGCGTTTGCATGCCGCGTTGCACGGTCTCAAGCCGTTCGCCATGCAGGCTGTCGCCAATTTTCAGGTGGTGATCCAGAAAGCTCAGCGGCGCACCCGCAGTGAAGGTGTGCAGCCACAGGGCGGTTTTGGCCAGTTCCACCGCCATGGGGTTCTTGTCCACGCCAAAGATGGACTTCTTGAGAACCATGCGGCGCACGATGTGGCGGTCGTCCAGCTGTGCGTCGGTCACCGCCCAGCCATGCGCTTTGGCGGTGGTTTTGATGCTGCTGCGAATGTGCGCCACACGCGCCAGCACCGGGCTTTGCCAGGGGCGGCCAGTCTCAACCAGATGCGCCGCCCAGGGCTGGGCGTTGACCGCCAGCGTGGCAGTGGCCATGGTTTCGAGCACGCGGTCAGCCAGGTCGTCGACCAGGGCCACCAGAAAATGGCCGCTGCCCATGGCGGGGTCGCAAATTTTCAGTTCCAGAATCTGGTTGGCGGGGTCTTTGGCGTCCAGCGCGTCCCAGTCGCCGGGGTTGAGCGAGGTTTTTTTTGATAACTTTTTCAGATGCGCTGTAAAGCCGTTCAGCCGCTCCTGCGCCAGCAGGCCGACCGACTCGCGCAGGATCAGGCGCACCAGGTCGTCGTGTGTGTAGTAGCTGCCCGACACCTTGCGCGCAAAACTGGCCGGCTGCGCGCTGATGCGGTTGATCTCGGGCTTGTCTTTGTAGTCGTCTTTGGCCTGCACCTCGTGCACCAGGCTGTATTCCAGCAGGCGCTCGTAGATGCTGCCCAGGTGCGATACGGCCAGGTCGCGGTAGTTGATCCAGCCGTGCAGCAGGTCTTCGGTGCGGCGCGACAGGGCATCGATGATGAGGGCCATGATCGAATCGGGCACCTTGGTGCGCGTCAACAAGGCCGAGCGTTCGCGGGCAAACAGGCCGCCGTTGTAGGCGGGCATGCCGATGTCGTCGTCGCCCACATTGATGAGTTCGAACACCGCTTGCAACGACAGCCAGATGGGTGTCATGGTTTTGGAGAAGCGGGTGCCCGCGTCCACCTTGTTGCGCACTTCCTCGCGGATGCGGCGCACGCTGTAGGTCGCCGAGAAAAAATAACTTGAACATTCCCCATCTTTCATACGAGTGCCATGCGGCGTTGC
>JBBQSS010000009.1:0-32350 GCA_038213665.1 Burkholderiales bacterium | reverse complement strand
ATGATTTATGAGGGCACCAACACCATTCAGTCGCTGGACTTGCTGGGCCGCAAGGTGCTCTCCAACAACGGCGCCACCTTGAAGAAATTTGGCAAGCTCATTGGCATGCTGGCAGCCGAAGAAGGCGTCAACGAGAAGATGGCCGAGTTCATCACCCCGATTGCGATTTTGGGTGAGCAAATGACCAAGTTCACTACCGAGCTTGGCTTCAAAGGCTTCCAGAATCCGGACGAGGTGGGCGCCGCCGCCGTGGACTATTTGCGTGTCGCCGGTCACCTGGTGTTTGGCTACTTTTGGGCGCGCATGGCGCAAGTGGCGCTGCGCCAAATTACGGCCGGCAACACCGACCCGTTTTATGTGGCCAAGTTGCAAACCGCGCGTTTCTATTTTGCCAAGCTGTTCCCCGAAACCGCCACGGCCATGCGCTCCGCCCGCGCGGGCAGCAAGGTGTTGATGGACACCGATGCGGCGTTGGCTTGACGGCATGATTCCTTTAATTTCAACAGGAGACTTTATATGAAGAATACGACTCTAGCCCTTGCTGGCCGTGCGCTGGTAGCTATTGCTATTGCAGCATCTGCCATGACGGCCCACGCCCAGATGACCCCGGTGGGCAACTGGCACAGCTTTGACGAGAAGACGGGCGAGTTGAAAAGTCTGATCGTGATCGCCGACACCGGTGGTGCGCTGAATGGCCGCATCGAGAAGCTGCTGCGCAATGAAGCTGACCAAAAAGGGGTGTGCAAAGAGTGCACCGATGACCGCAAAGACAAACCCATGCTGGGTTTGGAGATCATTCGCGGGGCCAAGCAGGTTGACGGCAAAGAGGTTTGGGAGGGCGGCAAGATTTTGGACCCTGAAAACGGCAAGAACTACACCCTGCGCATGACCCCAATCGAGGGTGGGAAAAAGCTTGAAGTGCGCGGCTCAATTGCGTTCTTTGGTCGCACGCAAACCTGGGTGCGCGTGCAGTAATTGCTCTATTTAGGAAAAAACATGTCCCGTTTCAATGTCAGAAAAGTCGCCGTGCTTGGCGCTGGTGTGATGGGTGCGCAAATTGCCGCACACCTGGTCAATTGCAAAGTGCCTGTGATTCTGTTCGATTTGCCGGCCAAGGAAGGCCCCAAAAATGGCATCGTCACCCGCGCCATTGACGGGCTAAAAAAGCTCAAGCCGTCGCCGCTGGGTGTGGCAGAAGACGCTTCGTTGATCCAGGCCGCCAATTACGAAGAGCACATGGAACTGCTCAAAGATTGCGACCTGGTGATCGAGGCGATTGCCGAGCGCATGGACTGGAAGCTTGACCTGTACAAAAAAATCGCGCCGTTTGTGGCGTCGCACGCCATTGTGGCGTCCAACACCTCAGGGCTGTCGATCACCAAACTCAGTGAAGTGCTGCCCGAGGAAATCAAACCGCGTTTTTGCGGCATTCATTTCTTCAACCCGCCGCGCTACATGCTGCTGGTGGAGTTGATCAACACCCCCACCACCGAGCCACACATCCTCGACAACCTGGAAGCCTTTGTCACCAGTAACCTGGGTAAAGGCGTGGTGCGCGCCAAAGACACGCCCAATTTCATTGCCAACCGGGTTGGCATTGCCGGCATGCTGGCCACCATGAAAGAGGTGGAAAACTTTGGCCTGACTTATGACGTGGTGGATGATCTGACCGGCAAGAAGCTCGGTCGCGCCAGTTCTGGCACCTTCCGCACCGCCGATGTGGTGGGCCTGGACACCATGGCCCACGTCATCAAGACACTGCAAGACACGCTGAGCGGTGATGCTGGGGCTGGTGAGGGCAAGTTTGACCCGTTCTACGGCAGTTTTGCCACCCCCGAGGTGCTCAAGACGTTGCTGGAAATGGGCAACCTGGGCCAAAAGACCAAGGCCGGTTTCTTCAAGAAAGTCGGTCGCGACATCATGCGGTTTGACTTGGCCTCCAAAACCTATGTGCCCGGCGGTGAAAAGGCTGACGAGGTCTACACCCGCATGCTGAAAAAGCCTGCGGGTGAACGCCTGCAGCTGCTGCGCAATGCGGAAGGCGCACAGGGCCAGTTCTTGTGGGCCATTTTACGCAACGCCTTCCATTACGCCGCTGTGCATCTTGGCACCATTGCCGACAATGCCCGCGACGTCGACTTTTGCATGCGCTGGGGCTTTGGCATGAAGCAGGGCCCGTTTGAGCTCTGGCAAGAAGCCGGTTGGCTGACTGTGGCCAACATGGTCAAAGAAGACATTGACGCAGGTAAAGCGCTGTGCAACGCGCCGCTGCCAGATTGGGTGTTCAAAGGCCCGGTGGCTGATGCCGGTGGGGTGCACACGCCACAAGGTTCGTGGAGCCCTACCGCGGGCAAATTCATGCCGGTGCGTCGCTTGCCGGTGTATGCGCGCCAGCACTTCCCCGAAAGTGTGCTGGGTTCAGCGGCACCGTCAGCGGCCACCGCTGGCACCACCTTGCATGAAGACGATGCCATTCGCCTTTGGACACTGGATGACGAGGTGGTGATTGCCAGCATCAAGACCAAGATGCACGCGATTGGTCCGGACGTGATCGAGGGCTTGTTGCAAGGCCTGGCGCTGGCCGAAGAAAAGTACAAGGGGCTGGTGATCTGGAGCAACGACGAGGTCTTCTCTGCGGGTGCCGACCTGCAGGCCATGCTGCCGGCGTTCATGATGGGCGGTGTCAAAGCCATCTCTGAAGCCGAGTTGGCCATGCAGCAAGTCATGCTGAAACTGCGCTACGCCAACGTGCCGGTGGTGTCTGCCGTGCGCGGGCTGGCTCTGGGCGGCGGCTGCGAGCTGGCCGCGTACACCGCCCGCCGTGTGGTGGCGATGGAAAGTTACATCGGCCTGGTGGAAGTGGGTGTCGGCCTGGTGCCCGGTGGCGGTGGCCTGGCCTACATTGCGCGCCGTGCGGCTGAAAACGCCGCCAGCTCCAACGGCAAAGACCTGCTGCCTTTCCTGATCGAAGGTTTTACCGCGGCCGCCATGGCCAAAGTGGGCACCAGCGCCCTTGAATCCAGGAAGCTGGGCTATCTTTTGGACAGCGACGTGATCGTGCCGCACAAGGACGAGCTGCTGTATGTGGCCCTGACGCAAGCCAAAGCCATGTTCGACTCGGGTTACCGCGCCCCGCTCAAGCGGCCTTTCCCGGTGGCGGGGCGCAGCGGTCTGGCCACCATCAAGGGCTCGCTGGTCAACATGCGCGACGGTGGGTTCATCAGCGCGTACGACTTCGAGATTGCCAGCCTGATTGCCTGGGTGGTGTGTGGCGGGGACGTGGATGCCGGCAGCCTGGTGGACGAGGCCTACCTGATGACGCTGGAGCGCCAGGCTTTTGGCAAGCTGCTGGGCAACGCCAAAACCCAGGAACGCATCATGGGCATGATGCAAAACGGCAAACCGGTTCGTAACTGACCAACCAACAACCTTGCGGGACAGACCAAGATTTGCCACGCAAATTTGCGCTGTCCCCAACTGATCACCTCTGATTGAGATACGACTATGAAACAACTCACTGACGCCTACATCGTTGCTGCCACCCGCAGCCCCATTGGCAAGTCACACCGCGGCTACTTTCGCAACACGCGCCCGGATGACCTGTTGGTCAAGGTGCTGCAGTCGGCGCTGGCGCAAGTGCCGGGGCTGGACCCGGCCGCCATTGAAGACGTGATCTGCGGCTGCGCCATTCCTGAAGGCCCGCAAGGCCTCAACATTGCCCGCATTGGTGCCGTGCTGGCCGGTCTGCCGGTGAGTGTGGGCGGCATCACCGTGAACCGGTTTTGCGCGTCGGGCCTGTCGGCCATCCAGATGGCGGCTGACCGCATTCGGGTCGGCGAGGCCGAGGTCATGATCGCCGCCGGGGTTGAGAGCATGAGCATGGTGCCGATGATGGGCAATACGCCGTCGTTGTCACCGGCCATGTTTGCCAACGACGAAAACATTGGCATTGCCTATGGCATGGGCTTGACGGCTGAAAAAGTCGCCACCCAATGGAAAGTCAGCCGCGAGGCGCAAGACGCCTTTGCGCTGCAGTCGCACCAGCGGGCACTGGCCGCGCAGGCGGCGGGCTATTTCACAGCCGAGACGACGCCGATTGAAGTGGTTGACCGCGCCCCGAATCTGGCCACCGGTGACGTGATTGAGAAAAAACGCGTGGTCAGTCTGGACGAAGGCGCCCGCGCCGATACCTCGCTGGAGGGCCTGGCCAAGCTCAAAACCCCGTTTGCCGCGCGCGGCCTGGTGACGGCTGGCAACAGCTCACAAACCTCGGACGGTGCCGGTGCCCTGATTTTGGCCAGCGAAAAAGCCGTTAAACAGTATGGCCTGAAGCCGCTGGCGCGGTTTGTGAGTTTTGCCGCCAAGGGTGTGCCACCGCACCTGATGGGCATTGGCCCAATTGAGGCGATTCCCGCCGCGCTGCGCTATGCCGGCCTGACACTGGACCAGTTGGACTGGATTGAACTCAACGAAGCCTTTGCCGCACAGGCGCTGGCCGTCATCAACACCCTGGGTCTGGACCAGGCACGGGTCAACCCAATGGGCGGCGCGATTGCCTTGGGGCATCCGCTGGGTGCCACCGGTGCCATCCGTGCGGCCACCTTGGTCCACGCGCTGCAACGCACCCAAGGCAAATACGGCATGGTCAGCATGTGCATCGGCATGGGGCAGGGCGCAGCGGGTATTTTTGAGCGGGTTTAGGTGATTTCTAAGAATAAATATGCCCAGATGACGTAGGATTTTTGTTCAGCTCAAGGCGTAAAAATGGGCGTATAGCGAGCTATACAACCGTTTTTGCAACGCAGCAGATGGACAAAAAGACAAGTCAGGTGGGTATATTTTTCGCCGGAAATCACCTAAAGGCTTGTCACACCTTTATTTTATGAACATCAAAAAAATCGCTCTCCTGGTGCTTGTCATTGCCGCCATTGCGGTTTTTGTGGCGCTTGACCTGGGCAGCTACCTGAGCCTGGACTACCTGAAACAGAGTCAGTCCCAATTCCTGGACCTGTACGCCCGTCAGCCTTTCACCGTGGCTGCGGTGTATTTCGCCCTGTATGTGCTGGCCACGGCCTTGTCTTTTCCGGGGGCGACCATCATCACCCTGGCGGGCGGCGCAATTTTTGGTTTCGGCTGGGGGCTGCTTCTGGTGTCGTTTGCCTCCAGCCTGGGGGCCACCCTGGCGTTTCTGACGGCGCGCTTTGTCCTGCGCGACAGCATTGAGGCCAGGTTTGCCAAACGTCTGGCAGACATCAACAAAGGCATCGAGAAAGACGGCGCGTTTTACCTGTTCACCTTGCGTCTGGTGCCCTTGGTGCCGTTTTTTGTCATCAACCTGGTGATGGGCCTGACCAAGATGCGCGCTTGGGTGTTTTATGCGGTGAGCCAGGTGGGCATGCTGGCGGGCACGGCGGTGTTTGTGAATGCGGGCACGCAGCTGGCGCACATCACCTCTTTGAAAGGCATTTTGAGCCCGGCGCTGATTGGCTCGTTTGTGCTGCTGGGCGTGTTCCCGCTGCTGGCGCGCGAAGTGGTGGACGCCCTCAAACGGCGCCAGGTGTATGCCCGCTGGAAGGCCGTGCGGCCCAAGACGTTTGACCGCAATCTGGTGGTGATTGGTGGCGGTGCCGGCGGGCTGGTGTCGGCCTATATTGCGGCGGCCGTCAAAGCCAAAGTGACACTGGTGGAAGCCCACAAAATGGGGGGCGACTGCCTGAATTATGGTTGTGTACCGAGCAAGGCCTTGATCAAAAGCGCCCGGTTGGCGCACCAGATGGTACATGCTGAACGCTATGGATTAAATAGCTGCTTGCGCAATGATGATAAGGGCTGCAAGCCAATTTCATTTAAAAAAGTGATGGCGCGCGTACAGGCCGTGATTGCCGCCATTGCACCGCATGACAGCCTGGAGCGCTACACCGGCCTGGGCGTGGAGGTGCTGCAGGGCTACGCCAAGATCATCAACCCCTGGACCGTAGAAATAGCCCTGAACGGCGGTGGCAAACAGACACTCACCACCCGCAACATCGTGATTGCGGCCGGTGCTCGCCCGTTTGTGCCGCCGCTGCCGGGCCTCAGTGAGGTGGCTTATGTCACCAGCGACACGCTGTGGGACCGCTTTGCCAAGCTCGATGACGTGCCCAAACGCCTGGTGGTGCTGGGCGGCGGGCCAATTGGCTGCGAGCTGGCGCAAAGTTTTGCCCGGCTGGGTTCGCAGGTCACGCAGGTTGAGATGGCGCCGCGCCTGATGCTGCGCGAAGATCTGGAGGTGTCCGCGCTGGTGGCGGATGCCTTGCGCGCCGACGGGGTGACGGTGCTGACCAGCCACAAGGCGCTGCGCGTTGAAAAAATGCCGCCTGGTGCCAGCAGCACGTCGGGCATTGGCTTGGCACCGGGTCAGGTGCCTACAGAAGATTTGGCCGACATGGTGCGCCCGGCGGGTGGTGTGCTGGTGGTCGAGCACGCGGGGGCCGAGAAGCGCTTTGAGTTCGACCAGTTGCTATGCGCGGTCGGCCGGGTGGCGCGCCTTGAGGGTTATGGTCTGGAAGACCTGGGTATTGCGACCCAGCGCACGGTCGAGATCAACGCGTACCTGCAAACGCTTTATCCCAATATCTACGCCGTGGGCGACGTGGCCGGGCCGTTCCAGTTCACCCACACCGCTGCGCATCAGGCCTGGTACGCGGCGGTGAATGCGCTGTTTGGCGACTTCAAGAAGTTCAAGGCTGATTATTCGGTCATCCCCTGGGCCACCTTCACCGACCCCGAAGTGGCCCGTGTGGGTCTGAATGAGCAAGACGCTCTGACGCAAGGCGTGGTGTTTGAAGTGACCCGCTACCGGCTCGATGACCTCGACCGGGCCATTTGTGATGACGGACCGTACCGCCAGCCCCAAGGCTTCGTCAAGGTGCTGACGGTACCTGGCAAAGACCGCATTCTGGGCGTGACGATTGTGGGCGCCCACGCCGGCGACCTGCTGGCCGAGTACGTGCTGGCCATGAAGCACGGTCTCGGGCTGAACAAGATTCTGGGCACCATCCACACCTACCCCACCTTGTCTGAGGCCAACAAATACGCCGCAGGTGAGTGGAAGCGCGCGCACCAACCGCACCGGCTGCTGGCCTGGGTGCGCAAGTACCACGACTGGAAACGGGGCTGAGCCGTGAAAACGCTGGTCTTGTTCAATGACGACTGGGATCAGGTGGGTTTTGCGCGCAATGCAGCGGCTTACCCGTTTGATGATGCTGGGTTTGACATGGCGCGTTTTGTTGACCGGCTGGCCAGGCAGGCAACGCGCCGTGGCTGGACGGCGGTAGTTTCCAACCACGAACAATTTGGCGCGCTGGCGGCCGCCATGCTGGCCGAGCGCATGGGCTGGCCGGGCACCTCGGTCAACGCCGTGCTGGCTTGTCAGCACAAGCTGCATGCACGGCAAGTGCTGGCCAAGGTGTGCCCGCAGGCCAACTGCGATTTTGTGCCGCTGGATGCTGCGTATGGCGAACCGATTTCCGACGGCTTGCGCTACCCGGCGTTTGTCAAACCGGTCAAGGCGGCGTTTTCGGTTCTGGCCCGCATTGTGAACAACCGGAACTGGAATGACAGACCTCGGGGTGCGGCTGCGCCACTGCGGTGGGATGTATGGGCGAGGCATATATTTTGGTCAAATCTGCCTCTAGCCCTTATAAATAAAGCGTGAGTAGCTATCAATTTAATTATGAAAACACCACAGTTCGTTCAACTTCACCATGACAGCGCCGAGGTCATTCGCCTCGAGCTCTTGAAGGGGCTTGCGGCCAACCCGCAGCCGGGTGGCGCAGCGGTGTCCCCCAAGTTTTTGTACGACGCGCTGGGTTCACGCCTGTTTGAAGCCATCACCGAATTGCCCGAGTACTACCCGACACGGACCGAGGCGGCGATTTTTCGCGCTCGCGCTCAAGCCATGGCCAACTGTGTGCCCCAGGGCGCTACGCTGATTGACTTGGGCGCAGGCAATTGCGCCAAGGCGGCCAATTTGTTTGGTGTGTTTGCGCCTGCGCGCTACGTAGCGGTCGACATTTCGGTGGATTTTTTGCGGGGCACGCTGGCCTCTTTGCAGCGCCAGCACCCCGCCATGGACATGGTGGGTGTCGGGCTGGACTTTTCGCATGCGCTGGATTTGCCGCCAGAGGCCGGTGACTTCGGTGCCGGTCCGCGGGTGCTGTTTTACCCGGGGTCGAGCATTGGCAATTTCACGCCCATTCAGGCCTTGGCATTTTTGCGCCAGGTGCGTCAGGCCTGTGGCTCGGTGGCGGGCAGCGGGCTGCTGATTGGCGTGGATCTGGTGAAAGATGCGGCTGAACTCGAAGCTGCTTATGACGACGCACTGGGGGTCACAGCCGCCTTCAACCGCAACCTGATTTCCAACGTGAACCGTCTGGTGGGCAGCGACATGCGCCTGGCAGACTGGGCGCACCACGCGCTGTTCAATGCGCTCGATTCCCGCATCGAGATGCACCTGGTGGCCCAGCGCGACCTGCATGTGCAGTGGCCCGGTGGCGGCCGCAGGTTTAGCCAGGGTGAGCGTATGCACACTGAAAACTCTTACAAGTGGACGGTGGCCGGGTTTGCTCAGTTGTTGCAAGAGGCGGGTTTTGCCGACCCCGTGGTGTGGACCGATGCGCCCACGCCCGCCCTTGGTCGCTTTGCCGTGATGTGGGCAACGGCCTGATTTGCCTGGGGACAGCAAGCTTGTGATGACCGAGCCGCTACCGCCTTTGCTGGAATATTCGCCTGGGTCACGCGGCGCAGGTTCTGAACCCGGCGTAAATGTCATTGCGTTCTGGCGTGAAATAGTTGCGGTAGCGCGGGTGCCGCAGGCGTGCCGATGTGGCCAAACTGGCGCCGCGCAGCACGGGGCGATTGCCAAACCACGGGGCCGAGTAGTCGCGGTAGGGGTGGGCTTCAAAGCCGGGGTAGGGGGTGAAGGTGCTGGCAGTCCACTCCCACACCTCGCCCCACAGAAAATCGGGCCGGATCATGGCGGCTTGTTCCCACTGCGCCTCCGTGGGCAATTGGCGGCCCGCCCAACGGCACCAGGCCTCGGCCTCAAAGTAGCTCAGGTGGCAGGCTGGGGTGTCCAGATCGAGTGTCTGCCACTGGCCAAAGTGCCATTGCGCCCAAACGCATTCGCCGGTGCTTGGGTGGCTTTGGCGCAGATAGCGTGGCCAGAGCTTCGTCTGGGTTGGGGACGAGCTTTGGGCGAGCGCCTGGGCAGTGCGCCATTGCCAGCCCGCCACACTCCAGTAACGCGGGTCGGTGTCGCCCCCTGTGGCCACAAACGGCAAGTAACGCCGCCACGACACTGGGCGGTCGTCCATCTCATAAGCGCTCAAAGTCACTGTGTGCGGCGCCAACTCGTTGTCAAAGGCAAAGCCGGGAGCAGTCTGGCCGGGCTGAGTGGCATGCGTGGTATTGGCGTCACCCAGCGTCCAGTCGCCCGCTTCAAACCTGAGCGCTTGGGCGGTCTGTGTGGCCGCAGGCGGGCAATGCGGGGTCCGCAGTGGGGCAAGCGATGCGGGCGGTGCGATGCCCAACGCCTGCGCCATGTAGATCGCCGCCTCGCCATGCATGTCTTCATGGAACAAGACCAGGCGGTAAAAATACAACGAGGCATCGGAGTCGTCTTCGTCTGCGAGCAAGGCCAGCGTGGCGTCCAGACCGTTTTTCAGGAAAGCTCTGGTGGCTTGCAAGTCAGGCAGGGGCAAATGCCAGCGGCTGGCATGCGCCACCTGGCTGGCGTTGTAAAGCGCGTCCGCGTGCGGCAGGCACGATGCCATGCGCGGCGCATCCGGGTCAGCGTTGATGCCCAACTGGCGTTGCGGGTTGCGGGCGATCCAGTGTTCCTGAAACCAGCCGATGTGGCCCAGTTCCCACAAGGGCGGGTTCAGTTGCAGCGAATGAGGCACTGGCAGCTCAGCGCCCAATGCCGCCTCATAAGCGTCCAACCAGGCCAGGGTGCGTGCCCGGCTGGCTTGCAACAGGGTGGCCAGCAGGCTGGCATTGGCGGTGCGCGCGGTGTGGGCCTCAGCCCAGCGCTGTGTGGCCTGTTCTGAAAAAAGGTGCATCAAGATGAACTCCGTGAAACAGCAGGTGGTGATTGTCAGCCCGGCGCTGGCCGATGCCAACAATGGCAATTGGCAAACCGCACGGCGCTGGCAGACCTTGCTGCAGTCGCGGCTGGAAGCTCAAAGACAGGACAAACTGACCCAACCGACCGAGCCGGATAAACCAACCCAGCCGGACAGGTCGGCCAAGTTGTGCCAGGTGCGTATCGTCACCCAGTGGCCAGACGGCCCGGCTGCCGCGCATGACCGCTGCATGATTGCCCTGCATGCGCGCCGCTCGGCTGCGTCAGTGGCGGCCTGGGCACAAAGCCGGGGTGGCGTCAAGGCCTCGGACGTTCATCCCCAGCCGGTGTCCGGTCTGGCCTTGGTGCTCACTGGCACTGATTTGTACCGCGATATTCAGACTGACGCACAGGCCCAGCGCTCCTTGCAGTTGGCGCAGCGGCTGGTGGTGCTGCAAGCCCTCGGGCTGGACGCGCTGCCGATCGCGTTGCGTGCGCGCGCTGAGGTGATTTTTCAGTCCACATCGGCACGTATGGGCCTGCCTAAATCCGCGCGTTTCTTCAGGGCGGTGATGGTCGGCCATCTGCGCGAGGAAAAGTCGCCACACACCTTGTTTGCAGCTGCCCAGTTACTCACGCCTGAGGATGCGGTTCATATCGACCACATTGGTGCCCCGCTCGACCCCGCGTTGGCCGTTCTGGCGCAAGACACGGCTGCGGCCTGCCCGGGCTACCGCTGGCTGGGTGGCTTGCCGCATGAGGTCACGCGCCGGCGCATTCAGCGCGCGCATGTGCTGGTGCACACCAGCCGCATGGAGGGTGGTGCCCATGTGGTGATGGAAGCGGTGCGCTCGGGCACACCCGTGCTTGCGTCACGCATTGCCGGCAATGTGGGCATGCTGGGTGCGGACTACGCGGGCTACTTTGACTGGGACAATGCCGCGCAACTGGTTGAGCTGCTGCGCCGCTGCCAACATGACGCGGCATTTTTTGCCCAACTGCAGGCCCAGTGCGCGCTGCGTGCGCCCTTGTTTGCCCGTGAAACGGAGCAGCTTGCGGTGCACCAGTTGGTCGCCGGCTTGTTGTCAGCGTGTGCGCAAGACTGAAACCCGCAGATTTTGTTGAACTTTCCCGGACGCTTTACCTGATGCAGCAACCCACTCAACCCATCGCCAGAGACATCGTGCTGATCGGCGGCGGCCACAGCCATGTGGGCGTACTCAAGCGTTTTGGCATGCAGCCCGAACCAGGCGTGCGCCTGACCGTGATCTGCACCGACGTGCACACTCCGTATTCCGGCATGTTGCCCGGCTATGTGTCGGGCCACTACAGTTATGACGACGTGCACATCGACCTGGCGCGCCTGGCCGTGTTTGCCGGCGCCCGGCTGTACCGCGACGAGGTGGTGGGCATTGACCGCGCGGCTGGCAAAGTGCTGTGCCGCAACCGCCCGCCAGTGGCCTATGACCGGTTGTCGATCAACATTGGCTCGACCCCGCGCCTGAGCGGCGTGACCGGTGCCAATGAATTTGCCACGCCGGTGAAACCCATCACACGTTTCAACCAGCGCTGGCTGGCGTTGCTGGCAAGGGTTCAGCAACATACGCATGGTCAGTTGCGCATTGCGGTGGTGGGGGCTGGGGCGGGTGGTGTTGAGTTGCTGTTGTCCATGCAGTACCGCTTGCGCCAGGAGCTGCAATCGCGCGGGCGCGACCCCGGCCTGCTGCAGTTTCACCTGCTCAGCGCGGCAGACAGCATCATGCCGACGCACAACGTGCGTGTGCGCCAAAAGTTTGTCTGCGTGCTGGCCGAGCGCGGCGTGCAGCTGCACCTGAATGCCGAGGTGACCCGGGTTGAGGCAGCACGGCTGATCTGTGCCAGCGGCCTGGAGGTCGAAGCGGACGAGATCATGTGGGTCACGCAAGCGGGTGGTGCGCCATGGTTGCAGTCCACCGGGCTGGCCTTGAACGAGGGAGGTTTTGTGCAGGTGAACGACCAGCTGCAAACCCTGACCGACCCCCACATCTTTGCTGCGGGCGACATTGCCGCCATGCAAAACTACCCCTTGGAAAAAGCTGGTGTGTTTGCCGTGCGCATGGGCCAGCCGCTGGCCGACAACCTGCGCCTGAGCGTGCAGGGGCGGGCCTTGCAAGCCTACCGCCCGCAGTCGAGTTGGTTGGCCTTGATCAGCACCGGCAACCGCTACGCCGTGGCTTCGCGTGGTGGCTTAGGCTTCTGGGGCGACTGGGTGTGGCGCTGGAAAGACCGCATTGACCGCACCTTCATGCGTAAATTCTCGGAATTTCCCGACATGCAGGCCCGGCCAGTCGCAGCGCCTGCCAGCGCGCAGTCCCAACTCGCGTTGAACCCGGACGAATCCTTGCAAGCCATCTCGGCCATTGCCATGCGCTGTGGCGGCTGTGGCGCCAAGGTTGGGGCCACGGTGTTGTCCAGGGCGCTGGGGCAGTTGCAAGTGGTGCAGCGTGATGACGTCTTGATTGGCCTGCACGACCCCGACGATGCGGCGGTGGTGCGCGTGCCACCGGGCAAGGCGCTGGTGCACTCGGTGGATTTTTTTCGTGCCTTTGTCGACGACCCCTATTTGTTTGGCAAGGTGGCGGCCAACCATGCCTTAGGCGATATTTTTGCCATGGGGGCCGAGCCGCAGTCGGCTACAGCGATTGCCACTGTGCCGCCCGGCCTCGAAGCCAAGGTGGAAGACCTGCTGTTCCAGATGATGAGCGGTGCCGTTGAGGTGCTCAACGAGGCGGGCTGCGCGCTGGTGGGTGGCCATACGGGCGAGGGCAGTGAGTTGGCGCTGGGGTTTGCGGTGAACGGGCTGATGGACGAGAGTTTGGTGAATGTCACGCGCAAAGGTGGCATGCAGCCGGGGGACGTGCTGATTTTGACCAAACCCATCGGCACCGGCACGCTGTTTGCCGCGCACGCCCGCCTGGCCGCCAAGGGGCGCTGGATTGATGCCGCGCTGCAGTCCATGGTGCAGTCCAACCGTCTCGGCGCGCAGTGTTTGCGTGAATTTGGCGCCACCGCCTGCACCGACCTGACCGGCTTTGGCCTGCTGGGCCACCTGGTGGAGATGACCAAGCCCTCAGGGGTTGATGCAGAAATTGTGTTGTCAGCTTTACCCCTGCTGGACGGTGCGCAAGAGACTGTGGCGGCCGGCATTGTGAGCTCATTGCAACCATCCAATGTGCGCCTGCGCCGTGCCTTGCGCAACCAGGAATCTTTCGCCAGCCACCCGCGTTACCCGCTGATTTTTGACCCGCAAACCGCAGGTGGCCTGCTGGCCAGTGTGCCCGCCGAGCAGGCCCATGCGTGTGTGGCCGCCTTGCAGGCCATGGGCTACGTACACACCGCCATCATCGGGCGCGTGTTGCCGCAAGGGGATGCACTGGCGCCGATTGTGCTGCTGGCCTGATCGCCAAAAACACTTTTTCACCTCAACTGACCTCCACCATGCAACGCAGACACGAGATGACCGCCATGGGTTTGGCCAGCCCGGCCACCTGGGGCGTGCTTGGGTGTTTCGTTGACACCCGCAGCGCGGGCAACCAGGCCGGTGCGGCGGATGTGGCCGATGCCGGCACGCCCAGACAGGCCCGCTACGGGCTTCGCGAACGGATTGAAGCGCGCTGGGGTGAGCGCCTGCACACCATGAATCTGGGTTTGCAGCGCGACGGCGTGCTGTACCTGTTGTCGCTGCGCGTGTTGCCGGTGATTCCGTTTGTGGCGGTGAACCTGCTCAGCGGCCTGACGCGCGTGCCCTCTGCCACCTTTTTTTGGGTGTCTATCCTGGGCATGTTGCCTGCCACGGTGCTGTACGTGAACGCGGGTGTGCAGCTGGCGCAAGCAGATTCCATTCAGGGCCTGTTGTCAGTCCAGATGCTGGGTGCGCTTACTTTGCTCGGCGTATTGCCACTGGCTGCTTTACGTTTGAGAAAAAGGCGGGCTTGACGGCTTGCCTTCAAATTTTTACGCTGTGCCGTCATCATGATTGAGCTTGTTCATTTCACTTTACCCACGGCGGGCGAATTTCCGTAGCCATTGGGGTTGCCGCTTTGCCAGCGCCAGGCATCCTGGCACATGGTTTGCAGGTCGCGTTGGGCCTGCCAGCCAAGCAGGGCTTTGGCATAGGCCGGGTCGGCATAACAGGCAGCTACATCGCCCGGGCGCCTGGGTGATATCTTGAAGGCCACGGGCTTGTCGCTGGCTTGTTCGAACGCGCGCACCATGTCCAGCACGCTGTAACCCACGCCGGTGCCCAGATTCACTGCCACGCATTGCGCCCCGGTTTGCAGGCGCGTCAAAGCCGCCAGATGCCCCAGCGCCAGATCCACCACATGGATGTAATCCCGCACGCCGGTGCCATCAGGGGTGGCGTAGTCGTTGCCCCACACGTTCAAAAACTCGCGCCGTCCAACGGCCACCTGCGCCACGAACGGCATCAGGTTGTTGGGCACACCTTGTGGGTCTTCTCCAATCAGGCCGCTGGCGTGCGCGCCCACCGGGTTGAAGTAGCGCAAGATGCCCATGCGCCAGCTGGCGTCACTGGCGTACAGGTCGCGCAGCATGTGCTCAATCACCAGCTTGGTCTGGCCGTAGGGGTTGGTGGCTGACAGCGGATGGTCTTCGGTGAGCGGCAGGTATTGCGGGTCGCCGTACACCGTGGCTGATGAGCTGAATACCAGCGTCTTTACACTGCACTCGGTCATGGCTTCGAGCAGGCGAACCGTGCCCACCACGTTGTTGTCATAGTAGGTGAGCGGCTGCGCCACCGATTCACCCACTGCCTTCAGACCGGCGAAGTGGATCACGGCAGTTGCACTGCTTTGGCGCAGGGCCGCGCTCAGGGCGGTGCGGTCGCGTATGTCGCCTTCAATGAACTGCAGTTTTTTGCCGGTGATGCGCTCCACCCGCTTCAGCGCTTCTGGCTGGCTGTTGCTGAAGTTGTCAAACACGGTCACCTGATGGCCCGCGTTCAGCAATTCAACGCAGGTGTGTGTGCCAATGTAGCCGGCACCGCCTGTCACGAAAATGGTCATGGTCTGGACTTTCTTAAATAAGACTTACGCAAAACCGCCCCAGCGTCGTTGTTCCTCCTTGCCGTACGCCTGTACTGTCTGCGTCGGAACGCCTAGCTGGGTCAATTTTGCGTAAGTCCTGTTACAGGGTGCTGAGTCGGGTCAAGGCCTTTTCAAGTGTCTCGTTCTTTTTGGCAAAACAGAAACGGATCACGTGTTGGTCAAAGCCATCGCCATAGAACGCTGATGTTGGAATGGCCGCCACACCGACTTCTATGGTGAGCCATTTGCAAAAGTCGGCCTCGCTCAAGGGGCTGACCTCCGAGGTGTCAACGCTTTGAAAGTAGCTGCCTTCGCAGGGCAGTAATTTGAACCGGGTCTGGGCTAAGCCAGCACGAAACAGATCGCGTTTGGCCTGGTAGAAATTTGACAAGGTCGAATAGGGTGCCGGATTGCACATGTAGTGCGCCAGCGCGTGCTGCATGGGCGTGTTGACGGTGAACACATTGAACTGGTGAACCTTGCGAAACTCGTGACTGAGGAACGACGGGGCGGCCACATAACCGACTTTCCAGCCGGTCACATGAAAGGTCTTGCCAAAACTCGACACCACAAACGCCCGCTCAGCCAGGCCGGGAAAGCTGGCGGCGCTTTGGTGGCTGTGGCCGTCAAACACCATGTGTTCGTAGACCTCGTCGCTGATCAGCAGAATGTTGGTAGGCGCAAGCAGGGCTTCGAGCTGCTGCATCTCCAGCGCCGCCCAGACCGTGCCGCTCGGGTTGTGTGGCGAGTTGACGATGATGGCGCGGGTCTTTGGCGTGATGGCAGCGGCAATGCGCGCAAAGTCCGGGCGAAAGGTGCCTGGTGTCAAAGGCACCCGCACGGGCACCCCACCGGCCAGCTCGATGTTGGGCACGTAGCTGTCGTAGCAGGGCTCTAGCACGATGACTTCGTCGCCCGCGTGGACCACCGCCAGGATCGCAGTAAGGATAGCTTGTGTGGCGCCAGCTGTGATGGTTATTTCGGCTGTAGCCGAATAATCATAAGCGTAGAGCGCTCTTATTTTTGATGAAACGGCCTCGCGCAAGGCCGGCACGCCAGCCATCGGAGGGTACTGATTAAAGCCGCTTTGCATGGCGCGGGTAACGGCGCTGACCAACTCGGGGTCGCAGTCAAAGTCGGGGAAGCCCTGGCCCAGGTTGACGGCGTTTTTTTCAGCGGCCAATGCGGACATGACCGTGAAAATGGTGGTGCCGACGTTGGGGAGTTTGGAATTTAACGAGATCATTTTCAAGGCTCAGGGACAGAGCTGGCTCACGCTGTGTCGCTGCGGTCTGTCCCGCAAGGGGCTAATCAGTTGGGGACAGAGCTGGCTCACCATGTGTCGCTGCGGTCTGTCCCGCAAGGTCTCACAATTCATAGTCGTTGACATGGCCGGTCATGGCGCGGGCGACCAGGTTGCGGTCGAGGCGGCTGCTGACCAACTCGGCAAATTTGTAGACAAAATTGCGCAGATAGGCGCCACGTTTAAAGGCCACGCGGGCCACATTTTGGCCAAAGAGCTGGCCGGCCGGGCGCACCACCAGGCCGGATTGCGCCTCGTTGTCGACCACATCGCGCATGGACATTTCTGCGGCAATACCCACGCCCAAGCCCAGTTTGACATAGGTCTTGATCACGTCCGAGTCAATGGCTTCCAGGGCAATGCGGGGTTCTAGCTTGCGCACGGCAAAGGCATGGTCAATTTTGGTGCGCCCGGTGTAGGCGGGGTGGTAGGTGATGAGTGGCTCTTTGGCAATGTCTTCCAGCGTCAGGTGTTCCTTGGTGCACAGGGGGTGGCCGCTGGGCAGCACCAGCATGTGTTGCCATTCGTAGCAGGGCAGGGTCACGAGCTCGTGGTAGCCGGCCAGGGATTCGGTGGCGATGCCGATTTCAGCCACCTCGTCAATCAGCATGCGCGCCACCTGGTCTGGTGAGCCCTGGTGCAGGCTGACATTGACTTTTGGGTAGGCCTGGCGCAGCTTGGCCACTGGCTCGGGCAGCACATAACGCGCCTGCGTGTGTGTGGTGGCAATCGACAGGGTGCCGCTGTCTTCGGCACTGTATTGTTCGCCGATGCGCTTGAGGTTGCTGACCTCGCGCATGATGACATCAATGCTTTTGAGTACCTGCTGGCCCGGTTCGGTGACGCGTTTGAGGCGCTTGCCGTGGCGGGCAAAAATCTCAATGCCGAGTTCTTCCTCAAGCTCGATGATGGCTTTGGACACGCCCGGCTGTGAGGTGTGAAGGGCTTTGGCGGCCTCGGTCAGGTTAAGGTCGCGCCGCACGGCTTCCTGGACAAATCGAAATTGATGCAAGTTCATGGTGCGTTGTGGTGTGTATCAGCGCTTGTTGGCACCTACTCAAGCGTCCGGGAGTGATAACTTGGCCAACATTTCAACCACACGTGGGTCTTCACCCACCGAGGGCCGCAGCACAAAACTCACGGCTGGGTAGGTTTGCTGCAACTCGGTGACCAGCACCGGCAGGTCTTCTCTGGCGTGCCGCCCCACGCCTAAAAACATGGGCACGATGGTGATGTGTTTGACTTCGGTGGCGACCAAATCAGCTGTGACGCTGGC
Organism: Burkholderiales bacterium; assembly: GCA_038213665.1. GTDB lineage: Bacteria > Pseudomonadota > Gammaproteobacteria > Burkholderiales > Burkholderiaceae_C > Rhodoferax. The sequence continues at coordinate 14,582 of JBBQSS010000009.1, read as the reverse complement.
CAGGTCAGGTTCGGTGAGTTCCAGAAAGGCACAGCGCACGCGGCTTTTCGGGCTGATTTCCAGCATGCGCTCAGCCACGCTGTCAATGGGTTTGCGCCAGGCTGGGTCGCGTGAACCGTGGCCAAAAAGGATGGTGGCGTGCATGGTAGGAACCTTTAGGTGATGGTTTGGAAAGTTTGGAATGCTTGAGTAGTGACAGGGTTCATCGCCGAAGCACCAGCCAAGCAAATGCGGTGAGTGAAATGAGGGAGTAAATCAACCCCGGTAGCGCCGCTGTGAGCCAGGGCTGCCAGCTTTGTAAATTACCGATGTAACCAAAGACGTTGTTGAGTAAAAAGAAACTGATGCCGGCCAGTACGCCACCAAACACGTAGCTGGTGATGCTGCCAGAGCGAAAGTGCAGGTAGGCAAAAGGCAAGGCCAGCACCACCATCACCAGACAACTCAAAGGGTAGAAGACCTTTTTCCAGAACTCTATTTCATACCGCTGCGCAGTTTGCGCGTTGTTTTGCAGGTGCCCTATGTATTGATACAGGTCAAACGTGCTCATGCGCTCGGGCTTGAGCAGCGCGGCGGACACCATTTCAGCGCTGATCCGGTTGGGCCAGCGCAGCGAGGGAACTTGCGTGTGGGTGATTTGCGCCATCACGGCACCTTGTTGCGGAAAATCGGTGCGCCGCACCTGCTGCAGTGCCCAAGTGTCGTCCTTATTGAACATGGCGTTGTCTGCCAGCATCATCGACATCAGCAAACCACGGCGGTCAAATTCAAAAATACGCACACCGCGCAGGTGACCGTCAGGTGAGAGTTCGCCCACATTCACCGCGTATTGCCCGTCAAGCTGTTTTTCTTTGAGCCACGCACCGGTCTGTCCAACGGTGATGCGCCCGGTGTAGCGGGCTTTCAGAAGCTGGCCGGTGCGGTCTGCCAACGGGGCGATGTAGTCGCCAATGGCAAATGTGAGCACCACAAACCCCAGACCGAGCAACAGCAGTGCTTTCAGCGCGCGCCATGGGCTCAGTCCGCTGGTGCGCAAAATGGTGTACTCGGAACTTTGTGCCAGTCTGGACATGACAAAAATGGTACCGATCAATACGGCAATGGGCATCAGCTCATAAAGGTGGCTGGGAACCATCAGCGTGACGAAGGTGAGCGCATGCACCAGGCTGTAGCCGGTGTCGACATGGCGACCCACCGCTTGGACTTCTTCCACAAAGTCGAAGAAGAAAAAGAGCGAAAGAAACCCCAACGTCACAAGCGCCACGGCGCTGATCACTTCGCCATAAACCAGGCGACGCAGCGTTTTCATGCGCTTGCCCCCGGAAGCGGTGAGCCGCTGCTTTGCGGTCGGCGCCAATGCCAGTTGTTGTGCCCTTTGGCAAGCCACAAAATGGCCAGCACAAACACACCACCGTGTAAGGCAAGCAGGTACGCCACCAAGCTCATTTTGCTATCGGCAATCCAGCCTTGGCCCAGACTCAGCAGATTGAAGTAGAGGACAAAGGCGAACACTGAAAACACCAGGTTCACGCTTTTGCCAACCCGTGGGTTCACGCCGGAGGTGGCAATACCGATGACCACAAAATTGATCGCAGCCAGGATCAGTCCGATGCGCCAGGACAATTCACCCAGAGCGGCCGCAGTGGACGCGTTGACCAGTGCCCGGGTGGTGTGCGTTTTGATGGGTGCAATATCAGTGCCTGCCAGTGGGTCGGAGGTGATCTGGATGCCGTATTCACTGAATTCACTGACCTTCAGGTCATTGGTTCCGGCGACGGTCTCCAGGCGTTGTCCGTTTTCGAGCAACAAGAAGCGACCTTGCGGCAGGCTGTCAATGCGCCCGCTACGCGCAGAGGTCACGGTTTCTTTGCCGTGTTCTGTGGTGGCAATGAAGACATTGGATCCGGATGCTTGACCCTTGATGTTTTTCTCAACAAAAAAAACCCGGGCGCCGTTGGCCGATTCCTGGAACTGGCCAGGTTCAATACGTTCCAGGTCACCGCGCTTTTCATATTGGCTTTTCAGGTCATCGATGCGCTGATTGGTCCAGGGCAGCACCAGCAAGGCAAGCGCTGCAATCACCCCAAAAATCGGCCAGGAAAACCGCATCACAGGCCGCAAAAGGGCCGAGAGCCCCTTGCCACTGCAGAACCAGATGACCATTTCACTGTCTCGGTACATTCTGGAGAGCGTGGCGATGATGGCAATAAAAAGGCTCATGCTCAGCAGCGTGGGGGTGTAGGCGAGCACGGAGTAGCCCATGACCAGCATCACGTCGGAGGGGTTAAAGCTGCCGCGCGAGGCCTGGCCCAAGGTGCGGATCAGGGTCATGGTCATAACCACGATGACCAGCACAACGAGGGTGGCCCCAAAACTGCGCGACAACTCTTTGCGTAGGGAGGAATGGAATAACATTGCTGCAAAGGAAACCGCTCATTATGAACTTTGATCTCAAGATTTTTGACCCGTCGGAAGCATCCCGCGAAAAATGCGATGTTTCTCTGGTGTTGGTGACAAACACCTTTCAAGCTGGTAAGGATGCCTTGTCGGTGTTGGTTGCCTTGGCCCTGAAATCGGGCGACTTGGCAGCCAAGGCCGGCCAGATACTTGACATCTACCGCCCTTTGGGCTTCAGTGCCACCCATGTGGTGCTGGTCCAGGTGGCAAACGGTGCGCCTGCCGATGTACGCAAAGGCATCACCGCTGCCATGGCGGCGCTGAAGGCCGCCAAACCCCGTCAACTGGTGATGAATTTTCTGCAGCAGCCTAGCCCGCAAGTGCTGCGCGCGGCGATAACCACGCTGGCAGACACGAGTTATGTCTACACCACGACCAAGTCTGATCCGCACGGGCGTAGCCTTGAGCAGCTCACGGTTGCCGTGCCCGACAACCAGGCCTTGAGCGCCAATTTTGCGCGGGCGGTGGCAGCGGTGAATGGCATTGAGTTGGCTAAAGAGTGGGGCAATCGGCCCGGTAACTATGCGACACCTACGCACCTGGCCGGTGTGGCCAAGGCTTTGGCCAAATTTTCACGCATCAAGGTGGAAGTGCTGGGCCACAAAGACGTTGAAAAACTCGGTATGGGCGCGTTTTTGGCTGTGGCCAAGGGGTCTGATGAACCCCTGCGTTTTATCGTGATGCGCTACCACGGTGCGGCCAAGTCTGACGCGCCGGTGGTGCTGGTGGGCAAGGGCATCACGTTTGACAGCGGTGGCATTTCCATCAAGCCCGCTGCTGAAATGGATGAAATGAAATACGACATGTGTGGTGCAGCCAGCGTGCTGGGCGTGTTTCGTGCCCTGGCTGAACTGCAGCCAGACATCAACGTGGTGGGTTTGATTGCCTCTTGCGAGAATTTGCCCGGCAGCCGCGCCGTCAAGCCGGGGGATGTGGTGACCAGTATGAGCGGGCAAACCATTGAAGTGCTCAATACCGACGCAGAAGGGCGCCTGGTGCTGTGCGACGCACTTACCTATGCGGAACGCTTTAAGCCCAAAGCGGTGCTGGACATTGCCACCCTGACAGGGGCTTGTGTCGTTGCCTTGGGAGGGGTGCGCAGTGGTTTCTTCTCTGCAGATGAACGTATAACGACCGCGCTGCTGGCAGCGGGCGAGTCGTCGCAAGACCTGTGCTGGCAGCTGCCGCTGGACGAGGACTACGCAGAGGGGCTGAAAACCAGCTTTGCCGACGTGGCCAATGTGGCGGGCCGTGCGGGTGGCGCAGTGACGGCAGCCAAGTTTTTGCAGCGCTTCACGGCCAAGTACCGGTGGGCGCACCTGGACATCGCTGGCACGGCCTGGAAAAGTGGTGTGTCCAAAGGCGCCACTGGTCGTCCGGTGGGCTTGCTGCTGGATTATTTGCTTGATCAGGACGCCGCAGGATCAGTTGTTTGACCGAGATTGCTTTTCACTTCAACGCGCCGGACCGGCTGAACTACGTGTGTCGCCTGCTGCGCAAAGCGGTGGGCAGCGGCGCAAAAGTGGTGGTGACCGGCCCGGCTGACACGCTTGATGTGTTGGATGCCGCCTTGTGGATGGTTTCAGCCGCTGATTTTGTGCCGCACTGTCGTCTTGCGGCTGAACGTGCCGTGCTTGCAATGTCGCCTGTGGTGCTTGCGACATCACTGCAATCCCCGCCTTTTTTTGATATTTTGGTGAACTTGGGTGAGTCGGTGCCGAATGGTTTTGAGCAGTTTGAGCGGCTCATTGAAGTGGTCACACTTGATGAACTGGACCGCAACTACGCACGCGGCCGCTGGAAGCACTATGCAGATGCCGGCTTTCACCTGATTCGCCATGACCTGCAGAAGGCATCCTCATGACCAACGTACCCAGGCCACCACCGCGTTTTGTCCCCACCCTGACTGATGTGGTTGACCCTGCAAGTTTGAGCCGATTGGCACCAAGTCCACCGCCTGATGTTCAGGCTGTGATCAATTTGGTGCAGCGCCAGGTCCAACCGATTTTTGAGCGCCGGCTACAAGAGGAGCTTGACCGTTTGATTCGAACTATGGTGGCCAAGCAGTGGTCGGATTTGAGCGCCAGGTTGCAAGACGAAATGGATATGTTTGTGCGTCAGGCGGTTGCCGACGCGTTGAGCGAGCAAAGTCAGGGGAAATCACAAAAATAGGCATGGATCGTGCTGCATCAGTGCGTCGTGTTGGTATCTACCCTAAGCGCTTGGCGCAAAAATTGCGTTATCGTTTGAGTTGTTGAATCAACCCATTCACATTTTTTTAACCTGGAGTTGTCTATGCGCATGAAATTGAAAACTACCGTTGCCGCAGCCATTGCCGCTTTGGCTGGTTTGGCTTGGGCTCAAGATGTTCAAGTGGTCAAGATTGGTCACGTTGCCCCCATGTCAGGTGCGCAGTCGCACTACGGCAAAGACAACACCAATGGCGCCATGATGGCGATTGAAGACTTGAACGCCCAAAACATCGTCATCGGCGGCAAGAAGATCAAGTTTGAACTTCAGGCTGAAGATGATGCGGCTGATCCAAAACAGGGCACCGCAGTGGCACAAAAACTGTGCGACAGCAAGGTTGCGGGCGTTGTCGGGCATCTGAATTCAGGCACCACCATTCCGGCATCCAAGATTTATCACGACTGCGGCCTCCCGATGGTGACCGGCGCTGCGACCAACCCGAGCCTGACCAAGCCGGGTTACAAGACGACTTATCGCATCATTGCCAACGACTTGTCGCTGGGTGCAGGTTTGGCTTTTTATGCAGCGGACGCTCTAAACGTGAAATCCGTTGCAATTATTGATGACCGCACCGCTTACGGTCAGGGTGTTGCTGAAGTGTTCAGGAAAGTGGCGCTGACCAAGGGGATCAAAGTGGTTGACGATCAGTTCACCACTGACAAAGCCACGGACTTTATGTCCATTTTGACCGCCATCAAAGCCAAAAAACCTGATGCCGTTTTCTTTGGTGGCATGGACCCCCAAGCTGGCCCGATGTTGCGTCAAATGGAACAGCTGGGCATGGGCAATGTCAAATATTTTGGTGGTGACGGCATTTGCACCGCTGAACTGGCAAAACTTGCTGATGGTGCCAAGATTCTGGGCAACGTGGTGTGTGCCGAGGGTGGTGCATCCCTTGCGAAAATGCCCGGTGGCGAGGCTTGGAAGAAGCGTTATGACGCCAAATACCCTGGCCAGTTCCAGGTGTATAGCCCTTATACGTATGACGCGACCTTTGTCCTGGTTGACGCCATGAAGCGTGCCAACTCGACCGACCCCAAGGTTTACGTTACCAAATTGGCTGAGAGCAACTTCAAGGGCGTGACCAACACCATTGGTTTTGAGCCCAGCGGCGAGATGAAGAATCCCGCGATCACTTTGTCAGTCTACAAGGCAGGTAAGAAAACAGCGCTGAACTGATCAGCGATCAGTTTCTTTGTTCGCGTAAAGCCGCCTTCGGGCGGTTTTTTTGCTTCGCTGTGGGGTAGGGCGGGGGAAATGAAAGCATTGCGCAGTTAGAATTAAAAGCTTGCGGAGCGGTGGATGAGTGGTTTAAGTCACACGCCTGGAAAGCGTGCGGGGAGTTAAATCCCCCGGGGGTTCGAATCCCCCCTGCTCCGCCAAAAATAGCTAACCCCGTATCGTTAACGCGATACGGGGTTTTTTTAGGCGTTATTTTTGCGCCTGAATCATTTTCATGGCCGAAGTGATCAGTGTGGACACCTCGGTCATGTTGCTTGGGATCACAAGCGTGGTGTTGGCTTCTGACGCGACTTTGCTGTAGGCCTCAACCGCCTTCTCTGCCACCTTGAGTTGCACGGCCTCGACACCGCCGGGCTGACGGATGGCTGCGGCAATGCGTTCAATGGCTTGCCCGGTTGCCTCCGCCACGGCCAGAATGGATTGCGCATCGCCCTGCGCCTTGTTGATCACCGCTTGCTTTTCGCCTTCTGAGCGGGCAATGAAGGCTTCACGTTCACCGGTGGCAATGTTGATCTGCTCCTGGCGTCGGCCCTCTGAGGCGGCAATCAAGGCGCGTTTTTCACGCTCGGCAGTGATTTGTTGCTGCATGGCGTGCAGAATTTCTTTGGGTGGCGTCAAGTCTTTGATTTCATAACGCAACACCTTCACGCCCCAATTCAGGGCGGCTTCGTCAATTGCCTGCACCACTTGGGCGTTGATGATGTCGCGCTCTTCAAAGGTTTTGTCGAGTTCCAGCTTGCCAATCACCGAGCGCAGCGAGGTTTGTGCCAGTTGCGAGATCGCCATGATGTAGTTGCTTGAGCCATAGCTGGCGCGCATGGCGTCGGTAACCTGAAAGTACAGAATGCCGTCGACCTGCAACTGGGTGTTGTCACGGGTGATACAGACCTGGCTGGCGATGTCCAGCGGCACTTCCTTGAGCAAATGTTTGTAGGCCACTTTGTCCACAAAAGGCACCAAAAAATTCAAGCCCGGCGTGAGCGTGCCGTTGTATTTGCCCAGGCGCTCCACCACCCACGCATGTTGCTGGGGCACGACCTTGACCGATTGGGTGACAAAGATCACCGCAATGATGAATAAAACGATGGCAATTTCCATGGAGAGCTCCTTAAGTTATGAAATGTGTGATTTTTTGAGAACCAAGCGGCTACCGACAACTTCTGCAATGACGTAGGAACCGGTTTTAGCGGACTGGCCTTCTTGCAGCGTTGCATCCCAATGGGCACCGCGGTATTTGACGCTGCAGGTGTTGTCATCCTGCCAATGGTCCACGTACACGGTTTCTCCTAGGTCCAGGTTGACATCGTGGTTGGCCCGGGCGGGCGCAGTGGCAGGTTGTGAGCGCTTGTATCCCCGCCAGGCCAACACCGAGCCGCCACCCACCACGGCCGCGCTGACCCATTGCCAAGGCGGTGGCAGCCCTGCATGGGCTGCCACCGCAGCGGCGATCAGGCCCAGAGAAATCATCAGCAGGTAAAACGTGCCGGTGATCAACTCCACCGCAATCAAGCCGCCTGCAGCCAGCCACCAGAGGGTTGAGTCCGCCATATTTGTGATCCCTTGTGTTTAAACGGCGTCATTTTCAATCCGAAAGACTTGTGGCATCCGTGAAGTGCCGGGTTTAGTCCTTACACTTCGCGCCTATTTCTCTCATTTACCGCGTGTCGCTGGAGCTTCCCATGAAATTTCGTTTTCCAATTGTCATCATTGATGAGGACTATCGCTCAGAAAATACCTCCGGGCTGGGTATTCGGGCGTTGGCACAGGCCATTGAAACCGAAGGCTTTGAAGTGCTCGGGGTCACAAGTTATGGTGATTTGAGCCAGTTTGCCCAGCAGCAAAGCCGCGCAAGCGCTTTCATCCTGTCAATTGATGACGAAGAATTTACCCCCGGCCCGGACCTGGACCCAGCGGTGGTGAATCTGCGCCATTTCATTGAAGAAGTGCGTCGCAAAAATCTCGATGTGCCGATCTATATTTATGGCGAGACCAAGACCTCGCGTCACATTCCCAATGACATCCTGCGCGAGTTGCATGGCTTCATCCACATGTTCGAGGACACCCCCGAATTTGTAGCGCGCCACATCATTCGCGAAGCCAAAAGTTACCTCGAAGGCGTGCAACCGCCTTTCTTCAAAGCCTTGCTGGACTATGCAGAAGACGGGTCGTACTCCTGGCATTGCCCCGGGCACTCGGGTGGCGTGGCCTTCTTGAAGAGCCCGGTCGGGCAGATGTACCATCAGTTTTACGGTGAGAACATGCTGCGCGCCGACGTCTGCAACGCCGTTGAAGAACTGGGCCAGTTGCTGGACCACGACGGCGCCATTGGCAAGAGTGAGCGCAATGCCGCGCGTATTTTTAATGCAGACCACTGCTTTTTTGTCACCAACGGCACCTCGACTTCCAACAAGATGGTCTGGCACCACACGGTGGCACCAAACGATGTGGTGGTGGTTGACCGCAATTGCCACGTGTCGGTGCTGCACGCCATCATCATGACCGGGGCCATCCCCGTCTTTCTGAAACCGACTCGCAACCACTTTGGCATCATCGGGCCGATACCTAAAACTGAGTTTGAACCGGCGGCGATCAAAGCCAAGATTCTGGCCAACCCGCTGATCCGCGAGCACTTGCAAGGCGTGAACATCAGCACCATCAAGCCGCGCGTCTTGACGCTCACCCAGTCGACCTATGACGGCGTGCTGTACAACACCGAGACCGTCAAAGGCATGCTGGACGGCTACGTGGACAACATCCACTTTGATGAGGCCTGGCTACCCCACGCCGCGTTTCATCCGTTTTACGGCACCTACCACGCGATGGGCAAGAACCGGGCGCGTCCAAAAAAGGCCGTGGTGTACGCCACCCAGTCGATCCACAAGCTGCTCGCCGGCATCAGCCAGGCCAGCCATGTGCTGGTGCAGGACTCACAAACCGTCAAGCTTGACAAACACCTTTTCAACGAGGCGTACCTGATGCACACCAGCACCAGCCCGCAGTACAGCATCATCGCCAGCTGCGATGTGGCTGCCGCCATGATGGAGCCCCCGGGTGGCACCGCGCTGGTGGAAGAAAGTATTGCCGAGGCACTCGACTTCAGGCGCGCCATGCGGAAAATTGACGACGAATACGGTGACGACTGGTGGTTCAAGGTGTGGGGGCCGGACAAGCTGGCCGAAGAAGGCATCGGCCGCGCAGACGACTGGATCATCAAGGGTGAGTCCGCCAAAGCCAAGGCTGGGGTCAACTGGCATGGGTTCGGCAAGATGGCCACCGGTTTCAACATGCTCGACCCGATCAAGTCGACCATCGTGACACCGGGTATGGACCTCAACGGCAAGTTCGCCAAAACCGGCATTCCGGCCAGCATCGTGACCAAGTTTTTGGCTGAGCACGGCGTGGTGGTGGAGAAAACCGGGCTCTACAGCTTTTTCATCATGTTCACCATCGGCATCACCAAGGGTCGCTGGAACAGCATGTTGACGGCCTTGCAGCAGTTCAAGGACGACTATGCCAAGAACCAGCCGATGTGGCGCATCCTGCCCGAGTTCTGCCAGAAACACCCGCGCTACGAAAAAATGGGGTTGGCAGATTTGTGCCAGCATGTGCACCAGCTCTACGCCAAGTACGACATTGCGCGTTTGACCACCGAGATGTACCTGAGCGACCTGGCACCGGCCATGAAGCCGGCCGACGCCTACGCCCACATTGCCCATCGCAAGACCGAGCGCGTGGAAATCGATCACCTTGAAGGCCGCGTGACCGTGGGGCTGGTCACGCCGTACCCACCCGGCATTCCGTTACTGATCCCCGGTGAGGTTTTCAACCGCAAGATCGTGGACTACCTGAAGTTTGCCCGCGAGTTCAACACACAGTGCCCGGGCTTCGAGACCGACATTCACGGCCTGGTGGAAATGCCGGACGCTGACGGCAAAGTACGCTATTTTGCCGACTGCGTTGCCGGCAAACCTACTATGTAAATAATAGCTGCTAGCGCTTATTCTATAAGGGCTAGAACGTTATTTCATGCTTTATTTAAGCATTTGAGTCAAGCACCGCAACTGCGGTTTGGCTCACGCCACAGTCGACATAAGAGATCTGACCGGTCATGCCCGAGGCCAGGTCGCTGAGCAAGAAGGCGGCCACGTTGCCCACTTCGTCAATGGTCACATTGCGCTTGAGCGGTGACGCGGCAGCTGAAATACCGAGCAATTTGCCAAAGTCTTTGATGCCGCTGGCAGCCAGCGTTTTGACAGCGCCGGCGCTCAAGCCGTTCACGCGAATACCCTTGGCGCCCACCGCATCGGCCAGGTAGCGCACCGAGGATTCCAGTGAAGCCTTGGCCAGTCCCATGGTGTTGTAGCTGGGCACCACGCGCACGCCGCCCAGATAGGTCAGGGTCACGAGAGAAGCGGTGTTGCTCAGGTAAGGCAGGGCGGCTTTGGCCATGGCCGGGAAGCTGTAGGCGCTGATGTCATGCGCAATGCGAAAGTTTTCGCGCGTCAGCCCATCCAGAAAATTGCCGGCAATGGCCTCACGCGGGGCAAAACCAATGCTGTGCACAAAACCGTCAAATGTGGGCCAGGTTTTGGACAAATCTTTGAACAGGTTGTCGATTTGTGCGTCGTCCGCCACATCGCAGTCAAAAATCAGGGTCGAGTTGAAGTCGGCAGCAAATTCGGTGATGCGCTCCTTGAAACGTTCGCCCACGTAGCTGAATGCCAATTCAGCGCCTTGTGCATGGCAGGCCTTGGCGATGCCATAGGCAATGGAGCGGTTGGACAACACGCCCGTGATCAGAAATTTTTTGCCGGTCAGGAAACCCATATCAACCTCTTGTGTCTTTTAACGTCTGTCGAATCACTGCGGAATTGGCGCTTGAGCCAAGTCAAATGCAGCGACATTTGATGCAGAATTGTCGCATGCGCCGCTTCTTGCTTTTTGTCGTTTTGTCTGGGTTCAACCCGGCGTGGGCTGCGCACGGCTATGCGCTGTGGGGGGATCTGAAATATCCCGTCAACTTTTCGCACTTTGACTATGTCAACCCGGCTGCACCCAAGGGCGGTGAGTTGCGCCTGGTGAGCAATCTGCGGGTATCGACCTTTGACAAGTACAACCCATTCACCATCAAGGGCTCGGCCCCGGCTTACTTGTCTGATGTGATGTTTGACAGCCTGCTGACCGGTGCGCTGGATGAAACCGGCTCGGGCTACGGTTTGCTGGCGCAAGATGTGGTGGTGGCCGAAGATGGGCTGAGTGCCACCTTCACCTTGCGACCGGAGGCACGTTTTCACAACGGTGATGCCGTGTTGGCGGCAGACGTGAAACACAGCTTTGATGCCTTGATGGGGCCTTTCACTTCACCTGCCTACAAGACCCTGCTCGACGACGTGGCGGGCTTGGATGTGCTCGACGCGCGCACGGTGCGCTACCGTTTCAAGAAACCCAACCGCGAATTGCCATTAACCGTGGGTGGTCTGCCAGTTTTCAGCCGTGCCTGGGGTGCGGACGGCGGCAAGCGCAAGGGGTTCGATGAGATCGTGACCGACACGCCCATTGGCAGCGGCCCCTACAAAATTGGCCCGGTGCGTTTTGGCAAAGACATCACCTATGTGCGTGATGCCAATTACTGGGCCAAGGACCTGAACGTGCGCCGCGGCACAGCTAATTTTGACCGCATCACCGTCAAGATTTACAAAGATGCCACAGCACGGCTGGAAGCCCTGAAAGCCGGGGAATTCGATTTGATGCGCTTTTTCTCGGCAGGTGACTGGGCGCGCCGGGTCAACGGCAAACGGTTTGACACGGGCGAATTGGTCAAGCGCGAATACCGTCACCGCTTGCCCACAGGGTTTCAAAGTTACGTCCTCAATACCCGGCGCGAGTTGTTCAAGGACGTGCGGGTGCGCCAGGCGCTGGGTTTGGCGCTGGACTACGAGTGGATGAACCGGCAACTGTTTTACAACGCTTACCAGCGTGTCAATGGTTTGTTTGGCAACACCGATTGCCAGGCCAGCGGGGTGCCATCCGCACCAGAACTGGCCTTGCTGGCGCCCTGGCGAAACTCTGTGCCAGCCGAGGTGTTTGGCCCCATGACACAGCCGCCGCGCACCGATGCACCCTCGTCCTTGCGTGCCAATTTGCGCCAGGCGCAAGTCCTGCTCAATGCGGCGGGTTGGACCGTATCGGACGGCAAGTTGCGCAACGCGCAAGGCCAGGCTTTTGAGATGGAGTATCTGGACAGCAATGAGGGCGGTGCCCGCGTGGTCACCCCTTGGGCACGCAACCTTGAAAAGCTGGGCATAACCCTGAATTTTCGCCCGGTGGACTTTGCCCTGTACCAACAACGCTTGCAAAAGTTTGAGTTTGACATGACCTCACTGGCCTACAGCGGCACCCACAACCCAGGCCAGGAATACGCCGACTTGTTTGGCTCAAAAGCGGCAGACCAGGAAGATTCTGGCAACATGTCAGGCACCAAAAGTCCGGCCGTGGATGCGTTGATCAGTGCCATGACGCGCGCCAAAACCAAGGCCGAGTTGCTGCCCGCCTGCCGTGCGCTGGAGCGCGTGATTGCCCACAACCATGTGCTGATTCCGCAGTGGTCGGCGCCCACGCACCGCATGGTGTTCAACGCCTGGCGGCTGGATCAGTCCCCAAGCATGCCGCCTTACGCCCAAGGTGAGAGCTGGGCCATTGATACCTGGTGGGCCAGGACTGCGCAAAAGTAAACCATGTTCAGTTACATCCTTAAACGTCTGTTGCTGATGATCCCCACGCTCTTTGGGGTGTTGTTGCTCACCTTTGTGGTGGTCCAGTTCGTGCCGGGTGGTCCGGTGGAGCAGTATTTGGCCGAAGCCAAAGCGGGCACTGGCAAAGGTGCCGCAGCCGAGGGGGGCGGCTTGAGCTACCGCGGCGCGCAAGGGGTAGACCCGAAGCGCATTGAACAAATCAAGGCGCTGTACGGCTTTGACAAACCCGCACATGAACGCTTTATGCACATGTTGGGCCAATTTGCGCGCTTTGATCTTGGACAAAGTTTTTTTCAGAACAAAAGTGTGTCGGATTTGATTTGGGAAAAGTTGCCGGTGTCCATCAGCCTCGGGTTGTGGACGTTTTTCATCAGCTACTTGATCGCGGTGCCTTTGGGTGTGGCCAAGGCGGTGCGGGCCGGGTCGCGCTTTGATTTTTTGACCACTTTGCTGGTGCTGTTGGGCTATGCCATCCCCGGCTTTGTGTTGGGCGTGGCACTGCTGGTGATTTTTGGTGGGCAATTGCAATGGTTTCCGTTGCGCGGCCTGACCAGCAGCAATTGGGACGAGCTGACCTGGGGCGCGCGGGTGGTGGATTACTTGTGGCACATTGCCATGCCCGTCACGGCCATGGTGCTGGGCAGTTTTGCCGTGACGACCATGCTGACCAAAAACGCTTTTCTGGAAGAAATTCGCAAACAATATGTGGTCACGGCGCGGGCCAAGGGGCTCGATGAGCGCCAGGTGTTGTGGGGCCATGTGTTTCGCAATGCGCTGATTCCCATCATCACCGGTTTTCCGGCGGCCTTCATTGGTGCGTTTTTCACCGGGTCGCTGTTGATTGAAACGCTGTTTTCGCTCGATGGCTTGGGGCTGCTGAGTTACGAGAGTGTGATTCGGCGTGACTACCCGGTGGTGCTGGGCACGCTGTATTTCTTTACCTTGTTTGGCTTGGTGACCAAGCTGATTTCTGATTTGTCTTATGTCTGGGTCGATCCGCGTGTCAAATTTGACTAAGCCCGTCGTTGCTTGCTCACTGCGTGTCGCCGCCTCACCCCCGCCGGGGCGCAACATCAGCGGCCTAGCTAAGCCAGTTACGCGGTATTTCTGGTTTGATGCGTCGCCGATTTCAGCTGTTGTGGGCGGATGGAGGCGTTCATGAGCTCACCTGCTATTTCCATGTCTCTTGGCCCTTGGGCGCGCGCCTGGTTGCGCTTCAAACGCAATCGGTTGGGGTACTGGAGTTTGGTGACTTTTTGTCTGTTGGTGGGTTTGAGTTTAGTGGCCGAGCTGATCAGCAATGACCGGCCACTGTTGGTGCGTTACCAGGGTGAAATCTATTTCCCGATGGTCAAGGATTACTCTGAGAAAACCTTTGGCGGCGACTTTGACACCACCACCGACTACCTGGATCCGTTCGTTCGTGAGCGACTCAGCCACGACGGCAATTGGGCGCTGTTTGCCCCTAACCCCTATGGCCCGAAAACGCTTAATTATTTCGCCCAATCGCCTAACCCGTCAGCACCTACGCGCACAAACTGGTTGGGCACCGATGACCGTGGGCGTGATTTGCTGGCACAACTGATCTATGGCTTTCGGGTCAGCGTGTTGTTTGCATTGGCGCTTACCTTCACCGGCACGCTGCTGGGCATCGTCACTGGCGCGATTCAGGGTTTTTTCGGTGGCAAGACCGATCTGGCGTTTCAGCGTTTTATTGAAATATGGGGCTCCATGCCGGAGCTGTACTTGCTGATCATTTTCAGTGCCGTGTTCGCGCCCAGTCTGGCGCTGCTGCTGGTGTTGCTCAGCTTGTTTGGCTGGATGGGCTTGTCGGACTACGTGCGCGCCGAGTTCTTGCGCAACCGGCAGCTTGATTACGTG
>JBBQSS010000008.1:0-32571 GCA_038213665.1 Burkholderiales bacterium | reverse complement strand
AGGGTTAACCCTTGGTCGCGTTATGATGCACCGCACAATTTTTACGCCAGTTGGCTGGAGAGTTGGCAATAACCTGCGGAGTTCCCCCTATGCGTACGTATTTTGTTGCGGCGACACAGCCCAACGTCGGCCTCACCTCGGTGTCACTCGGTCTCTTGCGGGCGCTGCAACGGCGTGGACTGAAGGTGGCGTTTGTCAAACCCATTACCAAGCGTACGCCGGACACCGAGCCGTCCGTGCTGTTTGCACGCCGCATCTGCCAGGCTGAAACCACCCCGGATCCCTTGCCCATGAGTCTGGCCACAGAACGTGTCACCAGTGGCAAGACGGACGAGTTGCTGGAGGACATTGTCAGCATGGCCATGTCTTGCACCGAAGGCGCCGATGTGTTGTTGGTTGAAGGCATTCATGCCGACCCGAGCCGGGCATTTATTCCACGCCTGTCAGCTGACATCGCGCGCAGCCTGCAAGCCGATGTGGTGCTGGTGGCCAGCGGGGCCAATACCGACGGCCTCGCCCAGACGCGCTACATGATTGCGCAGGTGCGCAATGTCGGTCGCCATGTGGTGGGCGTCATCTTCAATCGCGCCGCAGCCGACTTTGACGAAGCTGCGGCGCTCAGCCAGCTCGACGGTGTGCCCATTTGGGGCGTGGTTCAAAACAACCCGGCGCTGTCGGCGCCGCGCACCCTGGATGTGGCCCGCCATTTGGGTGCCGAGGTGATGATCGAAGGTGAGATTGCAACCCGGCGCGTGCTCGACACGGTGCTTTGCGCCCGCTCGGTGACTGAAGTGGTTCCGCGCCTCAAGTCTGGCACCCTGGTGGTCAGTGCGGGCGACCGCGACGACGTGATTTTGGCCACCGCGCTGGCAGCGAGCAACGGCATTGAGCTGGCAGGCCTGGTGCTGACCCATGACAGCTTCATCAGCCCGGGCATTGACCGCTTTTGTTCGCGCGCGTTTCACAGTGGCTTACCGGTCTTGCGTACCCATGGCGACAGTTTTGGCACCGCCGCCTGCATCAGCCGTTTGCCCCTGGCTGTTCCGCAGGACGATGTGAGCCGGATGGACACCGTGATCGACAGCGTGGCCGAGCAAATTGACGGCGATGCCATTTGCGTTGGACTGGACCGCGTCAATTCGACCCGCATGTCGCCCCCGGCCTTTCGTTACCAGCTCATGCAAAAGGCCCGTGCTGCCAACAAGCGCATCGTGCTGCCAGAAGGTGACGAGCCGCGCACCATTCGGGCCGCCGTGATCTGCACCGAAAAAGGCATCGCCCGCTGCGTGCTGCTGGGCAAACGGCAGGTGATCGAATCGGTTGCCGATTCGCTCGGTCTGGCGTTGCCAGCGGGGCTGGAGATTTTGGAGCCCCAGCAGATTGCCGAGAAGTATGTCGCGCCGATGGTGGCCTTACGCAAGAGCAAAGGCTTGACACCGGGGCAAGCCCTGACGGCGCTGGAAGACACGGTGGTGCTTGGCACCATGATGCTGGCGGTGGACGAAGTCGATGGCCTGGTCAGTGGTGCGGTACACACCACGGCCAGCACGGTGCGCCCGGCGTTGCAGCTGATCAAGACAGCGCCGGGGTCATCCATCGTGTCATCGTGCTTCTTCATGCTGATGCCTGAACAGGTGCTGGTGTACGCAGATTGCGCGGTCAACCCCGACCCAACAGTCAAAGAACTGGCCGAAATTGCCAAGCAGAGCGCCGACAGCGCGCTGGCGTTCGGCATCGACCCCAAGGTTGCGATGATCAGCTACAGCACCGGGGCCTCCGGGTCAGGCGACGATGTCGAGAAGGTGCGTGCGGCCACCGAGCTGGCCCGGGCCCAGTGGCCAGAGTTGGTGATCGACGGTCCGATGCAATACGACGCGGCCACGGTGGGCGATGTGGCGGCCCAAAAGGCGCCGGGCAGCGCCGTGGCAGGTCTGGCCACCGTCTTTGTCTTCCCCGACCTCAATACCGGCAACACCACTTACAAGGCGGTACAACGCTCGGCGAACGTGGTGTCGGTGGGGCCGATGCTGCAGGGCTTGCGCAAGCCCGTGAATGACTTGTCACGCGGCGCCCTGGTCGACGACATTGTGTTCACCATCGCGCTGACCGCCATTCAGGCTGAGGCGATGGCGCAGCCATAAGGCCCAGGCAGCGGTCAGCTTGTCAGGCCGTCCGCCACCGTTGGGTAGCGCAAACGAAGGCCCAGTTCTTTCTTCATGCGGGTGTTGTCCATGCGGCGTGATTCGCCCATGAAGCTGAGCTGCATCACGGGCAGCTTTTCTTTCGCATCCTCACGCGACACGCGGGGCGGCCGGGGCAAGCCGTACAGGTCTGCGGCCAGGTCAAAGTAGTCCCCCATCTTCAGGCAAGTGTCGTCATTGACGTTGTAAACCCGCCCCGGCTTGGCGCGCCACAACGCCGCGACACAGGCGCGCGCCAGATCATCGGCGTGAATGTGGTTGGTGAACACATCGTCACGGGTTTGCAACACCGGCGTGCCTTTGAGCAGCCGCTCACGCGGTGTGCCGCCCACGCGGTCGGGCGCATAAATGCCGGGAATGCGCAGGGTGCTGACGTGCGCACCGCTGGCCCGGCCAAAGTGCCGAATCCTGTTTTCAGCATCAATTCGCCTTCTAGCCCTTGATGTATATGCGTTAGTAGCTCGTGTTTCAATAGCAACACCGCCTTGACAGTCACCATACACCCCGCTGGTGGAGCCATACACCAGCGTTTGCACCGGGGAGCGCCGGCGCAGCACTTCCAGCAACGCCTTGGTGCGCGTGTCTTGCCTGCCGCCACCCGGCGGCGGTGCCAAGTGCACCACGCGCGTGGCCAGGCCGCTCAAGCGTTTGATGCTGGCGGGCTGGTCCAGGTTACCTACCAGGGGCGTGATGCCCAAGGCGCGCAGTTCGGGCACGCGCGCCGCGCTTGAGGTCAGCGCCAGCAGCCGCACCCGGCCACCCAGGTCCCGCGCCACGCGCAAGCCGACATCGCCACAACCCACCAGCAACACGCGTTCGCGTCGGAAACGTGCGGGCAGCGCGCCGGGGCGGGTGGCGTACAGGAGCACATGAGGGCTTCGCAATGCAGGCAAAATTGACTCCTTTTTGACGATCAAAACAAACGCCTTGAGGATAACCAGAATATGACAAGCAGCAGCCAACCCACGGCATTTCAGATCACGATTGAACCCAGCGGGCGCAGCTTCGCTGTGGCCCCCACCGACACCTTGCTGGCCGCCGGCATTGCGCAAGGCGTCAACCTGCCTTATGGCTGCAAGGACGGTGCCTGTGGCTCGTGCAAATGCAAAAAAATCAGCGGCAGCGTGACCCACGGCACGCACCAGAGCAAAGCCCTCAGTGACGACGAAGAAGCGCAAGGGTTTGTGCTGACCTGCTGTGCCAGCGCCACCAGTGATGTGGTGCTGGAGTCGCGCCAGGTCACGGCCGAGGGCGCCTTGCCCATCAAGAAAATGCCCACCCGCGTGACCTTGATGGAAAAATTGTCGCCCGACGTGATGCGCCTGCTGCTGCAAATGCCGGCCAATGAAGTTTTTGTGTACCACGCTGGTCAATACATCGAGTTTTTGCTGAAAGACGGCGTGCGCCGCAGTTATTCCATGGCCAACGCGCCGCACCTGATGGGTTTGGGGCTGGAGCTGCACATTCGCCACATGCCCGGCGGCACCTTCACCGACTTGGTGTTTGGGGCCATGAAAGCGCGCGATATTCTGCGCATTGAAGGCCCTTTTGGCAGCTTTTACTTGCGTGAAGAAAGCACTGAGCCGATCGTGCTGCTGGCCTCTGGCACCGGGTTTGCGCCGCTCAAGGCGCTGATCGAGCAGATGCAGTTCAAGGGCATCACCCGCCCCGCCACCCTGTATTGGGGTGGCCGCAGGCCGCATGATTTGTACATGAACGACTGGGTGAAAGCCAAGCTGCAAGAGATGCCCCAGCTGCGCTATGTACCGGTGGTGTCAGATGCGCTGCCCGAGGACCATTGGGCTGGCCGCACCGGCTTTGTGCACCAGGCGGTGCTGGCAGACTTACCCGACCTCTCGGGTTATCAGGTGTATGCCTGCGGCGCGCCGATTGTGGTCGAGTCGGCACAGCACGATTTTGTCAAGGCGGGCTTGCCGGTGGATGAGTTTTATGCGGATTCATTCACCTCCGAGGCGGACAAGGCGCACGTTTAAACAAGCGCGGCGCTGGCCTTTGTGCTAAAAACTGCGTTCACGCGAAACAACCTGGGCACCCCACATGGCTTCCATTTCATCCATCGCAGCTTCCGGCATGAACGCCGCGCAAACGCGGCTCAATGTGTCGGCGCACAACATTGCCAACCAGAACACCGCTGGCACCAAGCGCCAAGAAGTCACCCAAACGGCGCAGCCCGATGGTGGCGTGCGCGCATCGGTTGGCACAGCCAGCGTGCCTGGCAGCGCATTGGCTGATGACGTGGTGTCGCAATTGCAGGCCAAACATGCGTTCATTGCCAACCTGGCGGTGTTCAAGACGCATGACAAGATGGCAGGGGCGTTGCTCGACAAGTCGGCCTGAGGGCAGTTCAGTCGGCCTTGGCCCCGGCTTCAAACCACTCTTTAAACAGCATGCGCTCGGCCTGCAAGATAACACCGCCGCTGCACGCCATGGGCGTGCAGTGGGTTGGCGTGGACAGCAAGGGACGGGTGACCTATATCGACGCTTGGCTGCGGCACAAAAGCGGCTTATTCCAGCTCGACACCCTGACAGAGGGGCAGTCGTCATACATTGCGGGACAGAGCAAGATTTGCATCGCAAATTTGTGCTGTCCTCAACTGATCGTCGGCTGACCCAGCGCAAGCGTGTTGCCATGCGGCCACCAAAACCTAGGGTAAACACCTATAAAACACAGCATATCGACGCGGTTTCAGTGACAATCGCAGCCCCGCAACACACCGGCTTTAGACGCTTGTTTTCATCGTGATTGTTCGCCCCCGGCCTCATTGGATTCGCCTGCTGATTGTTCGGCGAGGTTCGTTGGTACACCGCATTTACGGCCAGCAGCTGTTTATCTTTGCCTTGTCTTGCGCTGTGGTGTTGGCGCATGGTCAACTTTTTTTATGGAAAGTCCCGCTCACCGCCAGCCCGTTTTCGTTGATGGGCATTTCATTTGCCATTTTTCTTGGCTTTCGCATCAACGCCAGTTACGACCGTTATTGGGAGGCGCGCAAACAGTGGGGCAGCGTGCTGGTGGAAGCGCGCAACCTGACGCGCCAGGCACTGACGTATCTTGCGCCCGGGCGCGATGTGCGTCCGTTTGTGCTGGGGCTGGTGGGTTTTGCCAGCACGCTGCGCAACCAGTTGCGCGAGCAGACGCCCACCGCACACACCGAGGGCCTGCTGCCTGAAGCCTTGCGGGTGCAGTTGATGGATGCGCGCTCGGCCCCCACACTGGTGTTGCTTTGGCTGGGCCAATGGTTGCGTGATTGCCGACAGGAAAAGTTGCTGGAGCCCATGTTGGCGCACAAGATGGAGGCTTCGCTCGACGGCCTGTCAATGGCGCTGGGCAGTTGTGAACGCATTGCCAACACGCCCTTACCGTTTGCCTACTCGGTGATATTGCACCGCAGCGTTTACCTGTATTGCGCGCTGCTACCGTTCGGTCTGGTCGACAGTATTGGTTGGATGACGCCGTTGGTGGTGACTTTTGTGTCTTACACCTTCTTCGCTCTGGAAGCCCTGAGTGACGAGATTGAGAACCCGTTTGGCCTGGCCGACAACGATCTGGCGCTGGACGCCATGGTGACTGGCATCCATGCCAGCCTATCTGAAATGCTGGGGGATGTGCCCCTGCCAATTGCCCGACCGGATGCGAATTTTGTTCTGACGTGAATTGAAACAGCCCGCACCGGTGTGGCTTGGCCGAGGTATTTGCCGGTTAAAGGTCTATGACGCTGTCGTTTGTGCATATGGGTAAGCGCTGCGTGACCACCGCTTGTCAGAAACCTCCCCGTTTTCGGGAGTAAAGTAGCCGCCGTTTATCACATCAGGAGACTCCATGAGCCATGAACTTTCCACCGCCGAACAAGCCTTGGGCGACGCATCGCGGGATTACCACCGCTTCCCCACCCGTGGCAAGATTTCGGTCAATGCCACCAAGCCCCTGATCAACCAGCGTGATCTGGCGCTGGCCTACTCACCCGGCGTGGCTTACCCTTGCCTGGACATTCAGGCCAACCCCGACCTGGCCTACGACTACACCAGCCGCGGCAACCTGGTCGGCGTGGTCACCAACGGCACGGCCGTGCTGGGCCTGGGCGACATTGGCCCGTTGGCGGGCAAACCAGTGATGGAAGGCAAAGCCTGCCTGTTCAAGAAATTTGCCGGCATTGACGTGTTTGACATCGAATTGGCCGAGCGCGACCCCGACAAACTCGTCGAGATCATTGCTGCGCTGGAGCCCACGTTGGGCGGCATCAATCTGGAGGACATCAAGGCTCCGGAATGCTTTTACATCGAAGAAAAGCTCAAGGCACGCATGGGCATTCCGGTGTTCCATGATGACCAGCACGGCACCGCCATCATCAGCAGCGCGGCGCTGGTGAATGCGCTGGAACTGGTGGGCAAAGACATTGCCGATGTGAAGGTGGCCGTATCAGGCGCAGGCGCGGCCGCGCTGGCGTGCCTGGGGGTCATGGTGGGTCTGGGCGTGCAGATCAAAAACGTGTTTTTGTGCGACTCCAAAGGCATGATTTACCTGGGCCGACCAGGTGGCTATGACCACTCCAAGGCACGTTTTGAGCAAGACACCACCGCCCGCACACTGGCCGACGCAGTTGACGGTGCCGACGTGTTTCTGGGCTGCTCGGCGCCCGGTGTGCTGACGCAGGACATGGTCAAAACCATGGCACGGCAGCCCATTATTCTGGCGCTGGCCAACCCCGAGCCTGAGATTCGGCCAGAGCTGGCCAAGGCCGTGCGGCCGGATTGCATCATTGCCACTGGCCGCTCGGACTACCCGAACCAAGTCAACAACGTGTTGTGTTTCCCCTACATCTTCCGGGGTGCGCTGGACTGTGGCGCCACACAAATCACCGAAGAAATGAAGTTGGCCTGTGTGCGCCAGATTGCCGATCTGGCCAAGGCCGACATCAGCGAGGAAGTGGCCCACGCCTATGCCGGACAAGAGCTGGCCTTTGGCCCGGACTTCATCATCCCCAAGCCGTTTGACTCGCGCCTGATTTTGCGCATTGCCCCTGCCGTGGCGGCTGCCGCTGAAGCCTCTGGCGTAGCCAAGCGCCCAATCAAGGACATGGACGCCTACCGCCAGACGCTGGCCCGTTTTGTGTATTCCACCGGCCTGTTGATGGAACCCGTGTTCAACGCCGCTCGCAATGCCCCAGCGGCCTCCAAGCGTGTGGCCTACGCCGAAGGTGAAGACGAGCGGGTGCTGCGCGCCACCCAGATTGTGGTGGAGGACCAATTGGCCCGCCCCATTTTGATCGGCCGCCCGGCCGTGATCGAGGCCCGCATTGCCAAAGCCGGCCTGCGTCTGCAACTGGGCCGCGACGTGGACGTGGTCAACCCCGAGGACGATCCGCGTTTTCGCCAGTACTGGGAAACCTACCACCAGCTGATGGGCCGCAACGGCGTCAGCCCGGAAGCCGCCAAGGCCGCAGTGCGCCGCAGCACCACCATCATCGCCACGCTGATGGTTAAGCTCGGCCATGCCGATGCCATGCTGTGCGGGCTGCATGGCCGCTTTGATGTGCATCTGGACCATGTGCGTGACGTGATTGGCCGCGCCCCGGGTGTCAGCAACTTTGCCACCCTGAACGCGCTGATGCTGGAGAGCAACAGCCTGTTTGTGGCCGACACCTATGTCAACGAAGACCCAAGTGCCGAGCAGCTGGCCAACATTGCGCAAATGGCCGCCACCGAGGTCAAGCGTTTTGGCTTGCAACCCAAGGTGGCCTTTTTGTCGCACTCCAGTTACGGTTCATCCACCCGTGGCTCGGCACGCAAAATGCGCGCCGCATGTGAGATGTTCAAACTGGCCTGCCCAGACGTGGCATGCGACGGCGAATTGCAGGGCGACGCCGCCTTGTCTGAAGACATCCGCAAGGTGAGCCTGCTCGAAGGCTCGTTCAGCGGCCCGGCCAACATCCTGATTTGCCCCAATCTGGACGCTGCCAACATCTTGTTCAACGTGCTCAAGATGACCGGCGGCAACGGGGTGACGGTAGGCCCGATTCTGCTGGGTGCGGCGGCTACGGCGCATGTACTGAACCCCTCCAGCACGGTGCGCCGGGTTGTCAACATGACGGCACTGGCGGTGGCTGACGTGAACGCTGTGCATTAGGCCAGTCCATCAGGTCAGCACAAAAGACAAGCGCAAATGCTATATTTGTTATAGTGCCTTGCGCTTATTTAATAAGGGCTACAGCCTGATTTCTTATAAATTATCGGGCGGTATCCGGGGTGCCCCAAAGCTGCTTGAGGCGGGCATCTCGACCGCAACTTGAGCGGTAGTAGTTGTAACGCACCGGGTTTCTCTGGTGGTAGTTTTGGTGCGCTTCCTCAGCCGGGTAAAAGTCGTCAAGCATGACGATTTTCGTCACCACCGGCTCAGTAAACGGCTTGGTCTGCACCAGTGCTGCCAGCGACTCTTTGGCCATTTGTAATTGCGCTGGCGTGGTGGCAAATATCGCCGTGCGGTAAGGTGTGCCAATGTCGCAAAACTGGCGGTCTTTCACGGTGGGATCAATAGTCTTCCAATAGTGGGCCAGCAATTGCACGTAGCTCACCTGTTTCGGGTCAAACACCACGCGCACCGCTTCGGCATGGCCGGTGGTATGGCTCGACACCTCGGCATACGTGGGGTTGGCGGTTTTGCCACCGGTGTAGCCTGCGGTGGTGGACAGCACGCCGGGCAGTTTGTCAAAGTCAGCCTCGGTACACCAGAAACAGCCACCCGCCAGCACCGCCACTTCGCTGCCTGCGGGCAGGGCGAGCGCGGCGGGTTGCGCTGTCGCTGCCCCCGATGCGCGGGGTGCGGCAAATTCCCACCAGCCAATCAGGCCCAGAATAAAAGCCAATGCGAGCCACAACGTAACGCGTGGCTTTCGGGGAGAAACGGGTGGGGGGGTTTTGAACATGGCGCATGATAAAAAGGCCAGGCAAAGACCGTCATGCCCAGGGGTATTTTGCAAATTAACGGGCGCATCCGCCAGGGGCATGGCACACAATGACACGGCTTGATCGACCCGACTTAACTTTCATGGCCTCTATTGCCGCCTGGACAGACAAGTTACTTCACGCTAACCCACCCAAAGATCACCATGACTGCACGCAACGTGTTGGGCACCGAGCTGCTGCCCTGCTCTTATGACCCGCTCACTGGCTTTTACCGCGACGGCTGCTGCCACACCGACGCGCAAGACCACGGCACCCACGTGGTGTGCGCCCGCATGACGCGCGAATTTCTTGACTTCTCGCTGGCGCAAGGCAACGACCTGATCACCCCCCGGCCCGAGCACCGCTTTGCTGGGCTGAAACCCGATAACCGCTGGTGTCTGTGCGTGCTGCGCTGGCGCGAGGCCCTGGCCGAGGGCGTGGCGCCACCGGTTTACCTCAAAAGCACCCACAGCAAGGCGCTTGAACGGGTGCGCCTGGACCAACTTCAAGCCCATGCGGCAGATTGCTGACGCACCCATGAACACTGGCGCATCTTCGCGCCCCGCCGTGGTGGCCTGGCTGGGTTTTGCTGGCCTGCTGCCGTTTGTGGGCACCGCGCTGGTGTGCTGGCTGGAGCCCAATCACCGCAGCTGGTGGCTTGAGATGCTGCTGGGCTACGGCGCCGTCATTCTGAGCTTTGTCGGCGCGCTGCACTGGGGCTTTGCCATGGTGCACCCGGCCACTGCTGGCCGCCCCATGAACGGCATGTACGCCTGGAGCGTGATGCCCTCGCTGTTAGGCTGGCTGGCGCTGCTGGCGCACCCAACAGTCGGTGCCACCCTGCTGATTGCCGGCTTTTTGGCGCAATACTGGCAAGACCTGCGGCTGGCCGGGGTGCTGCCCTTGCCGGCCTGGTATTTGCCGCTGCGCCTGCAGCTCACGGTGGTGGCCTGCCTGTGTCTGGCTACGGTTTTTTTTCTGGCGCAAGCCCTGCCAAGCGCCGCCATGAACGCATGAGCTACAACGTGGTCTGGTTCAAGCGCGATCTGCGGCTGCACGACCACGCCGCGCTGACGAACGCTGCCGCGCACGCACCGGTGCTGTGCCTGTACGTGATCGAGCCCAGCGTGTGGGCGCAGCCTGATGCAGCACGCCAACACCATGAATTCATACTGGAGAGCCTGCGCGAGGTGGCCCGCGCGTTGAAAGCGCTGGGTGGGCGCCTGCATGTGCGCAGTGGGGAAGTGCCCGTGGTGTTGGCGCAGCTGCACGCGCTGGCCCCTTTTGCGCGGCTGGTGTCGCACCAGGAAACCGGCAACGCCGTCACTTTTGAGCGCGACAAGGCCGTGGCGCGCTGGTGCCACGCCCACAGGGTGGGCTGGCAGGAGTTTCCCCAATTTGGCGTGGTGCGCCGCCTGGCCAGCCGCACGCACTGGCAAAGCCATTGGGCCGCCCACACCGCAGCGCCCCAGTGGCCCAGCCTCGGGTCCGGCGCGCTGCAGTTTCAGTTTCAGCCATCACCCTGGGCCGCGCAGCCAGTCATCAGCGCGCAAGATTTGGGATTGGACGCCTTTGACCCGCCCCAGCGCCAGCGCGGCGGGCGCAGCGTGGGACTGGCGGTGCTGGATGATTTTTTGAATGACCGCTGCCGCCACTACCGGGGGGGTATTTCGTCGCCACTGTCAGCCCCCAGCGCCTGCTCGCGCCTGTCGCCCTACCTGACCTTTGGCGTATTGAGCCTGCGCGAGGTGGTGCAAGCCACTGACCACAGGTTACGGCAACTTAAAGAGCATTCATCCTATGCCGCAAAAGGGCTTGAAGCCTTTTTAAGCAGATTGCATTGGCACTGCCACTTCATCCAGAAGCTCGAATCCGAGCCCGAACTGGAGTGGCGCAATGTGCACCAAGGCTACGACGGCCTGCGCGAGACCGACTGGAACCCTGCACACTTTGAGGCCTTGCAAGCCGGGCGCACCGGCTGGCCCATGGTAGACGCCTGCGTGGCCATGCTGCGAGAAACCGGCTGGCTGAACTTTCGCATGCGCGCCATGCTGGTGTCAGTGGCGGCTTACCCGCTGTGGCTGCACTGGCAGCAGGTGGGCCAGTGGCTGGCGCGGCAATTTTTAGACTACGAGCCAGGCATTCACTGGAGCCAGATGCAAATGCAAAGCGGCACCACCGGCATCAACACCACGCGGGTCTACAACCCGGTCAAGCAAGCGCAAGACCACGACCCCAAGGGCGTGTTTGTGCGCCGCTGGTGCCCCGCCCTGCGCCATGTGCCTGACAGCTGGCTGCTTGAGCCTTGGAAGATGCCTGAGAGCGTGCAACTGGCCTGCGGTGTGCGGGTGAGCGCCAATGCACCCGCTGGTGCGCCTGATGCCTGGCCGTTGCCGCCCGTTGATCTGGCAGCTGCCACCCGCGCTGCCAAAGACCGCCTGCACAGCCTGCGCCGCGACCCGCAAGTACGCGCAGGCAAAGCCGCCATTGTTGACAAACATGCATCTCGCAAAATTCAAAGCAAACGTGCGGCAGGCACCCGGCAAAGCCGCCCAGCAAGCCATGCCGCCAGCGCGCAGCTGAGTCTGGGCTTTGACTGACACCCGCGCCGTGACTTACCTGCCCACTGACCCATCTACCCACGCACCCCGCACACGCCCCCACCCATGAAAATGCGCAAAAAATCCGAGCTACCCGGCAAAATCTGCCTCACCTGCGGCCTGGCTTTTGCGTGGCGCAAAAAGTGGGCGCGTAACTGGGACCAGGTCAAATACTGTTCCGAGCGTTGCCGCCGCTCACACCCCTTTACGCCACAAGCCTGACATGAGCGCCCTGATTTACTGGTTCAGAAACGACCTGCGCCTGCACGACAACCCGGCGCTTGCCCAAGCCTGCGCGCAGTCCAGCGCCGTGCTGCCGGTGTATTGCCTGGGCAGCGCCAGCGCCATCCACAACGGCGAATCGCGCTGGGGCGTGATGCAACCTAGCCTGCACCGGCAACGCGTGCTGACGGACACCTTGATCGACCTGGACGCCCAATTGCACGCCTTGGGCAGCGCCTTGACTGTGGTGTACGGCCCGCCGGCCGACATCTTGCCCAAGCTCGGGGCTGCGCTGGGCACCCGCACAGTGCACTGCGAAAGCATTGCCGCCACACATGAAGAGGACGAGTTGGACAACGTGCGCCAAGCCGGCATGGACGTCCACAGCACGTGGCAATCGAGCCTGTTCGCGCCAGAGGCTCTGCCGTTTGAGGTGCAGAACCTGCCCCCGGTGTACACCCGGTTTCGCCAAATGCTGACGCAGGCAGGCACCCAGAACGCCGCGCCCTTGGCCGCCCCCACCCAATTGCCACCCTTGCCCAAAGCGGCCCACGGTTACGCCACCGTCAGGCTGGCGCGCCAACTGCAAGACCTGGGCGAAGCCGCGCCCGAGCCGCGCGCCAGCGTGCCGTATCTGCACAGCGCGTTTGCCGGGGGTGAGCGTGCCGCGCTGGCCCATCTGACGCGCTATTTCGCCAGCGACCTGCCGCAAAACTACAAAGCCACGCGCAATGGCCTGACCGGCACCGATTTTTCCAGCAAGTGTTCAATGTGGCTGGCCTCCGGCGCGCTATCGGTGCGACAACTGGCGACCGAGATAGACCACCACGATGCACGTGTTGGCCCCAACGAGGGCACCGAGTGGCTGCGCCTGGAGCTGCTGTGGCGCGACTACTTTCGTTTTTTGCATCTGCAACACGGCGCCAAACTTTTCAGATACCGGGGTCTGCGCGACAAGGTGCCGCCGCTGCACCACGACCCGGCGCTGTTCACCCGCTGGTGTCTGGGCCGCACCCAAGAGCCCTTGGTGGACGCCGCCATGCACGAGCTGCTGAGCAGCGGCTACCTGTCCAACCGGCTGCGCCAAGTGGTGGCGAGTTACCTGATCCATGAGTTGCATGGCGACTGGCGCGCCGGTGCCGCCTGGTTTGAAGCCCAGTTGATTGACTACGACGTCTACAACAACCAGGGCAACTGGCTCTACATTGCCGGCATGGGATGCGACCCGCGTGGCGGGCGCCGCTTCAATGTGCAAAAGCAGGCACACGACCATGACCCCGACCAAAGCTACCAGCGCCTGTGGCAAACCGTGTAGCCGGCGCAAGTGCGCATGCATAGCCCCCACCCCATCGGCCCCACCCGCCCGAAGACCGACAGCGAAGCGCACACCATGTCCCACCCGCCGCAAAGCGTCACCCCACCAAGCCCGGCCCACACCCTGCGCCTGATCCTGGGCGACCAGCTCAACCCGCAACACAGCTGGTTTGCCACAGTGCATCCCGACGTGGTGTATGTGCTGATGGAAATGCGTCAGGAAACCGATTACGTGCTGCATCACGCGCAAAAAATCATCGCTATTTTTGCCGGCATGCGCGCGCTGGCACAGCAACTGGTTGATGCTGGTCACCGCGTGCATTACCTGGCCATTGACGATGCCGCCAACCTGCAAAGCCTCACCGGCAACCTGAGCGCACTGATCGCCCACTACCAAACGCAGGCGTTCGAATACCAGCACCCCGACGAATACCGGCTGGACCAGCAATTACAAGCCTTTTTGACCTCTAGCCCTTATGGAATAAGCGCAAGCAGCTATTGTATTGATAGCGAACACTTTTATACCCAGCGCCATGAAGCGGCCGAACTGTTCACCAGCCGCAAGCAGTGGCGGATGGAGAGCTTTTACCGCCACATGCGCAAACGCCACCGCGTGCTCATCGACGGGGCCGACAAGCCCGCAGGCGGCCAGTGGAGCTTTGATGCCGAGAACCGCAAGCCCTGGAAAGGCACGCCGCCCGAGCCACCCGATCTGCGCCCGCAGCACGACCACAGCGCGCTGTGGGCCACGATCGAAGCGGCGGGCGTGCAGAGCTTTGGCGAACCCAACGCCGCCCACTTCCGCTGGCCGCTGGATCGCATTGAAGCCATGCAGCAGCTTGAGCACTTCATCAGCCACGCCCTGCCCCACTTTGGCGACTATGAAGATGCCATGAGCCGCAAGGCCCAGCGGCTGTTTCACGCCTTGCTGTCATTTGCGCTCAACGTGAAGCTGTTGAACCCGCGTGAAGTGGTGCAGCGGATCGAGGCCGAGTGGCGCGCTGGCCGCGTGGAACTGGCCGCCGCTGAAGGCTTTATCCGCCAGGTCATCGGCTGGCGCGAATACGTGCGCGGCATCTACTGGGCGCAGATGCCGGGCTACGACGCGCACAACTTTTTCGAGCACACCACGCCGCTGCCCAAGTGGTTTTGGACGGCTGAAACCCGCATGAACTGCCTCGCCTCAAGCCTCACCGGCTCGCTGCAAAACGCCCATGCGCACCACATCCAGCGCCTGATGGTGATTGGCAACTTTGCCCTGCTCGCTGGTCTGGATGTGCAGGCGCTGCACCGCTGGTACCTGGGCGTCTACATCGACGCCTTTGAATGGGTGGCGTTGCCCAACACCCTGGGCATGAGCCAATTTGCCGACGGCGGCCTGCTGGCCACCAAACCCTATGTGAGCAGCGCCGCCTACATCGACCGCATGAGCGACTACTGCAAAGGCTGCGCCTACGACAAAAAACAACGCCTGGGTGATTCCGCCTGCCCGTTCAACGCGCTGTATTGGGACTTTTACCAACGCAACGCCGCCAAGTTGCAACACCACCCGCGCATTGGCATGGCCTACCGCCAGTTGGCCAAAATGCCGCCCGATGAACTGGCTGCGCTGCAAACCCAGGCCAGGCAAACATGCCTGCGGCTTGACACGCTCTAAACCCCGACACACACACACCATGAACACATTTCCTGACGGTTTTCGCGCCCTGGTCATTGGCGCATCGGGCGGCATTGGGCAGGCTTTTGTGCAAACGCTGCAAGCCAACCCACGCTGCGCCGAAGTAGTAGGTCTGCACCGCCAGTCTGAGCCGCGCGTGGACTTTGACGACGAAGCCAGCATTGGCGCGGCGGCAGCGCAACTGCACGCCGCAGGCAAATTCAATCTGATCATCAACGCCGCCGGTGTGCTGCACACCGCAGGTTTCATGCCCGAGAAAAAATTGGGGGACCTGAGTTACGCCCAGCTGGAGGCCACATTTCGCGTCAACACCTTTGGCCCGGCGCTGGTGCTGCGCCATTTTTGCCCGCTGCTGGATGCCCAGCGCGGCGTGCTGGCCGTCATCTCAGCCAAAGTGGGCAGCATTGAAGACAACCGCTTGGGTGGCTGGTACAGCTACCGAGCCTCCAAAGCCGCACTCAACATGCTGCTGAAAACTGCCGCCATTGAGGTCAAACGCAGCAACCCGCAGGCCGTGCTGGTCAGCCTGCACCCGGGCACAGTGAGCACCAGCTTGTCCAAACCGTTCAAGGGCGCGCAAATTGGTCGCGCCGCCATGGATGCGGCGCGTGACATGTTGGGCGTGATGGCGCAGTTGACGCCCGCCGACACCGGCTCGTTTCTGGCCTACAACGGCACGCGCCTGCCCTGGTAAGGGGCCTGCGCCAGTGAGACCCGTGAAAGTTTTTCAGACGGGCGATGGTGCAGATACCGGCTTCGCCAGACGCGTGATCAACGCTGGTCGTTGCGATGGTTCCGGTTGTTGCGCATCATCCGGTTCACATCGGCATTCAAGCGAGCCAGTTCACCCTGCAATTGACGGCGCTCTTGCGGGGTGACGACACCGTCGCGCTTGTACGCGGCCTCGTGGCGGGCAATGGCGCGCTCGCGGTTTTGCAACCTGCGCGCTTCGCGCTGGGTGATGTAGCCAGAACGCACACCCTCATCAATGCGCTGGCTGATGTTGTTCTGGCGGTTGTCAATGCCGGGGGTGGTGTTGGGTGTGGTGTTGGGTGTGGTGTTGGGTGTGGTGCCGGCGGGGTTGACTTGGGGCTGGATGTAGTCGCGGTTCATCATCAAACGTTCAACTTCGTTGCCGAGGCTGTCCACGTCAGCGTGCAATTGCTGGCGCTCTTGAGGTGTGGCATTGCCATTGGCTTTGAAGCGGCTTTCGCGCAGGTCAATCTCGCGGTCACGTCGAAGCAGCTCTCTTGCCTCGGAGGGCGTGATGTGGCCGGACGCCATGCCTTGCTGAATGCGGGCGCTGATGGCTTGCTGTGCGCGGTCAAGGGCCGGCGTGCTGGTGCCTTGTGCCATGACCGGTGCAAGCCCCAGGCCCATAAAAAGGGCAGAGGCCAACAGTGAGGTGGTGAAGAATTTTGATTTCACGGTGTTTCCTGAGTTGTCACACCGCTTTGTGCGCGCTCGAACTGTCTTTTTTGTCAGACTTGGACGCAGGCTCGCTGGCGCTGGGTGCTTGAAACATGGCAAAGAAGGAATGCGTGAATGCATCGTGCATTTTTTCCATGTCCGTGACCATGTGTTCCCATGAGTCGACGCTGGCAGCTTTCATCTCTTCGAGTTTGCCGGCGGCAAGCTTGGACTGCTGACGCAGTTTGCCCATCTCGTCCTTGTATTTTTGCCGGGCCTCTTCTTTTGCCTCCTGTGCCGAGGCCTCAAGCCCAATCATTTTTTTGTTCAACTTGTCAAGTTGGAGTTCCATCTTTTCAATGTATTCGGTGCGTTTTAGCATGGGGAAATCCCTCACTTTGTGAATGGTTGGATCGACAACGGCCAGATGCAGGCTTGCATCGGCCCATGCTTTTCAGCATGTGACTCTATGCTAGTCAATACCAACGACGCTGTCTGTGCGCGCCCGCACACAGTGCAGGCCCCCTAGCAGCCTGTCGGTTTAGCCTTTTCTGCGCAGCTCGCGCAGCATGAACAGGTAAAGCCCTTCCACCTTTTCGCGCGCCCAAGGTGTTTTGCGCAAAAACTTCAGGCTCGACGCGATGCTGGGGTCTTGCGTGAAGCAGCGCACCGCAATGCGCTCACTCAAACCGGGCCAGCCATAGTGACCCACAAGTGCCGTCAACATGGCTTCAAGGGTGAGGCCATGCAAGGGGTTGCGCGGCTGGGAAGCAACGGATTCTGGAGGAGGGGGCGTTGTCATGACGCTATTTTAGGAGCCAACCCACCGCGCGGTGCTACATTTTGAGATTCATAGAACTTGCGCAAAACCGCCCCAACGTCGTTCACACACCTTGCCGAACCGGACGTACTGTGTGCGGTGTTTTGCCTGGATGGGACAGTTTTGCGTCAGTCCCAACGCATAAAAAGAGGAGAGTTGTTTTGCATCCCCAACGCCGTGCCTGCTGCCCGAATGCCCGAGGTTTATATGGCCGCGCGTGAAGACGACCTGTCGACCTCAATGGCTTTGGTGGTTGACCCCAACCCGACCTCACGCTCCATACTGGTGTCGCAGTTGCGCGACTTTGGCATGGGCAGCGTGGTGCAAGCCGGCCGCTTGGTCGATGCCCGCCGCCAATTGGAATACCGTAAATTTGACGTGGTGCTGTGTGAGCTGCATTTTCCGCTCGAGACCATGTCCGGGCAGGATTTGCTCGATGACCTGCGGCGCAACCAGTTGCTGCCGTTTTCAACCGTGTTCATCATGGTCACTGGCGAAGCCACTTATGCCAAGGTGGCCGAGGCCGCCGAGTCCGCGCTGGACGGTTACCTGCTCAAGCCGCACAAAGCCACCCAACTCGGTGAGCGCCTGCGCCAGGCGCGCATTCGCAAAGTGTCATTGCAACAAATTTTTGCCGCCATTGAAGCCGAAGATTTCGAGGGCGCCGCCAAGCTGTGTTTTCATCGCTTCGAGACGCGTGGCCTGTTCTGGCTGTATGCCGCCCGCGTGGGTGCCGAGCTGATGCTGCGCACCAGCCAATTCGACCAGGCGCAAAAACTTTACCAGGCGGTGGTGGAAGCCAAAACCCTGCCGTGGGCCAAGTTGGGGGTGGCTCGCTCGCTGCTTGATGAAGGCCAAACCGCCAAAGCCGCCAACACGCTCGAAAACCTGATCAGCGAAGACCCCAACTACGCCGATGCCTACGACGTCATGGGCCGTGCCCAGTTTGAACAAGGCAAGTTTGACGCCGCGCTGGCCACCTACAAGATGGCCAGTTCACTCACCCCGTCGTCGATCTCAAGGCTGCAAAACCTGGGCATGATGAGCTACTACTCGGGCGACCGCAAAGAGGCTGAACTCATCCTCGACCGTACCGTCCGGCTTGGGCTGGACTCCAAAATGTTCGACTGCCAAACCCTGGTGTTGCTGGCATTTGCCCGCTTTGAATCGGTTGACCGCAAGGGCTTGCAACGTTGCAGCGATGACTTTGCCCGCCTGATTGAACGCGACCCTGACAGCCAGCGGCACCTGCGGCTGGCGCACATCGTGGAGGCCCTGCAACTGCTGGAGCAGCGCCAATATGCTCGGGTGCTGCAGCTGGTGCGCGACCTGTGTGCCCGCATCAAAGACCCTGTGTTTGATTTTGAATCGGCCGCCAACTTGATCGCGCTGCTGTCGCAGTTGGCCGACAAGGCGATCCAGCTCGATGAAGTGGACACCGTGGTCGACACGCTGGGCCTGCGCTTTGCCGGCACCCGGGCACTGGCTGAGTTGCTGGCCGGGTCGGCAGCGGTTTATCCGGCCTATGCCGAGCGCATTCGCGCCGCGCACACACAGATTCTGAAACTGGCCGAAAACGCCATGTCGCTGAGCATGGGCGGTGACCCCAGCGCGGCCGTCAAAACCCTGCTTTCCCATGGCAGCAAAACCTTGAGCGGCAAGCTGATCGAAACCGCTTACCTGGTGCTGCACCGCTACGCCAGCAAGATCACCGACGCACATGAGCTGACCGACTTGGTGCACGACCTGCGCAGCCGCTACAGCACCCATATCACCCGCGCTGCCATAGGCGAGCAAAAGCGGCAGGCCGGCGGCTTGACACTGCGCGCCGGCGGCAAGCCCGGCAAAGCCGCGCCCATGGCGGTCGCAATGCCCAAATAGCCGGTCTTTTTTTTCGGGGAAATTCCAGCCAGGCGGCGTCTGACCCCGCAGGGCTTCACGCCAGACGGCAACTGGTAGGCCGCGAGGCTTTGTCAGGTAAAATCAAATTTGATAGCTACTGGCGCATGTATCAAAAGGGCTGGCGCCTGTTTTTATCAATAAATGTCACCCCCATCAACCCCACAAGTCCAGCGGCGGGTCGGTCACCACTGCGCGCAAAATATCCGAGCGTGAAATAAAACCACTCACCAGGCCTTGCTCGTCGACCACCGGCAAGCCCGGCAAGCCCGAATCCAGCAGCACCTGCGCCACGCGGCGAATGTCGCCCTCATGGGACACACTGGGCACCGGGGTCCACATGATGTCGGTGACGCTTTGCTGCAGCAGGGCGTGCCATGCCAGCGCATGGCTTTCCGGGCTGGGCAGGCGCTCTGGCCTGAGCAAATCAGCCCGCGTCAGCAAGCCCACCAGTTGGCCATTGGCTGCCACTACCGGGGCTTGTCCAATTTCTTTCTCCGTCAGCAGTTGCCAGGCCGCCAGCACAGTGGCGCTGTCTGGCAAGGTGATGACCGGATGGCTCATGACCTCTGCCACGCGGCTGATCGGTCGGCGCTCTTGGGGGCCTTGTTGGGCTTGCGTGTAGGCGGCCAACGGGTCTGGGCGCGCCTCTTCACGGGGCGGCTCCGGTGTCAAAGGGAACAGCGCGGTGGCGGGTTGCTCGGCGGGATCTTGCCCATCGCGCCCCACCGCCAAAATGCGGCGGGTACGCGTCAGGGCGTCAACCCCGTGAATCTGGCGCAATTGATCCATGTTGCCCCGGAACATCTGTCCGGAAGTGCCGTAAACGAAAAACATGGCGTTGCCCTCAGGGTGGGTGAATCAAACGTTCACGTCAACTATAGCGCTGCCTGGGTCGCACGCCCCATGGCTGCGTCAGCGCGCCACCGGCAAAAATAGTGCTTGCAGGTCGTTCAGAAAGTCAAAACCGCGCGCACTGGGCAAGACATGCACGCCGTCACGCACCAGCAGACCTTGGGCCTGGGCCTTGTCCAACCCGGCCTGCACAGCAGACAGCGGCATGCCGGTGCGCTCGGCAAACAGGGACAAATCAAAACCATCGGCCAGCCGCAGCGCATTGAGCATGAACTCAAACGGCAACTCGCGCCGTTTGACGTCATCGTCCTGCGCCACGCACTGGCCGGCCAATGCCCCGCGCATGTAACGCGCCGGGTCACGCACGCGCACCTGGCGCACCACGTGGTGGGCAAAACTGAGCTTGCTGTGAGCGCCCGCACCAATCCCCAGGTAGTCGCCAAACTGCCAGTAGTTCAGGTTGTGCTGGCAGGCGTGGCCAGGCTTGGCATAGGCCGACACTTCGTAGCGCTGCAACCCGGCCGCGCCGGTCATGTCAGTGATCAGGTCGAGCATGTCGGCAGCCAGGTCGTCGTCCACGGCGGCTGGCGGGTACTTGGCAAAGTAGGTGTTGGGCTCGATGGTCAGGTGGTAGATCGACAGGTGTGGCGGCGCCAGACTCAGGGCGGTGGCCACGTCGGTGTGCAACATGTCCAGCGTCTGGCCCGGCAGCGCGTACATCAGGTCGAGGTTAAAGGTGTCAAAAACTGTAGCTGCTTGCGCAAGCGCATCAAGGGCTTGCGCACGATTATGTACACGACCCAAGGTTTTCAGAAAGTCATCATTGAAACTTTGCACGCCAACCGACAGGCGCGTGACGCCGGCCGCACGGAAGGCCTTGAAGCGGTCTTTCTCAAAGGTGCCGGGGTTGGCTTCGAGGGTGATTTCAGCGTTGGGGGCCAGCCGCACGCGCGCCCGGACTCCGGCCAGCAGCTGGTCAATGGCCTGCGGTGAAAACAGGCTGGGCGTGCCGCCACCGATGAACACGGTTTGCACGCTGCGGCCCCAGATCAGCGGCAGCGCCGCTTCCAGGTCGGCCATCAAGGCGTTCAGGTAGGCTTGTTCGGGCAGTTCTGCGGCGCGCATTTCATGCGAGTTGAAGTCGCAATAGGGGCATTTTTTCAGGCACCAGGGCAGATGGATGTAGAGCGACAGCGGCGGCAAGGTCTGCAATTGCAGCGTGCCTGGGCGCATGTGGTGCTGGATGTCGCGCGGCTGCATGGGTGCGTCTTGGGTGCTTGTGTCGGGTTTAATCGGGATCATGGTGGTGCAGCTGGCGAGGTCATTGGGCGCTGTGGGTTGGGCGGACAGCGGG
Source organism: Burkholderiales bacterium (assembly GCA_038213665.1). Taxonomy (GTDB): domain Bacteria; phylum Pseudomonadota; class Gammaproteobacteria; order Burkholderiales; family Burkholderiaceae_C; genus Rhodoferax. The sequence goes on along the minus strand of JBBQSS010000008.1, from coordinate 11,261 downwards.
CATCGGGTGCTGTGAGTTGGGCGGACAACGGGTATCAGGCGCTGCGGGTTGGGCGGACAACGGGCATCGGACATCGGGTGCTGCGGGTTGGCCCCGCGCGGGAGCCGGATGGGGCGACCGCCTCATACTGGGGTACCAGAAATCGGCGGTCACCCCATCCGGCTCCCGCGCGGATGACGTGGCTCACCCAGCTTTGTAGAGAGGGGCACGAAGGCCGGTTTTTTTGGCTGTTTTTGGCATCACACACGCAAACGTCCAGCGAGGCAGTCCCTCTGGGCGGCTGACGATTTCTGGTACCCCAGTATGAGGAAGTCGCCCAGAGGGACTGCCTCGCGGGTTTCATCACGAACCGCGCCGCCGCATCACGACCTATCGCCTTTGGTGGCTGCGCGCTGTGCCGCAGCAGGATCGGCCTCGCTGCCAAAGACTTATCCGCAGCAACCCTCTGCGTCACAACCCTCTGCATCACAACCAACGCTCACGCATCAGCCCCACCATGGCTTTGGCGGCCCGCCCGCGGTGGCTGTTGGCATTTTTGACCTCAACGGGCAACTGGGCAAAGGTTTGACCAAACTCGGGGATGAACATCACCGGGTCAAACCCAAAACCGTTGGTGCCCATGGGCTCGCGGGTGATCTCGCCTACCACGCGCCCCACCGCCACCAGCGGCTCGGGGTCGTCGGCTGAGCGCAAGGCCACCAGCGTGCTGACCATGGCGGCGCGCCGATTCTCAACGCCTTGCATTTGCTCAAGCAAGGCGCGCACGTTGTTGTCGTCGCTCTTGGGGTAACCAAATTGCGTGGCGTAAAACGCGGTTTGCACGCCTGGCAGGCCACCAAAGGCATCCACACACAGGCCGGCGTCGTCCGCCACCGCAGGCAAACCGCTGTGCCGGGCGGCGTGGCGCGCCTTGGCCAAGGCGTTCTCAATGAAAGTATGAAATGGCTCGTCGGCCTCGGGAATGCCCAAACGCCCTTGCGTGATCAACTCAAACCCCAGCGGTGCAAACATGGCGTGCAGTTCAGCCAGTTTGCCGGAGTTGTTGGATGCCAACACAATTTTCATAATAAATACACCTCTAGCCCTTGCTGTATAAGCGCAAGCAGCTATTTATTTAATAGTGAATCAGATTGCAGCTGAAGCAATTCACGGACGCCTTTGTCGGCCAGCGCCAGCAGCGCGTCCATCTCAGTGCGGCTAAACGCTGCGCCCTCGGCGGTGCCTTGCACCTCCACATAGTGGCCGGCGGCCGTCATGACCACGTTCATGTCGGTGTCACAGGCGGCGTCCTCCAGGTACTCCAGGTCCAGCAGCGGCGTACCCTGCACCAAGCCCACCGAAATGGCAGCGACCGCCTCGCGAATCGGCGAGCGGGTCAATTTACCCTGCGCCAACAAGCCATTGACGGCATCTTGCGCGGCCACAAATGCCCCGGTGATGGCTGCGGTGCGGGTGCCGCCGTCGGCCTGAATCACGTCGCAATCCAGTTGGATGGTGCGCTCGCCCAACAGCGTCAAATCAAACACCGAGCGCAGCGCGCGGCCAATCAGGCGCTGGATTTCCTGGGTGCGTCCGCTTTGTTTGCCGCGTGCGGCCTCACGGTCGCTGCGGCGGTGGGTGGCGCGCGGCAACATGCCGTATTCAGCCGTGACCCAGCCCTGCCCGCTGCCTTTTTGGTGGGGCGGCACGATGTCCAGCACCGAGGCGTTGCACAGCACGCGGGTGTTGCCGAACTCGATCAGGACCGAGCCCTCGGCGTGCATGGTGTAGCTGCGGCTGATGCGCACGCTGCGCAAGGCGTTGGCGGCCCGGCCCTGGGCACGAAGATAGTCAGTCATAAAAACGCTCTCAAAAAAAACAAAAGTTCAGACTTTCTTGATGGCAGAACGACGGATGGCCGCGTTGATTTCTGCAATCGAGCGCTCAATGGCGGCGTCGTCAAAGTCGTCGTCGGCAGCATCAGGCCAACCGGCTTGCACTGTTGACGCAAAAACATCATCGCTGATGGCGTCGGTTGAAATGCTGTCGGGGGAAGGCGCCAGCGCATCCGGCAACACCCACTCAAGGGCAAGACAGGTGACGTTGTCGCACGTGGCACCGCCCTCGCGCAGGGCTTTTTCTACCAGATCAGGCACGGCCTGATTGACTGGCTTGTTTGAGAGCTCAGCCACCAGCTCGTCGTCTGACACGTTCGACCACAGGCCGTCAGAACACAGCATGATGCGGTCCGCATGGTGCAAGGTCACCGGCCCGGCCACTCTGAACACCGGTTTGGTGGGCGAGCCCAGGCAGGAAAACAGCACGTTGCGGTTGGGTGAGTTGGCCCCGGCCGTGTGCAGCAGATTTTGCGCCAGCAGCGAATGGTCTTTGGAGCGCGCCAGCAACGCGCCCTCACGCACCAGGTACAAACGGGAATCGCCGCAGTGCGTCCAACTGACGCGGCCGGCCTGCAACACCGCCACCACAATCGTCGTGCGCGGTGAGTCCAGCGCATTGCGGCTCATGGCATAACGCAAGATGTGTCGGTGCGCCGTCAACAGCGCCTCTGACAAAAACTGGGCCACGTCAGGCAGCTCCGGATGCGCCTGCTTTTGAAACAGCACTGAAATGGCCTGCAGCGCAAGCTGCGCCGCCACCTCGCCTTCGGGGTGTCCGCCCATGCCATCGGCCAGGATGAAAACGGCTGAGCTGCGGGTGTAGCAGTAGCCCATGCGGTCTTCATTTTTTTGCCGCTCACCTTTGCGACTCACCTGGAACACAGAGAATTTCATTTCAGTTTGCCGTCCAGATTGGTGGGTTTAAGCACTGTTTTTTTGGTGTTGGAGACCATGGTTTCAAACTGCATGCGCACTTTGTCGCCTACGCTGAGCCGGGTGTAACGACGGTCACCCCCCCGGTTGAGTTGCTTTTGCAGGGCAAAGACAGACTGCGGACGCGCCAGCGGGTCCAGCGCCATGCACCACTGCACCACCTCCATTAAATTATCAGAGTACACCCCTTGCAGGCGCTTGAGGGCCAGCGTCATGCGGTCATTGGTGAGCCGGTGCGGCGCTTCGTTGGGCGGGTAACCCAGCATGCAGGCGTAGATGCAGGCACCAATGGCATAAATGTCAGTCCATGGCCCCATGGAACTGTCGCGCCGGTACATCTCGGGGGCGGCAAAACCCGGGGTGTACATGGGGCGCACAAAGTTGCCCTCTTTGCTCAACACCTCACGGGCCGCGCCAAAGTCGATCAACACCGCCTTGTCATCGTCAGAAATAAAAATATTCGCCGGTTTGATGTCCAGATGCAGCATCTTGTGCTGATGAACAATGCGCAGGCCGCGCAAAATCTCGTCAAACAAAGAGCGAATGGTGGACTCACGAAACACCTTGGGCTGCTTGAGGTCCCGCGCAATCACAATGAAATCTTGCAAGCTGGCACCGTCAAGGTAATTCATCACCATGTAAACGGTGTCGTTTTCCCGAAAGAAATTCATCACGCTCACCACCGCCGGGTGAGAAATTTGCGCCAGCGAGCGGCCTTCCTCAAAAAAACTCTTTAAGCCCAAGCGGTACAGGGACAATTTTTCAGGCGCCACCTGCGGCAGCACGGTGCCGGGTTCGCGCGTGACCAGCGAGGCCGGCAAATATTCCTTGATGGCCACCTGCTGTCCGTCCGCCCCGACGGCAAGGTACACCACACCGAACCCGCCCGCCGCCACCCGGCGAATCACCCGGTAGCCGCCAATCCTGGCGTCCGGGGGAAGAGGGGAAGGTTTTGCCTTTGACATATTATTTAAATCAGAGCGTTGCTCACTGGGTCAGAACCGGGTTATTCTTGAACTCATTTCATAGAACAAGCATCCAAATGTCAGTTTACAGCATGACCGGCTACGCCAGTGTCCAGCACCGCGGGACCAATGACGCGGCCGACGGCGAGCCAAAACCCGACGCCAACACCCGCCTGGGGCTTGAAATCAGGTCGGTCAACAGCCGTTTTCTCGACCTGTCTTTTCGTTTGCCTGACGAATTGCGCGCCTGCGAACCGGCGCTGCGCGAGCGCCTGACGGCGCGTCTCAAACGCGGCAAGATTGAAGTGCGTGCCGCCCTTGAAAACAACAACGCGGGTGGCCTGGCGGTGCCCTCGGTGCGCCTGCTACAGGGGCTCAACTCGATTCAGGACAACGTCAAAGCCTGGCTGCCCAGCGCCACCGCACTCAGTGTGGCGGATGTGATCCGGCTCTCCAGCAGCGACGCACCCAGCACCAGAGACTGGCAAGCCGACCTGATGAAGTTGGCAGACATCGCCCTGCAGGCGTTGATGGGCGCCCGGGAGCGCGAAGGCGCGCGCCTGGCCGTCACGCTGCAAGACCGGATCACGCAACTTCGCGCGCTGGCAGCGCTAGCGCAACCCCTGATTCCGAAATTGGTGGCCCAGCAGCGTCAGCGCTTCATGGACCGCTGGCAGGAAGCCATGGGCCTCACCGACGGCAGCCACGTGCCGGAGGCGGCGCAAGACCGGGCGCTGACCGAGGCCACGGCGTTTGCCATTCGCATCGATGTGGCTGAAGAGCTGACCCGGCTGGATTCACACCTGGATGAGTTGCAGCGCCTCATCAGCAAGGGCGGAGAAATCGGCAAGCGGCTTGATTTTTTGATTCAGGAACTGCACCGCGAGGCCAACACCTTAGGGTCAAAGTCGGCCGCCCTGGAACTCACCCATATTTCGGTCGACATGAAGGTGCTGATCGAGCAAATGCGCGAGCAGGTGCAAAACATCGAATAAGTTCGGCTCTACGCAATGCGAGGATAGAAGTTTATGGAGTACCCCGGAAACCTGTTTGTGGTGGCTGCCCCCAGCGGTGCCGGCAAGTCAAGCCTGGTCAAGGCGCTGATGGAGCTTGACTCGCATGTGCAACCTTCAGTGTCACACACCACGCGGGCACCACGCGGCCAGGAAAAACATGGTCGCGAGTACTTTTTTGTCTCTGCCGCAGAGTTCGACGCCATGGTGCAGGCCAACGTATTTGTCGAGTGGGCGCATGTCCACAACCACCGCTATGGCACCTCCAAAAAGGCCATTGAGGAGCGCATGAGTCAGGGCGCAGACGTGATTCTTGAAATTGACTACCAGGGGGCGCTGCAAATCAAGAAGATTTTCGCCAACGCGGTCACCATTTTCATCTTGCCACCGAGCTGGGAAGAGTTGCGCTCTCGCTTGGAGCGGCGCGGCGAAGACACCCATGAGGTGATCGAGGTCAGGCTGCAAAACGCGGCTAAAGAGATGGCGCAAGCGCACCAATTTGACTTCGTTATAATCAACGAATCGTTTGACCGCGCAGTTTTTGACCTCAAATCAATTGTGCATTCACAACGCCTCAAGTATTTGGCGCAGCGCCGCGCCAGAGCTGAAACGTTCAAAGCACTGCACCTCTGACAGCGCTCCCCCTTTGGTTTTGGAGAATTCATGGCCCGTATCACTGTTGAAGACTGCTTGCTGCAGATTCCTAATCGCTTTCAATTGGTGTTGGCTGCGTCGTACCGAGCACGCATGCTCAGCCATGGCCATACCGCCAAAGTTGAAAGCAAAAATAAACCAGGCGTGACGGCGCTGCGCGAAATTGCCGCAGGCAAAGTTGGCATTGAAATGCTGAAAAAAGTGCCGTTGTAAGCAAGTTTTTAGCAATTGCCTTAAAAAGCACCGCTCGCGGTGCTTTTTTGTTGTCCGCTCCAAAACGGTTCACCCGCACGCTATATTCAAGACACGGGCATACCGCTCACACCCAGACCACCCATGACCACACGCAAAGTCAGTCCCGCCGCAGAAACGCCCAGAGCCGCTGAAGTCAGTGCGGTGTCGGCGGGCTTTGCCGGCCTGACAAGCAAGTTGGATTACCTCAGTCCCGAAGACTTGGGCCACGTGCGTCTGGCCTACCGTTTTGCAGACGAGGCGCATCTGGGGCAACTGCGCAACAGTGGCGAGCCTTACATCACCCACCCAATTGCAGTGGCCGCACAATGTGCCGATTGGAAACTCGATGCACAAGCCCTGATGGCCGCATTGCTCCACGATGCCATGGAAGACTGCGGCATTGCCAAACCCGATCTGATCGAACGCTTTGGCTCACCGGTGGCGGAACTGGTCGATGGGTTGACCAAGCTGGAAAAGCTGCAATTCAACACGCGTGAAGAAAACCAGGCCGAGTCTTTCCGCAAAATGCTGCTGGCCATGGCGCGTGATGTGCGGGTGATTCTGATCAAGCTGGCTGACCGCATGCATAACATGCGTACCCTGTCGGACGCGCCGCAGGCAAAGTGGCAACGCATCGCCTCAGAAACCCTGGAGGTCTACGCGCCGATTGCCCACCGGCTGGGCCTGAACCAAACTTACCGGGAGTTGCAAGACCTGTCGTTTCGCTACCTGCACCCGTGGCGCTACGGCATATTGACAAAAGCAGTGGCCAAGGCGCGCGGCAGGCGACGGGACCTGATCCAAAAAGTGCAGGCAGACCTGGAGACGACTTTTTCACATTTCGGCATGTCTGTGCGCATCGCCGGACGGGAGAAGACACTTTATTCCATATACAGCAAAATGAACGAGAAAAACCTGAGCTTTGCGCAGGTCACCGACATTTACGGTATTCGTGTCATCGTGCCGCATTTGATTGATTGCTACACCGCGCTGGGCCTGTTGCACCAGCTCTACAAACCGGTGCCCGGCAAGTTCAAGGATCACATTGCCATGATCAAGATCAACGGCTACCAGTCGCTGCACACCACCTTGGTCGGTCCATCGGGCATCAATGTGGAATTCCAGCTGCGCACAGAGGCCATGCATGTGATTGCCGAAACGGGCGTGGCCGCGCACTGGCTTTACAAAGAAGAAAACCAGGATGGCATCACTCACAATGACCGCATCGGCTCCAAGTGGCTGCAATCGTTGCTTGACATTCAGGATGAAACCCGTGACGCCGCCGAATTTTGGGAGCATGTCAAGGTTGATTTGTTTCCGGATGCGGTTTACGTGTTCACACCCAAAAGCCGCATCATGGCCATGCCGCGCGGGGCCACCGTGGTCGATTTCGCCTATGCCATTCACAGCAATGTAGGCGACCACGCGGTGTCGGCCAAAGTCAACAACGAACAAGTCGCGCTGCGCACCGAAGTCAAAAACGGTGACGTGGTTGAAATCATCACTGACGAGGCATCCAGCCCGAACCCAGCCTGGCTTGGCTTTGTGCGAACGGCACGCGCACGTTCCAAAATCCGCCAAAACCTGCGCACCATGGCGCAGACCGACTCACAATATCTGGGCGAAAAGATGCTCACCCAAGCACTGCGCGCCGAGGGCATTGAAAGCCTGCCCGCCAGCGACAAATCGCATGAGGCCAGTTGGGACAAACTGCTTCGCTTTAGCGGCAACAAGACACGCGCGGAATTGCTCACCGATATCGGCCTGGGCAAGCGCATTGCCAGCATTGTGGCCAAACGGCTGACCAAACTCCTGGCAGACGGTGGTGAGAAACCTGACGCCCTGCTGCTCACGCGTGAACGTTTTGCTGCGGGCGAAGCCATCGCGCAAGGCAGTGTGCAGATTGACGGCAGTGAAAACACCTCGGTGCGGTTTGCCCAATGCTGCAGACCCGTGCCAGGCGACAGCATCGTCGGTTACCTGGGTCGCGGTGAGGGCTTGACGGTACACACCAGCCAATGCCAGGTTGCACAGAAACTGCAATACAAAGACAGCGAACGCTTCATCAACGTTGAGTGGGCAGATGAGCCCGTGCGATCTTTTCAGACGGGCGTGGTGGTCACTGTCACCAACAACAAAGGGATGCTGGCCAAGGTGGCCGGGGCGCTGGCGGCAGCAGAAGCCGACATTACCCATGTCGACATGGCGGATGATTCCGACCAGGGTGTCATAGACTTGAAGTTTGTCATTGCCGTGCGTGATCTGCATCAACTCGACCTTGTGCTGCGCAATTTGCGGCACACCCCGGCGGTCTTGCGTGCCGAGCGCATCACCAACAGCAACCAACTCAAAGGCTGACCTTGGCGGGGTAGCTCACCGAAACCACCTCAATCTCCAGCGCGCCGGTAGGCGTGAGCAGCTTCAGAACGTCACCCTGGCGGGCTTTGAGCAGGGTTCTGGCAATCGGCGACACCCAGCTCACCTCACCCTGGGCACTCACCGCCTCATCGATACCGCGAATGGTCACCGTGCGCTCGACACCCCCCTCTTCCACATAACTTACTGTCGCACCAAAAAAAACCTGGCCGTTGCCATGATGCACAGCCGGGTCGATCACTTCGGCGATTTCAATGCGCTGGGTCAAAAACCGGATGCGGCGATCAATCTCGCGCAAACGCTTTTTGCCATACAAGTAATCCCCATTTTCAGAGCGGTCACCATTGCTTGCCGCCCAGTGCACCACATCAACCATTTTGGGACGCTCAACATCAATCAAATCAAGCAACTCATGACGCATCGCGGCATAGCCCGTAGGCGTCATGTAATTTTTACCTGAAATGGGCAGTTGGGGAAGTTGCACCTCGTCATCCTCATCGCCATCAGACTCGCGTGTAAATGCTTTACTCATGAACGCCCTTTGCGTTGCGCAGACAACAGAAAAAAATACAATTTTGGCATCATCTCAAACAAGCAGCCCTGGCCCGGTACGCCGCGAAACACCGGGGAAAAGACTGAGTGGTGTATTTTTTGACGACTTCAGACAATCAAGCCGATGCCCAAACCTGCACCACCCACCACCCACCACCCACCACCCAGCACCCAGCACCACCGACCTCCGGCTAGCCACAGCGCCGCACCGTTGTCGCATGGATACGCCCAAAGCGGCGGCCAAACGTGGCGTTGACTTGTCACACGTGTGTGCGCGGCACAAAATCCGCGACTCGGCCTGTGTCGTCCATTCTGACTTGGCACGCCACTGACATGTGCGCTTTCAGCCGCACGCGGGCGCGCTGCAGGCGTGACTTGGCGGCGCTCAGACTCAGGCCTTTTACTTTTGCAAAGTCAGCTTGTGCCATGCCTTGCAAGTCGCACAGGGTGATCACTTCGCGGTCCCCAGCGCTCAATTCGGACAACACGCGGGGCAGGCAGTCGGTGAGCACATCCACGGTATCCACAACGTCTTCGCTGTGCGCCAGATCGTCCGACACCTCAACCGTGTCACGGTGCACACGCAAGTGGTCGGTCAGGGTGTTGCGCGCCACTTCAAACAGCCAGGCACGGGCGTTGCGCAGGTCACAAAAGTGCTCACCCTGGCGCAGCGCCTTAACGAACAGGTCTTGCAGCAGGTCATCGGCCTCGGCCGAGCTGCTCACACGCTGACGCAGCCAGCTCCGCAGTTCACCCGAATGGGTGGCCCAGGCACGTGTCAGACAATTCATGTTTTCATATAAAAAAATGACTTCTAGCCCTTTTAAATAGGGCGTAAGTAGCTATAAATTAAATAGCTTTTAGTGGCAACTCGCTGGTTGTCAGTGCGTGTATTGAAGAAAGGCCAAACCGTTCGCACATGGGTGTGAGTTGCCAAGCTTGTTTACAGGTCAGCAGGAAGTTATGGGCTGCATTATGGTCTGCACCTCAGCAGCCGCTACCATCCGGGTATGACGCCACCTGTTGACATCCTTCCCAGCGACGAGGCCAGCTTTGTGCTGACATTGATCACGTCCAGGCAAAACATCTTGCCCAAACGCCTGGCCGAGCCAGGGCCCAGCGCTGCGCAGGTCAACGACATGTTTCGCTGCGCCGCCGCTGCGCCAGACCATGGCGTGGTGAGGCCGTGGCGTTTTGTCGTGGTGCCGTCGGACAAGCGCGCGCTGCTGGCCAATGCGTTTGCCCAGGCGCTGGCCGAGCGCGATGCCAACGCCACGCCTGAGCAAATGGAGCAGGCCCGCGAGAAAGCCTTTCGCGCGCCGTTTCTGGTGCTGGCGATTGCCCGGTTAGGCCCCTGCGAGCCAAACATTGACCCGTTGGAGCGCATGGTCTCGGTGGGTGCTGCCATCCAGAATTTTTTGCTGAGCGCACACAGCATGGGTTTCGGCAGCAGCCTGACCAGCGGGCAGGCCATGCGCTCGAGCGCGCTGCACCTGCTTTTTGGTTTATCTGAAGGCGAGCAAGCCGTGTGCGGCATCAACGTGGGCACGGTGGTCCAGCGCAAGCCGACGCGCTTGCACCCGGATGTGGCTGAGTTTGTGCGCAGCCTCTAGCATGTGACTTGGCGGTGCGTCAGGCAAAGCGACAGAGTCCCAAAAATGGAAAACGGTGATGCTGGGTGTGTCGCCACCAGCGCAAAGCGCCATTCAACAGGCAACGCGCCCGGCATGACCGCGCTGGCGGAGGTAAACGCAACGTTGGAGCGCCGAAGGATCGTCATTGTCTGCCGCCTTCGCGGTAGTTGATTGAGCACCTTCGCAGCACTATTTATATGTCAAATAGGCCGCTAGCCTTCGTAGAACTTGCGCAAGTAGCTATCAAATTAATAGCAAGTCATCAAACGTGGAACATCAGAGATACCGACATCATCCATGGCGCGCAGCCATTCGGGTCAGTTCAGCCACCAATCCCGCAGGTTCGGCAATCAAAGAAGGTTTCGAGAAACGGCAACCGAACGGCAACCAGAGCGATGTTCAAAGCCACAAAGAAGAAAGGACTTAAAGCCTTTCGACTCTAAGTCCTTGATTCATATGGTGCGGCTGGCAGGAATTGAACCCACGACCCCTTGGTTCGTAGCCAAGTACTCTATCCAACTGAGCTACAGCCGCTGAGCAGACAATTATAGCGCCTTCTGAAGGATGTCCGCCCAAGCTGCAAGCTCCAAGCTATATCGCAAAAATCTTGCCCGGGTTCATGATGTTGTTCGGGTCCAGCGCGCGCTTGATGGCGCGCATCATGTCCACCGCGCCGGTGCCGGTCTCGGTCACCAGAAAATCCATCTTGTGCAAACCCACGCCGTGCTCGCCGGTGCAGGTGCCTTCCAGGCGCAGTGCGCGCCCCACCAGCGACTGGTTAAGTTGTTCAGCGATTTCGCGCTCTTCGGGTTTGGTGGGATCGATCAGATAGCCGAAGTGGAAGTTGCCGTCGCCGACGTGGTCGACCAGGAAATACGGAATGCCGCTCGCATCGGCCTCGGCCACCGAGTCCAGCAGACAGTCGGCCAACCGCGAGATCGGCACGCAGGTGTCGGTGGAGATAGCGCGGCAACCCGGCTTGGACTGGATCGCGGCAAAGTAGGCGTTGTGCCGCGCGGTCCA